>CAYTVR010000007.1:0-16396 GCA_964441245.1 uncultured Saprospiraceae bacterium | reverse complement strand
AATAACCAATTACCCTTCCTTCAACAATTTTTCAATGTTCTTCATCATTTCATCTACTTTTTCGGGATTCGTCCCATCTGCAAAAGCACGTACTCTTTGATTTTTGTCAACAAGTATGAGTATCCCACTGTGATCGAAGCCGCCTGGTGCATCTGGATCTTCCTTTGCGACCAAGAAAAAATCATCACAAACGTCATAAATATGATCCTTTTCTCCGGTAACCAAATGCCAACGTTGAGCATCGATGTCTAGTTTGGTGGCATATTTTTTTAATTTAGCCACATTGTCGTTTCGGGTATCAATGGATAAAGACAAAAATTTCAATTGTTCCTCATCCTCAAAACGATCATAAATACGTAGCATTTGTTGTTTTACCTTTGGGCAAATAGTCGGACAGGAAGTAAAAAAATCGTTGGCGATATATATTTTATCCTTAAATGTGGTGTTATTTACCTGACTGCTATCTTGATCAATAAATTGAAAATCAGGTATGGTATGATAAATCGTTTTCCCATTGACTACATCTCTATTCCCTAGGATAGGTAATTTTTCTTCTTGCTGACAAGCAGCAAAAAAAATCAATAATAAAAGGAGTAAAGAAAATTTTGATATATAATTTTTCATGTGTCGATGAATTTATTTTGGATCATGTTTGAAAGTTCATCTTAACGTTTATTCCCAATAAATGATTAACAACTCGTAATCAAAAATTAGAATAGTTGATACTTTAGCAACAAATGAAACTTAAATTCGCTTACCCGTTTTTGTCAATTTTCCGTAAAAGTACCTTCACTACAAGAGGCCAACAACCAATCGAAACGGAGTGAAAATCTTGCCCCACCGAAGGTCAGAACAGGCTAAAATCTAGACTGTAAATAATATGGAAGCATTGCTCGCCAAGTTGGCCAATCATGCGGCATATCATGTCCCCAAACATCTAACTCATGCGGAATACCTTTTGAAGAAAGCAAAGCAGAAAACCGACGAGTAGCATCAGGAGTCTCATAGTTTCCAGATCCAGTCAAGAGATGAATGTGTTTCTTTTGGCGCAGCATAGGAAGGAAATAATCATCATCCAAGTTTTTAAGATAATGTTCTGGACTATTAAAATAGACCTGATCATCAAAATATCCATCTGTATAAGTGGTCAAATCATAGTTCCCACTCATCGCAATGGTTCCTGCAAAAATATCAGGATGGCGAAAGAAAAGATTACAAGCATGTAGAGCGCCAAGCGAAGCACCTGTAATATAGATCGGCGTATCATGGCTAGTATGGTTCCTTATAAAAGGGACTACTTCATTGATAATATAATCATTGAATTGCGCATGCCGAATAGCTTTGTGCGGAGGATACATTCTGCTGTTCAACCAACTTTCAGAGTTGATACTATTGATAGAAAAGGCTTTGAATTTTCCAGAATTGATAGGTTCACTGATCGCATCAATTAATTGAAAACGTTCATATTCTAAATAATCAGCTGCTGCTGTAGGTAACATCAATAGCGCATGTCCATAATGTCCATACGTAGCGATTTCCATATGTTTGTTTAATGCTGGGCTATGCCATCCTTGAAGTTCTCGTCTCATTGGATTTTGTTTGTAGTGTGCTAAAATTTTATTGATTTAAATATTTTTTGGCCTTAGCAATACTATTCAACATGTCTTCACTTACTTTTGAAATAGTGATTTTTTCCTGTTTTAAATATTGAATGATGCTATCTTGAGGACTGTTTTTATTTGGTTGTTTAAATGCTCCCATCCAATCCCACATACTTTTGTCCGCTAGATCTAATTGTTGTAAAAGACTTTGAATCTCCTTTTGATTAGTCGTCGCCTCTGGCGATTCTAATTTGGCTTTTAATTGCTTTTGTAATCGATTGATGTCTTTTACTTTGGGCATGACATCATCATGAATTTTCATCACTTCATTATAAATAACTTCGCTTGGCAATAGTTTTACTGCAGCAACCTCTTGCTCCTCGGTTTTAGTAGTCGAATTTTGATCACAACTAAAGCAAATGAAAAGTAAAGAAATACAAAATAAAAACGAAGATGAATTCATATAAAATATCTTTTTTTAAATTTTGTGCAAAGGTAGGAGGTTGAAGCCGGATAACGAGGGATTTTAGCATTTTTTTACCTTAAATTCTAAAAATAAATTCAGTCGTTAATCCATTATTTTTAATAGGATTTCTCTTTTTTAAAGAAGGATTTTAACAAAAACACTTTAGATATTGATACTTTATCCTATATTTATTCCCGCTTTGTTGTAAAATGAAGTGTTTACTTTGCGTAAAAAATTCCCAAAAAATTCGATCAATTCAATATCATTCATTTAAAAACGCTCTTTATGAAGGTCAATCGAGTTATCTTAATTGTATTAGATAGTGTAGGAATTGGAGAATTACCTGACGCAAATTTGTATAATGATCAGGGAAGCAACACGCTTGGTAATATTGCCAAGTTTTATCCTCAACTTCAAATTCCTAATTTAACCAGTCTTGGTTTAGGAAATATTGATCCTAGCAATTTATTGGCAAAAACGGATCATCCCAAAGCCGCTTTTGGCAAAGCTGTTGAAAAATCTTCTGGTAAAGACACCACTACTGGACATTGGGAAATTTGCGGTACTGTTTTAGAAAAACCATTTCCAACCTTTCCAAACGGCTTTCCAAAAGAATTTATGGATCGGTATGAAAAGGCGATCGGAACACCAACCTTAGGAAACAAAACAGCCTCGGGAACTGCTGTGATTAATGAATTAGGGGATGAACATTGTCGCACCAAATATCCGATTGTATATACTTCTGCCGATAGCGTTTTTCAGATTGCGATGCACGAGAATGTTTATCCCATCGAAGAGCAATACAGAATCTGTCAAATAGCAAGAGACATGCTCAAAGGTGACTATGAAGTGAGTCGAGTGATTGCTCGTCCATTCATCGGAACATCTGGAAATTATACCCGAACAAGTCGAAGAAAAGACTTCTCTGTAATGCCGCCCGATAACTTATTAAATGCCATTCAAAACCATGAAAAAGAAGTGGTTTCTATTGGTAAAATAGTCGATATTTTTGCAGGAAAGGGTATTAGCACTTACGTGAAAACAGCCAATAATTTGGAAGGGATAAAAGAAACAATCAAAGCCATAGGAAAGCCTTCTAAAGGTTTGATATTCACGAATTTAGTTGATTTTGACATGTTGTTTGGACATCGAAGAGACATTGAAGGATACGCCAAATCTTTAATGGAATTTGATCATGAGTTACCTATCATTTTGGACAAATTGAAGGAGGACGATTTACTCATCATCACAGCTGATCATGGCAATGATCCTTCCGCTCCCGGTACTGATCATACCCGAGAATATATCCCCATTTTGACTTACGGAAAAATGATCCAATCAGGAACTAATATTGGTATTCGCCAAACTTTTGCAGACATATCTTCCACCATAGCCGAAGCCCTTGATATTGATTTTGAGTCACCTGGAGAAAGTTACTTTTCAGCCATAAGTGCCTAAGCAAACAATGACCTTTTGTCTAATTTTTTTGCGCTAAGCGACTAAAGCAATATCTAGTAAGCAGCACCAAATATCCACTAACCAACAACCAGTAAAAATGGTAGAACTAATCAAAAAGAAAAGAGATGGAAAAGAATTGAGTAGGGAAGAGTTATCATCGATCATTGATGGATTTGTTTCTGGTAAAATTCCTGATTATCAAATGGCCTCTTTTTTGATGGCGATCTATTTTAAAGGATTGAATGACGACGAAACGGCCAATCTCACAGACATTATGATGAGGTCAGGAGATTTGATTGATCTCGCAGCAATTAAGGGGATCAAAGTCGATAAACATAGTACCGGTGGAGTGGGTGACAAAACCACGATTGTATTGGCACCCTTGGTTGCCGTTGCTGGAGTTCCTGTTGCAAAAATGTCAGGTCGGGGGCTTGGCCATACAGGTGGCACACTGGACAAATTAGAGGCCATCAGTGGTTTGTCCGTGGACATGACCCGAGAAGTATTTATTGAAAATGTACAAAAGCATGGCATTGCGGTTTGTGGACAAAATGAAAAATTAGTTCCAGCGGATAAAAAACTTTATGCGCTTAGAGACGTAACAGGTACAGTAAATAATATTTCTCTAATTGCGTCAAGCATCATGAGTAAAAAATTGGCTTGTGGTGCCGATGCGATTGTGATTGATATAAAAGTAGGGGAAGGTGCTTTCATGAAAACGGAAGAAGAGGCTAAAAAATTAGCGAAGATCATTATTGAGATTGGTGCTAAAATGAATCGAAAAGTAATTGTAGTCATTTCCGCTATGCACGAACCATTAGGTTTTGCAGTTGGAAATGCCCTCGAAGTCAAAGAAGCCATCGATACTTTAAAAGGGAATGGCCCAGAAGATCTAACCCAATTGTGTTTGGAATTGGGAAGCAATATGTTGATGTTAGCAAAAGTAGTTTCGACAAAAGAAGAGGGCATTAAAAAATTGCAAGGATTAATCGCTTCTGGAGCAGCCTTTGAAAAATTTAAAGAATTTGTAACCGCACAAGGAGGAAATATCGAAGAAGTAGAAGAGACTGATTTATTACCAAAGGCGAAATTTACGCATAGTCATAAAAGTAAGACTACTGGATTTATCACTCATCTAAACGCGCTTGATATTGGTTTAGCTTCTGTAAGCCTAGGTGCAGGAAGAGAAACAAAAGCGAGTACAATTGACATGGGTGCCGGAATTCTCTTAAAAAAGAAAATAGGAGACCCTATAAAAGAAGGAGAGGAATTAGCCATCTTATATGCCAATGATCCATCTTTTTTTATTAAAGCAGAAAAATTCTTAAATTCGGCTTATAATGTTAGTCCTCAAGCTGCTCAATTAAAACCATTGATACTCAATACGATAATGTGATTCTAGTATTAGTACCAGAGCATATTAATAGTAAAATACCAAAAGTAAAATTATGGCAAAAACAAAAATAAAGGCAAGTAGGAATGGCGTCAAAAAAGCCAAAACTGCCCATCATGAACGGAATGAAGGAATACCATTTGATGCAAAAATATTTGCAAGTATGAATGTGAATAGAAGTGCAGTGGAAAGAAGAGCAGCGACTTTGACCAAACGCCGATCCGTTAAAAAACAATGGCAGGCTGCTTGGTTATTGCGAGCGGTAACCTGTATTGATCTCACAACACTTGCAGGAGATGATACCGATGGAAACGTCAATCGACTTTGCGCGAAAGCGAAATCCCCTGTTCGACAAGACTTGCTCGATGCCATGGGAATGGCAGATATGGGCATCAAAGTGGGAGCCGTTTGTGTCTATCACAATCATATCAAAACCGCGGTAGCTGCTTTGCAAGGAAGTAATTTACCTGTTGCCGCAGTGTCTACAGCTTTCCCCGCTGGTCAAATTCCTTTTAAAGAAAGAATCAAACAAATTGAATTGTCTGTAGCTGCTGGCGCAAAAGAAATTGACATTGTCATTAGTCGAAGATTGGTTTTAGAATCAAGATGGAAAGATTTGTACAAGGAAGTAGCCGCTTATCGCAAAGCTTGTGGGGAGGCACACATGAAAACTATTTTAGCTACTGGAGAAATTCCTACTTATACCAAAGTCGCGAAAGCAAGTATGGTTAGTATGATGGCCGGATCTGATTTTATCAAAACAAGTACAGGAAAAGAAAGTGTCAACGCTACTATCCCCGTAAGTTTAGTCATGATTCGAGCGATTCGAGCATACTATGAATTGACTGGAGTTAAAGTGGGCTTCAAACCTGCAGGAGGTATCCGAACGGCTAAACAAGCCATTGCCTGGTTGATTTTAATCAAAGAAGAATTAGGCGATGAATGGTTGAATCAAGATCTTTTTAGATTCGGTGCAAGTAGTTTACTAGGAGATATAGAAAGACAATTGGAACATTTTGTAACGGGCAGATATTCTGCTTCATTCCGACATCCGATGGCGTAATAGTGCTGTGGTTTTAAAGTGTTAATGTGTTCTGGTCACTGTAATCGTATACATTAAAATACATTAACACCAGAACACATACTAATCAAAAAACTTATTAAAATGACTATAAAAGAAATATATAAATCCATGGAATATGGTCCTGCTCCAGAAAGTACTACAGCAGCAATAGAATTTTTGGAAACGCATAAAAGAACTTTCCAATTGTATATCAATGGAAAATGGAAAGCACCAAGATCGAAAAAATACTTTGATAGTATCAATCCTTCGACAAAGGAAAAACTAGCAAAGCTTGCCGAAGCAAATGCCAAGGATGTCGATGATGCAGTAATGGCTGCGAATAAAGCTTTGCCCAAATGGGTGGAAATTGGTCCGCATAAAAGAGCACAATATCTCTATGCCTTAGCTCGTCAAATACAAAAACATGCTCGGCTATTTTCGGTATTGGAATCCATGGATAATGGGAAGCCGATTCGAGAGTCACGAGATATCGATATTCCTTTAGTGGCACGTCATTTTTATCATCATGCGGGGTGGGCTCAACTTAGAGATACCGAACTCAAAGATTATAAAGAGATCGGAGTCATTGGTCAAATCATTCCTTGGAATTTTCCACTGTTGATGCTAGCCTGGAAAATAGCACCAGCACTCGCGATGGGAAATACAGTCGTTTTAAAGCCAGCGGAATTTACCTCCTTAACAGCTTTATTGTTTGCAGACATTTGTCACCAAGTTGGTTTGCCCGCAGGTGTCGTCAACATCATTACAGGACATGGAACGACCGGAGCAGCTTTGGTTGATCATAAAAATGTGCATAAAATTGCCTTTACAGGTTCTACTGAAGTAGGAAAAATTATTAGAAGAGCTACAGCGGGGACTGGCAAGAAAATCTCCTTAGAACTGGGAGGAAAATCACCTTTTATTGTTTTTGAAGATGCAGATTTAGATAGTGTGGTAGAAGGGGTCGTCGATGCCATCTGGTTCAATCAAGGCCAAGTGTGTTGTGCGGGTTCCAGGCTACTGGTACAAGAAAGTATTGCCGACAAATTGTACAAAAAAATCAGAGCCAGAATGGAAAAACTCCGTATTGGTAATTCGCTGGATAAAACGATTGACATCGGTGCTATTGTCGCTCCAGTACAGTTAAAAGTAATAGAAGATTTGGTACAACAAGGAGTGGATGAAGGAAGCAAACTATGGCAACCTTCTTGGGCTTGTCCAAAAGATGGTTACTTTTATCCGCCAACATTATTTACAGATGTATCACCATCTTCCACTATTTCACAAGTAGAAATTTTTGGACCGGTGTTAGTGGCCATGACTTTTAGATCGCACAAGGAAGCAATAAAATTAGCCAATAATACCCGTTATGGATTGGCTGCAAGTGTTTGGACCGATAATCTGAATTTAGCCTTGGATATCGCACCACAAATCAAAGCAGGAACCGTTTGGGTCAATTGCACCAATGTATTTGATGCAGCTGCTGGATTTGGAGGATATCGAGAATCAGGTTATGGACGGGAAGGTGGAAAAGAAGGATTATTCGAATATGTCAAACCAAGAGTAGAAGAAGCTTTTACAAGTCAACCATTGTCTTCAGCACAGAAAAATGGAAAAGCAAATGGTGTGACTGCTGACGCGTCAAATGGAATTGATCGAACTACTAAAATGTACATTGGTGGAAAGCAAGCTCGTCCTGATGGTGGCTATAGTTCAGTGATCAAAAGTGCCAACGGATCCTATGTTGGTGAAGTGTCAACAGGTAATCGAAAAGACATTAGAAATGCAGTAGAAGCTGCGCACAAAAATAGTAAGTGGGGGGGCATGACTGGTCATTCTAAAGCACAAGTTTTGTATTATTTAGCAGAAAACTTGTCGATTAGAAAAGAAGAATTTGCGAAGCGTATTGTTCAAATGATGAATTGCACCAAAACTACCGCATTGAAAGAAGTCAATTTGTCTATTGAACGAATTTATACTTATGCAGCTTATGCAGATAAATACGATGGGCAAGTACATCATACGATTACTCGAAATGTGACTTTGGCGATGCCAGAATCAATTGGTGTCATGGCCATTATTTGTCCTGATGAATCACCACTGTTAGGTTTTATTTCTACAGTGATTCCTGCCATTGCGATGGGAAATAGTGTGATCGCTATTCCATCAGCGAGCGCTCCTTTTTCGGCAACGGATTTCTATCAAATTTTAGAAACATCTGATGTTCCTGCAGGTACCATAAATATTGTAACTGGTGACCAAGATGAACTCGCCGAAGTTTTAGCGAAGCATGATGATGTAGATGGCATTTGGTATTTTGGTGATCAAAAAGGAAGTAAAAGAATCGAATTTCTCGCTGCCGATAATATGAAAAGAACTTGGACCAATAATGGGAAATACAGAGATTGGACCAATCATGCGCAATCGCAAGGAGCTGATTTTTTAAGACAAGCCAGCCAGATCAAAAATATTTGGGTGCCCTATGGTGCGTAATGATCGAGTGTTCTAGTTTTATGGTGTCAAGGTGTTTAAGTTTTTACAATCATAGTGCCTTCAATACCTCAACACAAGAATACCTTAACACAAAAACACTAATTTTAAACTAAAATAAAAAAACATGAGTAGTATCCATATAGAAGCAAAAGTAGGAGATATTGCCGAAACTATTTTATTGCCAGGCGATCCAATGAGAGCGAAGCATGTGGCTGATAAATTTCTCGATGATGCTTTTTGTTACAACAATGTAAGAGGCATGTTAGGTTATACGGGATTTTATAAAGGTAAGCGGGTGTCTATTCAAGGAACCGGAATGGGAATGGGGAGTACCGCAATATATGTCAATGAATTGATCAATACTTATAAAGTGAAAAATCTGATACGAGTCGGAACTTGCGGAGCGATTAGAACACAGTTGAATGTAGGGCAAGTGATCTTGGCCATGAGTGCCTCGGGTGATTCAGGAGCCAATAGATCTTATTTTAATGATTTACATTATGCTGCCACCGCTGATTTTGGTTTGTTGTTAAAAGCCTATCAGGCTGCTCAAAATATGAAAATTGATACAATTCAAGGTTCTATCTTTAGTACCAATACTTTTTATGATGATGATCCAAAACGTTGGGATATTTGGGAAAATCATGGTATCCTCGGTGTAGAAATGGAAACACAAATATTGTTCACTTTAGCTAAGAGATTTGACGCGAAAGCGCTATCCATTTTAACAGTCAGTGATAATATTCGAACAGGCGAAGCGGCGAGTGCCTTAGATCGAGAACAGTCTTACATGGATATGATGAAAATAGGTTTTGAACTTGCGTAGGAGATGGAATAGTTGAATTTTGAATGGTGAATAATTGAATGACCCTATAACGTGAGATTCACGATATAGGGTCATTCAATTATTCAAAATTCAGTTATTCAAAATTCTTTTATTTTTTTTCGAGTTGCTTTCTTCTCAGATTGACGTTTTTTAGATTTTAATCTTGCCTCTTTTATCTTTTTAGGAATCTTTGCTTTTTTACGTTTTTTAGGAATGATTAATGCTTTTTCAAGCAAATCCAAAAACTTTTCAATTGCAATTCTCTTGTTTTTCAATTGAGAACGAGTGCTTTGACACACCACGCGTAAAATCCCTTCTTGTGAAATTCTAGCCGCCAATTTCTCTTGTATTCTTTGCTTTTCTTTTTGAGTCAAAGCATCAGCCGCCCAAAGGTCAAAGAGTAATTCGACCTTAGTCGCTACTTTATTGACATGCTGCCCTCCGCTCCCCGAAGATCGAGAAGTTTTGAATACAATGGCCGATTTTAAAATATCAAAATTCATGACTGCTGTTTGTTTAATCTATCTTTATAACGTTGGTGATTATTAATCAGTTCCCAAGTCAAAATAAATATATTTTGTTATTTATTGATATTCGATAAAAACAAATGTGATAATTGTAAAATTGGCTTTAGTTGCTTTTAGAAATATCTAGATATTGCGGTTAAAATGTATTGAAAATATTTCATCATTAAATCAATTCAAATGAAAAAGCAAAAGTTGAATTTAAGAAACCATTTTAAAAGTAGACACTTTCTCTTTTTGTTGATGCTGATTTCATCACCATTGCTTGCCCAACAAAATAATATCAAATTGGCTTTAGCAACTAAAGGTAAATTCATAGTAGCTTACGAAAGAGCCTTGTCTGCTCAAAGCTCGGCTCAAATCAGTTTTATGTTTTCTGATCGGCAAGACAAAGGAGGATTTTTAACCAATAATTCTACTTATGATAATAAAGGATTTAGAGTAGGAGCAGCCTATCGATATTATTTGCTTAATAATACTAAGTTATTCAATGGATTCTATTTAGCTCCGAATGTGAACATTGGTCGTCATCAATTGGAGTATAGTGAATTAACAAATTCTAGTTTCCTTGGAAAATTTGCATCAATATTAGCGTCTGAACACAGCTATTTTCCATGCTCAACAAGGTCTTCTGATTACATTCAAGGAAAAGCAGAGGTAACGGCCTTAGGTCTAGGCTTAAAATTAGGTTATCAAAAAAGATGGAAAGCTTTCAATTTTGATCTTGGAGTAAATTTTACGCGTAATTCTGTCCTGAATAAAACTGATTCTTTCTCTTTAAGTAATGGAGAAAAGAAAGAATATACCTCTGATATTTCAGGTCAATTTACCGAGTTATATATTGGTTTAGGTTTTGCATTCTAGCGATCCTATTTAATATCAATGAATGCTTAAATATGGAAGAATGTAATTCCATATTTAAGCATTCATTATTCTAATTATCTTTCCTTTACGTATCCTGTAAGTAATCCATACGATTCCGAGTTTAAATTTCTTGACTGATGTTCGTTTAATTCGACTCCATAAGCTTAGAGTATGGTGACTATTTCCTAAGCTGAGCAACGATATTTCAAGTATGCACAAGAATTATTGTTTTTTAATGTCAAACGAGTAGTTGTGATTTTGAATTAAGGTGTCATGCAATGGCTTTTGATTGGCGACTAAAAATCATGTTAATTCCAATTTAAAGGATATTTAGCTTCTGAATAGCCAATCACCCAAGGAAAATAAAGCGGTGCTTTAACTCCATGGTACCAAATACGCATAGTGCCATTTTCTATAATCCCATCGGGAGCAGTAACTTCACTTTCCCAACTGAATTCCGGCGTGACAATAGCTTCAGGATAAATATCATACGTATTCGAAAAATTGGTTGCACGAGCGATTCCTATCGAGGAGCCAGTTGAAAACAATATATACCAATATCCATCACTTGAAATCAATAAACTAGCTTCGTTAATATCAGGACTATAGGTGACTTCGCTAGGAAGTATTATAGGAGTTGAGAGCTTAGACCAATTTATTCCATCTGAAGAAGTTGCTCCCATAATCCGAATACCAGCGTTTGCGCCAGTCCAATCATCTGTTACATTCCACCCAGCATATATCATATAAAACATATCGTCATGATAAACCACTCCTGGACTGGTGATAGCGTGTCGGTCATTTGAATGATCATTAGAAGTGTCTCTCGCAAGAATAGGATGATCTATGCTTTGAGGATGTCTTGTAAAATGGATTCCGTCCAGAGAAGTGGCGAGTCCAATTTCATAGTTTTCAACGTGATCATTATCTGATTCACCTTCTCTATAGCCAGCGTAATACATCCTGTAAATATTATCCGTTTTTATAACATCTATGGTTTCCAATGTATTATCCCAATTGTCTGCTTGTCCTGAAAGTGCAGGGTAATCCTCTTCATTATTCATATTAGGACTTATCCATGTATCACCACCATTCAAAGACAAAACAACACCAATGATTTGATTTTCTGCCGAATAATACATAAACAAAGTATCATTTGATCTAATGATAGAAGGATCTGCGGCAATATTCAGTGAGCTTTCAAAAACTGGTGACGAACTTCGGTTGAATAATTTTTCTGATGTTTCTGGTAAATCTTCTTTACAGGATATTCCAAAAAAAAGAATGCTTAAAAATAGAAAGAGTTTATTTTTCATTTGAAGATTATTTCTTAATGCTTAAGTAAAATATGTTTTCAGTATTGATACACCTAAATGTTATTTGACCCTTACTGCTTTCCTTTTTATTCCATGCTAAACTATTAAATAGTCGAGGTTTTGCTTTTTAGCAAATCAAATTTTTGTTGTTGAATGATAATTTTAAGTATTGAAACGCCTAGTTCTTTTTAACTTATATATCCAAGAAATAATTCATAGCAATCTTTAATGATTCATTTTTAACCTTCTTCGACAAATTTTGTGGACATTCATAAAG
The DNA here is from genome assembly GCA_964441245.1 of uncultured Saprospiraceae bacterium. Classification (GTDB taxonomy): domain Bacteria; phylum Bacteroidota; class Bacteroidia; order Chitinophagales; family Saprospiraceae; genus JALZUU01. The sequence continues at coordinate 4,115 of CAYTVR010000007.1, read as the reverse complement.
TGAGATGAAAAAGCGACCAGAGGAAGCGTTGAATTTCAATTTTGGATGTCTATACACACCTGATTTGTCGAAGAACAATCTTTAATGATTCATCATTAAAGATTGTTTTTTTCAAACTAAATTCCTTTTATAATGTTAAATATTCAATTAGTTTTGGGGGCTACAAAACATATCATTATGAAAAGGAAGAGACTTATTCTTTGGTTTCGGCAAGATTTACGTTTACATGACAACGAAGCTTTGACCGATGCCTTAAAAAGTGCAGAAGAAATCATTCCCATTTTTGTTTTTGACGAACGCGTTTTCAAAGGAAAAACCAGATTTGGATTTGATAAGACTGGCCCTTTTCGGGCAAAATTTATTATTGAGGCAGTGCATGATTTACGGCAATCCTTAAGAGCCTTGGGTAGTGAATTAATTGTTCGAGTAGGAAAACCAGAAGAAGAAATTTACAAAATCGCTCAAGAATCCAAAACCAGTTGGGTTTTTTGTAATAGAGAAAGAACGGCTGAAGAAGTTGCAGTTCAAGATGCTTTAGAGCAAAAACTATGGTCGGTCGGTCAAGAGATTATTTATTCTCGAGGGAAAATGTTGTATTATACTCAAGACCTTCCATTTCCCGTGACGCATTGTCCAGATGTGTTCAGTAATTTCCGTAAGGAAGTAGAAAAATTTGTTCCCGTAAGAGAGTGCCTCGAAACTCCAACCGAAGCTTTCAATCCATTGACCATAGAAGTTCTTGCCGGTGATATTCCAACATTAAGTGACTTTGGCTTCGATAATTTTCACGAAAGTGATAAAGCTGCTATTCAAATCAAAGGAGGTGAAACAGCTGCTTTGGAAAGATTGAAATATTACATTTGGGAATCTAAAAAAATCAAAACTTACAAAGAGACAAGAAACGAATTATTAGGCGAGGGCTATTCTACGAAATTATCTGCTTGGTTGGCACAAGGTTGTTTATCTCCAAAAATGATTTACCAAGAAGTCAAAAAGTTTGAGGAAGAATATGGATCCAATGATTCTACTTATTGGGTGTTTTTTGAATTGTTGTGGCGAGACTTTTTCCGATTGATCGGAAAAAAATACGGAAATAAAATTTTCAAAAAAGGAGGAACCAAAGAACAAATCGATCCGTCTTGGAAAAATGATCAGAGTTTATTACAATTGTGGATCGATGGTCGTACAGGAGTACCTTTCATTGATGCGAATATGAGAGAGCTAAAACAAACTGGTTTTATGTCCAATAGAGGTCGACAAAATGTAGCTAGTTTTTTAGTGAAAGACCTAAACGTAAATTGGCAAATGGGAGCAGAGTATTTCGAATCTCTTTTGATTGATTATGATCCGTGTAGTAATTGGGGCAACTGGAACTATTTGGCTGGTGTAGGAATGGATCCTCGTGAAGATCGTTATTTCAATATTCTTTCTCAAGCGCGTCGCTACGATCCTCAAGGCGCATATGTCAAACATTGGTTACCGGAGTTAGCTGAAGTGCCTAATAATAAAATTCATCGTCCAGATACACTCTCGACAGAAGAACAAGCATCTGTTCATGTTCGAATTGGAGCAGATTATCCTAAAGCTATGATTAGTATGACCCGTTGGGATTGAGATAATAGGAGTGAAAATGATAGCGCTTTAGGAGAGGGAATTTAATGATCAGTAATGATATTGGATATCAATGAGAGAACAAGAAAATAGGGAAGCAAGCCCTAAAAAAAATATATGCTTTATTGTTAATCCTTTCTCTGGAGTAGGGCGAAATAAAGATTTAGAAAACAAATTACCTCGTCTACTCGATCACGATCAATTTGATTATAGTATTATGTACACGGATTATGCTGGACATGCCACAGCATTGGCGGCAGATGCGGTACAAGCCAATTATGATATCATTGTTGCCGTTGGTGGAGATGGTTCGGTCAATGAAGTGGCCAAGTCTTTGATTGGTACAAATAAATTATTAGGCATCTTACCCGCAGGATCAGGAAATGGATTTGCAATGCATCTTGGTTTGGGAAGGAATATAGATCGAGCCATCACTTACTTGAATGAAGGAGCATCGATGACTGTGGATACTTGTTTGGTCAACGATCGACATTATGTGAATTTAGCAGGAGTCGGATTTGATGGTTTGGTGGCTTATCAAATGAAGAATTCTACTTTTCGTGGATTGTGGGGATATGTCTGGTTGGCCATTCGAGAAACGTGGAATTTTAAATTTCCAAAATATAAAATAACCATGGATGGCAAAGTGATAGAACGAGATTGCTTAGTGGTAGAAGTAGCGAATGCTCCAATGTTTGGTTATAATTTTTTAATTGCTCCTCAAGCTAAATTGAATGACGGTGTTTTAGATATTGTAGTATTGAAAAAGGTGCCGAAGTGGCGTTATTTATTGTCTGCTTGGCGGTTTTTTAATGGGACTTTTCATCAAAGTAGTTTAACTGAAACTTTTGTAGCAAAAGAAGTATCCATTGAAGTGAAAAAAGAAGCATATGTTCATGTTGATGGAGAGGGTTTCCGATCTAGTGATGATTTGAATTTTTCTATAAATGCTTTATCTTTACAAGTAATAACGCCAAAAGGATCAAAAAAAGTAAGCTAAAAAATGTCAAAAAAAAGTAAGAAGAATCGCTCCGGAATTGTTTATTCGACCAACCCTGATCATGAATATACACATGATGGAGAAGAGGATGGCATCACAGGGTCACCAGGAAGTCAAGTGCTCCGAATCTTTCTTGATCGAAAGCGGCGTAAAGGAAAAGAAGTGACCTTGATTACAGGATTTGAAGGGAGTACAGATGATTTAAAAACACTTGGAAAAATGTTGAAATCAAAATGTGGTGTCGGAGGTACCGTTAAAGATGGAGAAATCATGATCCAAGGAAATCACAGAGACAAAGTCCTAAAATTGTTGTTGGATGCCGGCTATAGCCGAACGAAAAAGTCTGGAGGTTAGTTATCAATGTGCGTTAAATTTGTCATAGCAGGTTAAATTTTAATATAGATCAAAATAAAGCATGAAAGAAAAGGGGAATTCAAGAAAGGGATTATTATCAGCCGTCGGAATTGCTATTGGAATAATATTATATAAGGTGATTACTGAAATATTGTTGCCAATGATTACCAATTGAAAAATAACTTTTCGATAATTCGAATTTCAAAAAATTAGACAATATATTCCAAACATTCAATTTTAAAAGGCGCTGTCCTTATTTATAGCTAGATCATTTGTTTTCCTTTCTTCCTGCTTTGATCATTCGATCTTTTCCACTCATATCTTGTTTGATTTCTACCGATTCAAATCCTTTTGAGATAAGCATTGTTTTGACCTCCTCGGCATTGTACTCATTGGTTTCAAAATAAAGCAAACCTTTCGGATTCAATTTTTGTAAGGCAAGCTCTGCTATTTTTATATAAAAAATAAGGGGTTCATTGTTTTCTACGAATAAGGCCATATGAGGTTCATTCTCTAAGACATTTTGCGGCATCAATTTCTTTTCTGAAAAAGGAATGTACGGAGGATTACTGACAATGATATCTAGGCTTGGAATTTTGCCCCAATTATTTTCATTCAAAATGTCTAAATGTTTTACATCAATATTCACTTCATTTTTTAAAGCATTGTGAAGCGTCATTTCTACGGCACCTTCACTAAAGTCTACAGCATAAAGGACTAAGGAAGGATTTTCTTTTTTTAAAGTAATCGGAATGCAACCACTCCCCGTTCCAATATCCAAGATAGTCGCACCATTTCGATGGTCGGATTTCACATCTTTTAAAATCCAATCCACCAATTCTTCGGTCTCCGGTCGTGGAATTAATACTCGCTCATCTACCGCAAATCGCAAACCATAAAAATCAGCTGCTCCTAAAATATATTGAAGTGGTTCATTTTTTAAAAGTCTTTTCGTGATTTCTTCCAATGTTTTTATTTGATCACTACTCAGTACTTTGTCAGAATTCAAATCAAAGATTTTAAAGACATCTTCAAATACAATACGAGACATACTTCGAGCTTCTCCGACACCATAGGTAGGGGAGAGCACTTGAACTAAATTTCGATAGGAATCGCCTATTTGCATATTTATAAAACTCTTTAACTAATA
>CAYTVR010000006.1:0-74773 GCA_964441245.1 uncultured Saprospiraceae bacterium | reverse complement strand
ACTTCTTCTAATTCAACCGCATCTACATACAATACGGCAACACCACCAGCTAACTTAGCCAATCGCTCTTGTAACTTCTCTTTATCATAATCAGAAGTCGTCGTTTCGATTTGCTGTTTGATCTGTGCAATTCTTGAAGTAATATTTTTCTTCTTACCACTACCATTCACAATGATCGTATTGTCTTTGTCGATTGTAATCTTTTCAGCAGATCCTAAATGAGCTACTTCTGTAGATTCTAATTTGTATCCTTTTTCTTCGGAGATCACAGTACCTCCTGTCAAGATAGCGATGTCTTCCAACATCGCTTTACGACGATCACCAAAACCAGGAGCTTTTACAGCTACTACTTTCAATTGTGCTCTCAAACGGTTAACTACTAAAACACCTAAAGCTTGACTTTCGATATCTTCTGCAATGATTAATAAAGGACGACCAGTACCCACCGCTTTTTCCAATAAAGGAACGATGTCTTGCATGTTAGCAATTTTCTTGTCGTGGATTAAGATCAATGGGTTCTCATATTCTGTAACCATGTTTTCAGCATTGGTCACAAAGTATGGAGAAAGGTAACCACGATCAAACTGCATTCCTAATACTTCTTCTACGTAAGTATCTGTTCCTTTTGCTTCTTCAACAGTGATGACACCATCTTTGGTGACTCTTTTCATTGCATCAGCAATTAAGGAACCGATTTCTTCATCATTGTTAGCTGAAATAGAACCAACTTGTTGAATTTTTTTCAAATCGTTTCCGATAACCTCTGTTTGTTTTTTAAGGTTAGCGATTACTTTTTGAACTGCTTTGTCAATTCCTCTTTTCAAGTCCATTGGGTTAGCACCTGCGGTTACGTTTTTCATACCAGCAGTGATCATAGCTTGCGCTAAAACGGTAGCCGTAGTCGTTCCATCACCAGCAAGATCTGCGGTTTTAGAAGCAACTTCTTTGACCATTTGGGCACCCATATTTTCTACAGGATCTTCCAATTCGACTTCTTTGGCAACAGAAACACCATCTTTAGTGATAGAAGGGGCGCCAAAACTTTTTTGAATAACAACATTTCGACCTTTAGGTCCAAGTGTTACTTTTACAGCGTTTGCAAGAGCATCAATACCCGTTTTGAGTTTTTCTCTAGCATCTGAATCAAAGCTAATTTGTTTAGCCATATCTCAATTTTTTTTAGATTTACTTAATGGTTTTCTACAAAAAAAAACGTTATAACTTGAGCAGTTAAAACGATTCTTTTTAGAGGATGACTAAAATGTCATCTTCTCGCATGATTAAAAGGTCTTGACCTTTATGATGTAATTCTTGACCAGCATATTTGCCATAAAGAACGGTATCGCCTTTTTTAACGGTCATTTTTACATCATCTTTACCAGGTCCAACAGCAACGATGGTTCCTCTTTGTGGTTTTTCTTTCGCAGTGTCAGGAATGATGATCCCTCCTTTAGTTTTCTCCTCAGCCGGAGCGGGTTTTACTACGACTCTATCATTTATCGGCTTCATTTTAGAAACTTGTTTTGGTTAATAAATAATTAATTTAAGATTGAGGTAATTGTGTCATTTTAAATCAAATTTACTTGAATTGAAATGGTCTCAATTACGAATACAAGATTGTTATGATCATTTCTTATGCCAATACCAAAACTATGACATTAGGGCAGGGTTGGAGCTTTTAAAATCATAGTATGTGGCAGTTGTGGCAGCTTCCGACCGCGAAATAATAGAATTTTTGTCAGAATGACAAACGGAATGAAGAGAAAGTGTTTTATATTTTTGGATGAAAAAGGCTAGCATTATTAAAATAAATCCGCTTTTCTGCGTACTCAAGGAAGCAGTAACCAACAACTAGAATGGCTAAAGTCGAGCAATACACCCGCTTCAATTTTGGTGTATCAACAAAAAAAGACCTGACAGTAAAACTATCAGGTCTTTTTAAAAAGGATTGGATTCCTTTTAGTTGATCGGTGCTGATTGTAAATCAATGACTTCACTTCCTGTAGGACCACCTACCATTAAGCTGGTAATGATACAAAGGATAAATAAAGCAGCAGCTAAGTACCAAGTTGCTTTTTCAATAAAATCAGTTGATTTGGCAGCGCCAAACATTTGGTTGGTTGCATTTCCACCAAAAGTCGCATCTACACCTCCACCTTTAGGATTCTGAATGAGAATCGTTCCCATTAAAAGAACACAAACTAAGGCAGTTAATACAATTAATCCAGTTAACATATTTTAAATATTTTTAAGTTTTTCAATTCGCTTCGCAAAGAACGTACTTTTTTCCGGAAAAATCAAGGATAATCGTTCATACATATTAATTGCTTTCCTTATACTACCTTGCTCTACGAGAATTTCAGCTAGGGTTTCAGAGGCAATTTCCTCATTTTCTACAATACTTTTGAGTGCGAAACTCTTTGTACCATTTTTCTTTTTTTTCTTCTTTTCTTTTTTCTTTTTCTTAGTTTTTATGGATTTTTCCTTCTTACCTTCCGGTAAAATAGCTTTTTCTTTCTCGTTTTCTTTGTGTTTGGTCTTTGGTTTCTTTTCCTTTTTAGGGGCTTTTAGAATGATTTCTAATGGTAAATCATCTTCTTGCTCGGCTTTCTTTTTGCTTTTGATGATCTTAGAAATCCACTTCTTATTTTTTGCGACTCTGTTTTTTTTCTTCTTTTTCTTCTTCTTTGCCGTGATTTCTTCCACTTGATTATTCGTTTTGGGTTCTTTTTTTTGAGATTTCTTTTTCTTCTTCTTCGATTTATCTGATTTGAATTCTTTGATCCAACTATTGAAAGTAGATCTTGGACTAGGCAGCGGATCTAACTCAACTTCTTCAATAAAATCGTCCTCATTAGTGATCTCAAATGGAATATTGCTCTTAAGATGGTCTACTTCTCCGTGATGATCGTCAAAAGATGGTGGAAAAATCTCTTCTAATTCTTCCTCTTTGGGCTCAACTATAACAATATTATTAATCGTTGACGGAGCTGGTTCAATTGGAAATAAGGGAGGAAGCGTAACTTCTTCTATTTCTTCATTGATCTCAACGATTCCTCGTTCTGAAATATCATCCTTTAAGTCAATAATCTCTGTTTCTGTTTCAGGAAGCTCGACTGACTTTATACTTGGGGGCAAACTCGTCTTTATAAATTCCGATTCAGTTTCTTGGATGATAATCTGATCAGGAATATTCGAATCAATGATTTTATGCTCTTTAGATTTCTGCTCTGCCAAATCTGATTTGATCGGTGGAGCTTTTTTGATGATTTTTTGATGAATCACCTTTTTGATGGGTGTTAAATCCTCAAGAGAAGAGATATTTTTAGGGGAAGAATCATTCATTTCATTACTAGAAACGATAGGTTTTTCAGCTAAATGAATCTTTTCAGAGCTTATTCTAAGTTCGGATGATTTATTTCCTTGTTCGTTTTTTTTTACTTCTGGAGGACTTTCACTAGGAAGGGCATTATCTCCTTTGGCTTCTGCTGGAGAATTAGCTTCTGTATCTGGTATATTTTCTTGAGTAGGGGAATCATCAGTGTCTTCTCCTAAGATCGTATGATCAGGCCCACTAGATTTGGAAGGAGCTGATAAATGGTCTATTTCTAAACTATTCTCTGTCGCAATGACATGAGATGCTCTTCGAGGTAGAGGTTTAGTATCATTTAAGCTTTGAAATAAATAGGTACGACTAGGGACACAAGAGGCCGCATTCCGTAGATCTCTTTCAAACTCATTTGATTGATTAAGTTGGCTTTTCTTAGCCAATAAAAACCGAAGATTTTGACAATAAGGATATTCTACCACCAGGCTTTTCAATTCCTGATAATTCAACTCATATAATTGAGCCGGATTTTTAAGATATTCTATAAATTTTTCCTTATTCATGTCTGATTTATGCCTTAAAGGCAATTTTCTAAACGGAAAAATACGAAAAATACCAAGGACTTTTGCATTTCTTAGCGGAAGTTTGGTTGCCTTCGCCTAAAATGATGAACCTTTTGATGGACTAGGACGGACTATAATTCACTAGAAATTTATGTTAAAATGGCCTTTTGCATTCTAAAATCTATCTTAAAGTTTGATTTATGGGGCAGTTAGACCTTTTTTAAACTCTATCATAAAAGAAAACAAGCATAATCAGAAAAATACACTTTTCTACGACTTCAAAGAGAACCAACAACTGAAGAGTAGGGCAACAACTAAAGGTTTTAGAATACTCCTAACTAAAAATTCAACCTTCTATTTACTTTTAAAGATATACCCCAATTTTTATGTCTAAAATCCTCTGAATAATTGTCCGAAAGGACCAAATAAATGAAGGAAAGCGGCTTGTACTCCCATTGTATTCGAGAGTTAATGTTGAAATTATCTGCCTGCTGATTATATTGGAAATAGGTGGTCCAATTTAATTTATTATTAAAAAAGACTTGAGTGGTTAATCCTAGTAAGTGCAAATTTTGATTGCCCAAATCGTCAAAGGACAAAGTGTTGTATTCGTAGTTCATTTCTACACTGAATAGCGGTAGTAATCGATAACCAGCATTAAAACCAAATCGAGTTCTTTTACCTTCATAAAAACTTCCATATTGAAGGTTAATAGAAGAATAAACGCTTCTGGTATAATCACTATTAAATCCAACTCTTAGTGCATTATTTTTGTATTGGTCAGGCATGATTAAATTGCCATTTCTAAGTGGGTCGAAAGCATATTTTAGATGAACATCGGTATGATAAAAATTGATATAGGTGGACATTTGGTTGCTAAAAAATAAGGCAGTATTATAGAAAAAATTGGTTTCTGAGATTTTTCCTTGTTCGTCCAAATAGACATTTAGGCGGGTATTTAAAGGTCGAAAAACTTGTATGGCTCCTTTCTTTTTTGGGAAATGATTGTAGGATAAGCTTTGGAAAAATTGAGTGTAACCTTCTCTTTTTGTTTCTTCATTTAAAGCATCATAGTTGTTCAATCGTGGCACAAAACCGATGTCAGTAAAATAGTTTTTACCAACATTATTGACTTTTGTAGAAAAACTCCAAGTTCTGGTATTGTAATTATTTTCAGCAGAAAAAACATGATTGTTTCCCTTTATTCCATCGTTAAAACTTTGACCGTAAGTCGCAAAACCTGACCACTTTCTGTTTTTAGTCAAATAATTTGTTTTCAAACCAATGACTCGATTATAGTCATCCCCGAATTTTAAATCATTTGTCGCTTGACGATTCACCAAATAGCCAGTGGCATTGAAAATTGGTCCAAATTGTTGTTTCGCTACAGCGACCGTATAGTTTTGGGCTAGATCAAACTCATCTACTTTACTTTGAACATTGAGTAAGCCAATTCGAGTATTGGGGGATACATTTCCTGACAGTTTTAGCCCCATCAAAATATCTTGGGATGCTCCAATAAAACGAGAATAAAATGGATTGATATCACTGTCCGCGGATAGGGTCGTAAACATATCACTGTTTTCAATAAAGAAGTTTCTCCTTTCCGGAAAGACGATATTGAATCGAGTCAAATTAGTGACTTGTTGATCAACTTCCACTTGTGAAAAATCAGGATTGATGGTTGCATCTATTCTTAATCCATCACTTATTTTATATTGTACATCTAGACTTGGTTGGAAATTAGCGTCCTTTGTATCTTGGTCTAAATCGCGTTGATAGCCTGCGGTTATTGCTGGAATTAAAGTAGTTTTTGCTGTTTTGGAAGGCTTTAAATTTTCCATAGGAATGGGCTTTAAAAATCGTGTATCAAACTGTAAAAAGCCTCGTTCAAATTTGTTCCAAACCGTATACATTCGATCTTTTGCATCTCTAGTATAAAACTGAAAACTCCACTCCAAAATATTTTCATCATAGCTCAAAGCACTCAATGGAATTTTCATTTCGTACACCTTCTTAGTCCCCTGTATACTTACGCCACTTTCCCAGATCGCATCCCAACTTAAGTTGAAATTATCGTAATTCGCAATCAATGCATCCAACTGAGTTCCTTCTCCATTTAGTGCAAAAAAGTAACCTCGATTTTGATTACTATATGGATCGATGATGATGCCTACGCAATCACTTAAATGGAAGCCAGCAGAATAGTCGTCTCTTTTTAAACTATTGACACGCACATTTGCGAGACTATCGTGATATACAAAAGCAATATTCAGATATTTTCCATCTTGAAAAATTCGAACATCCGTATCAAATTTTGCATCTCCATCATTGATTGGGAAAAAATTATGAAAGCCATTGATTGCTGGGATTTGATCCCAAATGCCTTCATCTAAAACTCCATCTGCCTGAATCGATTGTTCTAGGTAAGGAATGGTTTGTGCATGTAAAAAGAAAGGTAGAAGCGTAACTAAACCAACAATAATTAAATTTTTCATAATGGTCGTTTTTTTTGGCAAGTTATGCGCTTTATGGGGCTGTTTTTGGAAAAGTAGAGGAATGGGGTGTAAGTGTATACGTTTGAAGAAATTGGGACAAATAGCCTCATTTATTCCTGAAAAAAAGGGCTGAAAAGCTTGAATGCACTCATTCTTATACACTTATCGCCCAAACTTCGATTTTCTCTTTTCATATTTAACAATACGCTTATCTTTATCTTATGCAAACTATTTTTCGACATGCATTGCTTTGGATATTTATATACGTGGTGTACACTTATATGATGTCTTTTTATGATGATCTTTACGGAAGGGCAGTGATCAATTTGGTCAATGTTCCTTTGTTTATGGTCGCTTATTATTTCTTGCGATATGTGCAGATTCCCTACTTGTATGAAAAAGGAAGAAAGATTGAATTTGTCTTGAGTATTTTGGTGACTGGTTTTTTTATTGGAGCGACTTGTCGAGTGAATGGTATTTTATGGATGGACGAATTTAATGGCAGAGGCGACGAGGATATTCCTTTTATGACCATGGGGGCTTATCTCCTCAAATTGGTTCGATATTATACGCCTGCAATGGCTTTGTTGGCTTGGGAATCTCATCAAGAAAGAGGAAAGGAATTGGAGCGAATTCAGTTATTAGAAAAAGAAAAGTTAGCGAATGAACTAAAATTTTTGAAAGCACAAATCAATCCGCATTTTTTATTTAATACCTTGAATAATTTATATTCTTTTGTTTTAATTCAATCGCCCAAAGCTCCCGATATGATTATGCAATTATCGGGCATTTTAGATTATGTTTTATACAAAAGTCAAAATAAGGAAGTCGCATTGAATGATGAAGTGAAGACCATTGAGCATTTCATAAAATTAGAACAAATTCGATATGGTGAACGTTTGGAAGTTGAATTAAAAACAGATGGAGATTTATCGATAGGCATCTCTCCTTTAATCTTATTGTCTATTGTAGAAAATGCATTTAAACACGGGGCTAGTGGAGATATTGATTATCCGAAAATTAAAATTGATATTCGAGAGCAAAATCAAGAGATTCATTGTGTTGTTTGGAACACTAAAAGCCAACATGTTGGAGAAATTAATGATGCTTATAAAGTGGGGATTGGCTTGTCGAATATTGAGCGACAGCTAAAGCTGATCTATCCTGAAAAGCATGAATTAAAAATTGAAGATGGAAAACAAGAATTTAGTGTGTTTTTGAAAATAGTAAAATGATTTAAAATCTTTGGATCCAAGTCTAACAAAAAAATGAAAAAAATCCGTTGTTTAATTGTTGATGATGAACCGCCAGCGATTGTTTTGTTGGAAAAATACGCTAGTATGATAGACCAATTAGAAGTAGTGGGGACAAGTCATAGTGCGGTGAAAGCCTTTGATATGTTGAAAGATGGAAATGTTGATTTGATGTTTATAGATATTCAAATGCCGGTTTTGAATGGCATTGATTTTATCAAAACTTTAAAAAATCCACCGGCTATCATTTTGACAACTGCCTATCGAGAATATGCATTGGATGGTTATGATTTGGACATTATCGATTATCTTTTAAAACCCATTGCTTTTGACCGATTTCTGAAAGCAGTTGATCGTTATCGAGAAAGAAATAAAACGACTGTTGTTGAGCAAAGCGTGGAGACTGAAAATCCTGAGTTTATTTTTTGTAACATCAATCGAACACATCATAAAGTGTATCTTGCTGATATTTTGTACGTGGAAAGTTTGAAAGATTATGTCCGTATTCACAGTAAAGAAAACCGTTTGATGGTCAAAGGAAACATTGGTTGGCTGATGAAACAATTACCGGATAATCAATTTATAAGAATTCATCGTTCCTACGCCGTTGCCTTAGAACAGATTCAAACTTACAACCAAACGGAAGTGAAAATTCAAGGAAAATCTTTACCGATAGGGATAAGTTATCGAGCTGCTTTTTTAGCAAAAATATTGAGTTGATTTTTTATTAAAAAAACGTTACCAACTGGTAAAAGCATCATTAAAAATTCTTTCTACCAATTCCGTATTAATCGATTCAATTAAGCCGTCTTGGATGTCCAGAATATTTTGACTGGCTTCGAAATTTTCAAAAAAGCTAAAGGTCTTAGTCCATTTATGATCTTTGCTCGCTTCATCTTTTTTATTGTTCACATAGTCCACAGACACATTAATGGTCAATCGGTTAAAAGAAACGGTTTCACCTCTTTCAGGTGCTTGAGCAGTAATTCGATAGCTCGTAATCGCTCCAGAAAATTCAATGTCTGGCTCAATATCGGTAAAACGAAGACGAGAGTTATCTCTTATTTTTCTTCGAAGGGCTTCTGTGAAATCTTGATCTAAATTAGGAACAATATTATTAGAGGTATTCTCAAAAGTTGCGACATAAAAGGTATTGGTATCAGGATCAATCGCAATTCCTTTGAGGGAATAACAAGCATTAAGCATAAGGAGGACTGTCGTCAAAATAGACCATCGCAGTATACAAGCTAAGTTTATTTTCATCATGGATATATATTTTTGATAAATCTTTTTTGTAAAACGAAAATAAAGGAAGTTTCCTTGTTTTTAAAGGCTTACTTAACATTTGTATTGGTTCGAAAAATAGGACTAGATCTACAACAGATGTTGAAAATATTAGCGTTCTTGAATATCGTAGCTTTTAATTTTACGATAAAGTGTTCGCTCTGAGATGCCTAATTCCTCGGCCGCATCTTTTCTACGACCTTTGTGTTTTTTCAAGGCTTTGTTGATCATTTCTTTTTCCATTTCTTCCAGAGAAAGATTTTCTTCTACGATTTCACTATTACCATATTCCTGATCAGGATGTTCGATGATAATCGGTTTGTTGATTCCTTGTGAGTCGCTAAGGTGCTGGTCGATATCTGATCGATAATCAGGACGCTCCGTTTCAAATGTAGAGGAGGATGGGGTAGAAGGAGAAGGAACATAACTAGGCATTTGCAATTGACGCAATTGCTTTGTTGGAACGGTTAAGTCGTTGGTATTGATGAGTTCAAAAACCAAAGATTTTAAATCATTTAGATCGTGTTTCATTTCAAAGAGTAACTTATATAGAATTTCTCTTTCTTGAAAACTTTCAGGTTCTGATTTGGCAATGGCTGGTAAATTACGTTTAGTGATATTTGGAATAAAATCCAAGAGTTGTTCTGCCGTTATATTTCGGTCTTCCGACAAAATAGAAATTTGTTCTGCTAGATTTTTTAACTCTCTAATATTTCCAGGCCAGCTGTAATTTTGAATCAATAATTGCCCTCGTTCGTCCAGCCGAATGGGAGTCATTCGATATTTTTCTGCAAAGTCAACCGTGAACTTTCTAAAGAGTAAAGGAATATCATCAGGTCGTTCTTTTAGCGCTGGTACCTTGATCGGAACGGTGTTCAATCGGTAATACAAATCTTCTCTAAATTTTCCTTTGCGCACTCTTTCTAAAAGATCTACGTTGGTCGCTGCAATCACTCGTACATCGGTATTCAATACTTTAGAAGAACCTACTCGAATGAATTCACCCGTTTCCAAAACCCTTAGTAAAAAGGCCTGTGTATCTAAAGGCATTTCTCCGATTTCATCAAGGAAAATGGTTCCTTTATCGACTGTTTCAAAATAACCTTTTCGATCACTAGTCGCACCTGTAAAAGCGCCTTTGTCATGACCAAATAATTCAGAATTGATGGTGCCTGCGGGAATCGCTCCACAGTTGATTGGAAAGAAATTATTGTGCTTTCGCGAACTTAGAGAGTGGATAATTTTAGAAAAAACTTCTTTCCCTACGCCACTTTCTCCATTAATCAACACCGTCAAATCAGTGTTGGCTACACGGATCGCTGTGGACAAAGCATGGTCCAATGCACTGGAGACTCCAATGATGCCGAAACGTTGTTTGATCGCTTGCAAATTTTTACTCATAGTCTGGTCATTTAAAAACAATCATTAAGAAACAATCTCTCCCTTCAAAGTGGCACTGCTGACTTCATTCACTTTTACCATTGCATAGTCACCTACTTTATAACCTTCGACTACGGGGAAAATAATCACTTTGTATTGAGAGTTTTTTCCTTTAAAATGTACTGAAGATCGCTTGGAATGACCATCAATTAAAACCTTGAAAGTTTTGCCAATGTCTTTTTGATTTAGTTCGTAAGAAACTTTGGCCGATAGCTCAATGACTTCAGAAAGTCTTCGTTTTTTGGTGGCTAAAGGAATGTCATCTGGATATTTTCTTGCAGCCATGGTTCCAGGACGTTCAGAATAATAAAACATGTAAGACATCGTATATTTTGCATATTCAATGATGCTCAAAGTGTCTTGATGTTCTTCTTCTGTTTCGCTACAAAAACCGGTAATGATATCTGCAGAAATCGCACAATCTGGAATGATTCGATAGATGCTATCAATTCTTTCTTTGTACCATTCTCGGTCATAAGTCCGATTCATCATTTTCAATATTCGGCTATTTCCAGACTGGACTGGTAGGTGAATATAGTTACAAATGTTTTCGTGTGCAGCAATCGTGTGTAGGACTTCGTCCGTAATATCTTTGGGATGAGAAGTGGAAAATCGAATTCGAACATCTGGGTGTACATGTGCCACCATTTCCAATAAATTGGCAAAATTAACGACCTCTTCAGATTCAGGGTTGGTCCATTTATAGGAATCTACATTTTGCCCCAGCAAAGTTATTTCCTTAAATCCTTTTTGATGTAAATCAGTTGCTTCTGCGACAATGCTAAATGCATTTCGACTTCGTTCTCGGCCACGAGTAAATGGAACCACACAAAAAGAACACATGTTATCGCAACCTCTCATAATAGAAATGAAAGCAGAGACTCCATTGCTTCCTAAGCGAAGTGGGCTGATATCTGCATAGGTTTCTTCTCTGGAAAGAATGACATTGATGCCTTTTTCTCCACCTTCAGCTGTTGCGATTAATTTAGGTAAATCACGATAAGCATCGGGGCCAATGACGATATCTACCAACTTTTCTTGATCGAGTAATTTGGTTTTCAATCGTTCTGCCATACAACCCAATACGCCCACCAAAGTACCTGGACGTTGTTTTTTCATCTTATCGAAAATACGTAACCGTTTTCTAACGGTATCTTCCGCTTTTTCTCGAATAGAACAGGTATTGATCAACAGCAAATCTGAGTCTTGAATATCGCGAGTAGGGGCGTAGCCAGCTTTTGACAAGATGGAGGCCACGATCTCACTATCACTAAAATTCATGGCACAACCATAACTTTCGATATAGAATTTTTTACCATTTTCAGTTGGCTGCATTTGCTCTTGATAGAACACATCTCCCTGCTTACTTTCGTCGATCTCCTTGTTTTGAGGAATGGTCGGATTATTATCGTACATGATTTCTAGCGTTTTCTTTGAAATTGGATGCAAATATAAGGGTTTTTAGCTAAAGAAGTGACATTTTGTCAGATGATTAAAAGAGGAATTGCTTGCAGCCGTTAAAATGAAACGTATGGAGGAAGGTTCTGGATAAGAATGGTGATCCTTATGCATGAAAATGGACTACTGATGGTCTGGATGACACAGATGGCGTAGATTTCCTATCGATAGTAGGGCGTATCAGTCAAGAAAATCCTTGCGATCTGTGTCTTCCCTTAGATCCATCTTCTATGACGACTTTTCGAAGTCATAAAAATTGAGGATATAGTAGAAATAAATGTCCGAGTAATGGATAAAAACCATCACCGCATTAATTGGAAAAATTAAGGATGATTCATCTTTGTTGGAATAAATTTTTATAAGGTATAATCAAGCCTAAATGTAATACTACGAGGTGCATCGAGTACGCCGGGTCGTTGCATGACTTCTTTATTGAAAAGATTACGACCGATGAGTGAAAGCTTTGCATTTTTGATTTTATAGGACATACGGGCATCCGCTCTTAAATTGCCACCTGGATTGGCTTCTCGGAAGTCACCGATACCATTCAAGCGGTTAAGAATATCATCCACTGCTTTCATTTCACTATTATAAAATAAGGCGATTCCCACTGCAAAATTATTGAAGTCAGTTTGAAGATCAAACTTAAAAGAATGCTTGTATCTATATTTTAAAATATTTTCATTAGAGGTAGAGTTGAGACTATCGACTATATTGAAATCCGCAAATTTCGGATCGATGTAAGTATAGCCTGTCAAAATAGAAGTCTTGACTCCGGCAATTTTACCTTGTCCTGTGATATTAAAATCGATTCCTTTGATTTTCGTATCTCCAATATTTTGAGCTTGAAAAGAAGGAGGAAAATTGAAACGATCTAGATTGAATTCAATCATGTTTTGATATTCCGTAAGGAAAAAAGCTAGATCAAAAAATGCGTTAAAATCATTGATTCGAAAACCTTGTTTGATTCCAATCTCGGCACTCCAACCGGTCTCTGAAGTAAGGCCAGGATTGGCCGCGACCCTCAGTCCACCACCAACTGAAGTAGAGATGAATTTTTCAGCAATCGTTGGATATCGATATCCTTGTCCCCATGATGCACGAAGAAAAGTGATGTCTGAGATTTTATAATTGGCACCTAGGCGAAATACTGGTTTAGATTCTACTACCTCACCATTGGGAATCGTATCCGATAGGAATATCTCAGGACTTTTTTGGACGTTTCTTTCATATCTTGCTCCCACTGAAATGTTGAGGCGATCAAAGAATTTTTTCTCTAATTGAAAATAGGCTGCATTGTTGTTGGAATAAAAGGTGGTATCTCCATACAATGGAGCTTTGACTTTCGTCCGAATGCCGACTAAACCTGCTGTAGCTACCAAGTCTAGGCTTTCAATCTTTTTTTGATATTGATACTCTCCATAATACAAATCAGAAAAGTTAGATTGATCATTGTCATTATTGTTATTGATGCCATAATACCTTCCGGTAAATTTATGTCGACTACCAGATTGGTCATAAAAAGTGACAAAAGGATCAATGGTATATCGAAAGCGATCTGAGTTAGATAGCGTAGTCGTGTCTCCTTGATATGCACCTGCTTGCCAGTCTTTCCAATAGAAATAACTACCACCTTTTCCTCTATTAAAATTACTATTGAAACCTATCGACAATTTATCGGTGATGCGATATCGAGTCCCAAGCGTAATCCGTCCATATTTATTATCACTGTCTTTTCGATAACTATTTCGGTACAAACCGTATCCACTCAAAACAAGATCCAGTTTGTTGATTTTTTGTCGATGAGCAAGACTAATACCTGATTCAAATCGTGGAGTGTCCCACCATTTTTTGGCCTCATCTTTTGGCGAAAGCCAGTTGGTATAAAAAGTAGAAATTTTGGTTACCGGTTTGGAGGTCGCATAGGCCGTTCGGATGTTGATGATTCCGTTTAGAGCAGAGGAACCGTAGAGTGCGGAAGCAGCTCCTTTGACAACTTCAATTTGTTCGGTATTTTCGACAGGAACATCATCCCAATTGGGAAAGCCTGCATCAGCCTGTAAAGCAGGAATGTCATCGATCAATAATAAAACTCGACTTCCAGCACCATAAGACCAACCTGATCCACCACGGATATTGGCTTGTCCATCAATGATATTAACACCAGGTAATTTTTCGAGCACATCATCAACCGAAGTGGCATTGGTATTTTCAATTAAGTCTGCTTTTAAGACTTCTAGAGAGACGGTCAATTCGCCTAAAGGTTTTTCAAATTTACCGCTTGTAACAGTAGCGGTTTGTAATAAATTAGTGGAAACGCCAAGCGTAATATTGTGTGTTTTGACTTGTCCATCTTTTAGTGTGATCGATTCAGATTGGGTATCAAAACCAATATAACTACATTCTAGATCGTAAGTTCCCGAAGGAATTTGAATGGTGTAATTGCCATCATAATCTGTAATGGTTCCGACTTCTCCAACTTTGATGGTTGCAGAGATGAGTGGTTCATTGGTTTCGGTATCTATTACTTTTCCATTTAAGGTAGCTTGTTGAGCAAATGAAAACTGAGTGATGAAAAGTAATAAAACAGGGCTTAAATTTTTGTAAAAAAAGAGCTTCATTCCTAGTTTGTGTTAGATGAAAAATAGGGGTAACCTAAGTTACTTAAGTATTCAATGGGAGGCTCTAAGAAGTGTATGGGAAAATAAAAAGGCAATAATGGCTACAAAGTGGATGCTTTTGTTTTGATCCAGAATTATCGTTATTGATCAACTGTCAAACGAGTTTGCTAGTCCATTATTTGACAAAAGTAGAAAATAAGGAATCGCAAAAGTAAAAAATGCCTCTTAATTAACAGATAAATAACTATTTTTATTTCTATCCAGATTTAAAAAAAGTCTAACTTGCAGTCGAATTCTTAAAGATACTATGGTGTTTGATTTTTGTGACAAGGACAAAAATTTGATTGAGAAACACATAACATAATCTTTAAATGTTAAAGAAAACTTATTTTTTAAATCTTAGACTGTTCACTTAAAATAAATGAAGATCCCTTTACGATTAAGCATAGGAGAAATGATTTTTCCGCAGATTATTTCATTTTAGCAGTCTTGTTTTTTACAAAAAATAAGCATCCTAATTCCCGTTTTTAAAAAAAAGATAAATTACCATTATTAGAAAATTGAAAATTATGAAGCAAATTTTAACATTAGCCCTTATTGTTTTCGCGTCAATGACCATTAACGCGCAATGTACTCCAAATGAGATGTACGCAGATTCCACAGGTTTTGTATTTCCTCCACCTTTTTCAGAGGAACGACCCGATGGTGGAATTCCAGATACGGCTTGTATCAATCAACCTTATGAATTTGTATTGACCTTGAAGATTCCTGAAACCCTTGTATTCAATGGTATTCAAACTAACCTTGAATTTCTTGAGGTAGCAACAACTGGAGCGGTGAGCAACTTACCCGTAGGGATGAGTTACGCATGTAATCCACCTACGTGCAAATTTACTCCAGCTGATGAAATGGCCTGTATAGTAGTCAGTGGTACGGCTACTGATGCGGCTGATATCGGAATTCATGAATTGTCCATTGCTGCTCAAGTAAAAGTTGACATATTAGCGATTCCAGTGAGTGCTACTTTCCCAGATAATACTGGATTGATTGAAGGAGCAGATGGTACTTATGCCTTGCATGTAAAAGCTGAAGGAGAATGCCAAGTGGCAACATCAACAAGTAATTTAAAACAGCAAGATGTCTTAGTTCGAAACGCACCAAATCCATTTTCATCTAGGACTACGATTGAAGTACAATCAAAAGTAAGTGATGATTTTGAATTGAGCGTTTATGACCTTTTAGGAAATAGATTACATTTTGAAAATATTCGAATCCATGAAGGAGAAAACCGTTTTGATTTTGACGGAAGTCAATTAGATAATGGAATGTATTTGTATACTTTATCAAAAGGGAATTCCACTTTTACGAGTAAAATGATTATTCAAAAATAACTGTAATTCAAAACTCCGTGGTTAGATATAAGCCACGGAGTTTTCTACTTTTTATTCAACTGAAATCGACGAAAGAGATTCATGAATATCTTTATATAGAATAAGAGAACATGATCTTAATTTGTTTATTTACACACCTCTTTCCCCGTTATAAATTTTCATTTTGGAGATGACCATTAGGCATCCTCCCATTATCCCAGAACAGCTGACAACATACCTGTTGTATCGGCCATTTTTGTTTTTGGATTTTATAATCAAAACTTGAAAATCTATCCACGATGAATACATTTTACAAAAACTTTATTTTACTATTTTGCCTTAGCTTTTTTTCTATGAAGGCTCAAGCAAACTGTCCAGGTTGTGTCATAAATTTATCTCCAGATTTACCTTCCGATACTATATTTTTAAGTGAGTTGGCAGATGGGGAAGTAGGTATTTACTATGATCAAGACCTCAGTTTTCGAATGCCTGAAACAACTGATCCGGTCAATGCATTAGATCCGTCTGTTCCTGCAGGTTTGAACATTCAGGAAATCACTTTATTGTCCATCGTCAATATTCCTCCTGGCTTAGATTGGGAATCGAATCAAGATGTTTATGATCCATCCGAAGAAACTGATGGTTGCTTGAAATTTTGTGGTACACCGATTCTTCCAGGGACTTTTGATATGGAATTTACGGTGGTTGCTCAAGTCCTAGGTTTGAGTCAAGTGACCTCCTTTACTTTAACCTTGACCATTTTACCGACAACAAGTACAACAGAAGGATTTTCGATGAGTAATAATGTTGGTTGTGGTGAGGTCATAGTTGATTTTGTCAATAATATTCCAGCTAATAATTTAGCAGGGATTAGCTATTCTTGGGATTTTGGAAATGGAAATACAACGACTACTGAAAACCCAGGTACTCAAGTGTATAGTGAACCAGGAGTGTATCCGGTGACTTATCAGGCAATAGTAGACACTGTTGGTTTTATTTTGACGAATGTAAAAGTCTTGACTTCGGGATGCAGTGATTTTCCTACCTTTCCTAATTTTAGCACCAAACCAGATATGAATATTACGGTTTTTGATCCTTTGGATTCTATCTTATTTCAGACGTCTAATTTTGAAAATACAGATGCTCCGATTGAGGCCAGTTTATTTTTAGAGTTAGAAGAAGGTAATTACAGAGTTCAAGTTGTGGATGATGATAGTGGAATTAATTTCGATGATGATATTTGTGGTGATGTGACTTTTAATCGGTTTACTGAAGGTGTATTGATTGATGGCGATGAATTTTCTTTAGAATTGACAATTATTCATCCTGTGGATACGATTACAGCAATGGATTCTGTCATTGTATACGCTGTCCCAGAAATGCCAATTATCAGTGCTTCTGTTGATCCAATGATTTGTGAAGGAGAGACGCTAAGTTTGATTGCTTCTTACGAAAATGATTTGCAATGGTATCGAGATAGTACTTTATTGATTGGGGAAAATAGTGATAGTTTAACCGTGATGACTCCTGGAATTTATTACGTAGAATATGTCAGTCCGCAAGGTTGTCAATTAAGTTCTATGCCTTTTGAAGTCACGTCTATTCCGATTCCGGAAACACCGGCTTACGTCAATGATAATAATTTATTATCGATTTTTGACGAAGAGGGTTTGCCATTAGATTATTCATTGCAATGGTATCAAAATAATGAAGTATTGGAAGGCGAAAATGGTTTAACTTATTGCATCACTCAATTTGACACCTATACTTTGGAAGTAATAGATAATGAAACGGGATGTAGCAATCAGTTTTCTTTAACCGTACCTTATAATCCCAATAACGATTGTAATTTTACCGATGTTGAGAATATAAAGACAAGTATTTTTGAGTTAAAAATTGGACCGAATCCTACCAGTGGTCTTTTTACCATTTCCATGGAAAATCCAAATAACGTGGCCATTGATTTTTATCTGAGCGATTTGATGGGAAGACAAATATTAGAGGTGAGGACTTTTACAGAATCAAATATCAGAGAAGTCATTGATTTATCGCATCTGCCGAATGGTGTTTTCTTGGTTTATTTAAAAATAGGAGAGGAGATTAGGGTAGAACGTTTGGTGAAGCAGGAATGATTGAATGTTGAATAGATAAATGATTGAGTTTTGAATGAATGAATAATTGAATGGCTCTATATCGCGTTTACGTAGTATGGGGTCATTCAGTTATTTAAAAATAAAAAGATCATTTGGTGAAAACTAAAGAATTGAGTAGATTGAAATCTTTGATGATAGAAGACGATTGCAAATACTCAGATTCTATTACTTAAAATTAATTCTAACTTAAAATTTAAAAAAAGCTAAAACATGAAATCACTAACCTTTTTAATGAGTTTATTATTTTTTTTAGGAGCCATCAACTTAAATGCTCAAACAACAAATAGTCCTACGGATTTAGAACAGATCACTGCGACTCTGATGGATTATATTGAAGGAACAGCGAATGGAGAACCCGATCGATTAAGACGAGCCTTCCATCCTGATTTTAATTTATACGCGGTAACGAAAGAAGATAGTTTACTAACTAGATCTGGCAAAAAATATATTTCTTATTTTGAACCGGGGAAAAAAAATAATCGAGTTGGAAGAATCATTTCAATAGATTTTGAAAATGATGCGGGAATGGCGAAAGTTGAAATTTTGATGCCTGGATCAGGAAAGATTTATACAGACTATTTTTTATTATTAAAGTATGAAGGTTCCTGGAAGATTGTTCATAAAAGCTATACTTCTCGACCGGTTCCAAAATAATTGAATTTTGAATGACTGAATAATTGAATGGCCCTATATCGCGTTTATACGTTATAGGGCCATTCAATTATTCAAAATTAAGAAAGATCTAAAGCAATTTATTCTCATCCATGAACTCTAGGAAATGAGATTGTAATGATTTTTGCATATTGCTAATAATAATGCCTTCGGTCTTAGTAAATCCATCAGCAGCTTCTGCTACTTTTTCCAGCACTTCCACTAGATATTTATAATCTGCACAGGGCCCATATTCTTTAAGCGTCTCTAAAGCTTTGAGGTAAGTATCTCTAAGGGTGTGATTTTTTTTACGTTCATAATCAAAAGACCACTTGATCTCTTTAGCCCAAGGATGACCTTCTAGGATTTTTTCCAAGGTATTTAATTCTTCTTGTTGAATCATGCCATCAGCAATAGCTACGGCATAAATCAATTCGCCAAAAGCATCGTAAAGTCTCGTTTTATTTACCATTGTTTCTTATATAGTTTGGTTCAATAGTGGTTTATAACATTGGTTCGATCACCCTAAATTGGAAAAGTCGATATCGTAAATTAAGTGATAAATTTCCAAAAATGAAAGAATTCGATCTATTTTGATAGCCTATCAAAACAAAAGGTGGAAACTATTAGATAATTTCCACCTTTTGTATAGATTATTTTAACCGATTTGAACTTATGATTCTTCTTCTGGAGTAATTTCTACAGGAGTAATCATTGGTAGTTTGACATATGCTGCTTCTGCTTTCGAAATAGATCCAAAACGTAAGAAACCACCAGATGCACGAGCTACGTGATCAGCAAATGTAGTGAAACTTTCATATAGTCGGTAAGCTAAATTTTCATCCAATTTTGGAAAAATATGATTAAGCTCCGCTAGTTTTTCACTAATCAATTTATTTCGTTGATCAGTATCATCAGGTAGATTATTAATTAAAGAAGTTAAACGCTCTTCATAATTATCACCTACTTTTTGATAATAATCTTGTAAGGTCTCTGGATGAGCATATCCTCTAATCTTAGTCAGTTTGGTCGCCCAATCTTTTTCTTCTTGATCAATATTTCCATCTGCACCAGCGATCAAAATAGTCACTAAGGGAATAGTATCAGTCAATAAATTAGCTTCTTCATTGGTCAACCCTTCAAATTGTGGAATCATGAGAATGATTTATTTTTTGTTTGAAAATGATGTTTTCTGCATTTAGACTATGTTTTAACTCGTTTTTCACCTAGAAACACAATCTTGGCGCGAAAATAGTAAAAATCTGTGATGTCTCGATTTAGACGTAAAAATTTCGGCAAAGATACAGCGAAAAATTCAATTATCACGGATTAAAATCTATCTTTGTTTCGATCTATTAGCAATATATAGAGGTTGTTTTCTTAATAAGCAAAACATAGATTAGAGAATCTCTATTCCATTATTTTCTTCCCATTCGGAAAGCTATCTGGATTTGGAGGTATTTAAAAATATGCTTTTAAAAATTTAGATCTGCATTTTTCGCATAAGCAGCCATGCTTCAACCACTTCATAAAGAAATCTTAAGCTTTGACAAAAAAGGAGAAAACAGTCGTAAAAAAGAAGAAAAAGGTCACCCCATTAATGCAGCAATACGCATCAGTAAAATCAAAATATCCTGACGCTATCTTACTGTTTAGGGTTGGAGACTTTTACGAAACCTTTGGCGAAGACGCCATCACCGCTTCCCAAGTACTCGGAATTACACTTACCAAACGAAATAACGGTGGTAGCGATGTGCCGCTTGCCGGATTTCCTTATCATTCCTTAGATAATTATTTGCCTCGAATGGTGCGAGCTGGTTATCGTGTAGCCATTTGTGAGCAACTAGAAAAACCGAGTAAGGAAAAGAAAATAGTCAAGCGAGGGGTGACTGAATTGGTGACTCCTGGAGTAGCTACAGGTGATAAATTATTGGATCACAAAAGCAATAACTTTTTAGCATCGGTGCAATTTGGTAAAAAGAATAGCTTTGGGATTGCTTTTCTTGATTTATCCACAGGAGAATTTATGGTTAGTGAAGGAGATGCTTCCTACATTGATAAATTGATCCAAAGTTTTCAACCTTCAGAAATCATCTTTACCAAAGGCCGTCAAAAAGATTTTGACGCACTGTTTGGGGACAAAATATATACTTATCCATTAGATGAATGGATTTTTACAACAGATTATACCCGTGAAAAATTATTAGCGCATTTTGAAGTACAAAACTTAAAAGGATTTGGTGTAGAAGAATTAGAATTGTCGCAAATTGCTGCGGGTTCTATTTTACATTATTTGGCTACAACCGAAAATAATAACCTCAAACACATCACGACCATTAGTCGATTACATGCCGATCGCTATGTTTGGTTAGATCGATTTACGATTCGAAATTTAGAATTGATTTATAGTCCCAACGAAGGTGGCATTTCTTTGTTGGATATCATGGATAAAACGATTTCGCCCATGGGCGCACGTTTGATGAGGAAATGGGTCGTATTGCCTTTAAACATTCCAACGCAGATTGAAAGTCGCTTGGAAATGGTGCAATATTTTACGCAACAAAATGAACTGAGTGAAGAGATTAAAAACTCCATTAGAGTAGTTGGTGATTTAGAAAGATTGATTTCGAAAGTTCCTTTAGGAAAAATAAATCCTCGAGAAGTCGTTCAATTAAAACGATCCTTGGATGCGATAGAACCAGTTAAAGATATACTCACTAATTGTGAAAATGATTACTTACAAAAAATTGGAGCTGGCTTAAATTCATGTCAATTATTGCGGGATCAGATTGAAAAAGAAGTCTTAGAAGATCCCCCAGTCAATCTATCTAAAGGCGGAGTGATGGCCGATGGCATTCATGATGAATTGGATGAACTACGACACATTGTTAAAAACAGTAAAGATCTTTTATTAGAAATTCAACGAACCGAAGCAGAGAGAACAGGAATTGATAATTTAAAAATTGGCTTCAATAATGTCTTCGGTTATTATTTAGAAGTCACCAATAAATATAAAAATAAAGGTCTCGTTCCAGATGACTGGACGCGCAAACAAACACTCACCGGATCAGAACGTTATATCACCGAGGAACTCAAAAAGCTGGAAGCGAAAATCTTAGGAGCAGAAGAAAAGATTTTAGTCATTGAAGAACAATTGTTTGCTCAACTCATTCTTTCGATTGCTGAATTTATTGAACCTGTTCAGCACAATGCTAGTTTGATTGCTCGAGTAGATTGTCTACTTTCTTTTGCACAAATTGCGACCAAAAATAATTATTGCCGTCCGATCATTGATGATGGATTTAAAATTGAAATTGAAGAAGGTCGACATCCGGTGATTGAACAGCATTTGGATTTGGGGGAAACCTTCGTTCCCAATGATGTACATCTCGACAATGAAGATCAACAGATTTTGATGATTACGGGACCCAACATGGCGGGTAAATCTGCACTTTTACGTCAAACGGCATTGATTTGTTTGATGGCTCAGATGGGATCATTTGTACCCGCTAAATCTGCAAAAATAGGCTTGGTCGATAAAGTGTTTACTCGAGTAGGAGCATCGGATAATATTTCATCTGGAGAATCTACTTTTATGGTGGAAATGAATGAGACGGCGAGTATCATGAATAATATTTCTGAACGCAGTTTGATCCTTTTGGATGAAATTGGTCGAGGGACGAGTACTTATGATGGGATCTCTATTGCCTGGTCGATTGCAGAATTTTTACATAACAATGGACAACACCGCCCAAAAACATTATTCGCCACTCATTATCATGAATTGAATGAATTGGCCAATAAATTTCCTAGAATTAGAAATTATAGTATTGCTACAAAAGAGGTTGGTCAGAAAGTTATTTTCTTACGAAAATTAATCCCTGGTGGATCAAATCATAGCTTTGGAATCTATGTCGCCAAATTAGCTGGAATGCCTCAATCAGTGGTCAAACGAGCTACTGAAATATTAAAACAACTCGAACAAAAATCTATTTCCAACGAAGCCAACGGTGGCAAACCTGCGGAGCTAAAAGATACGCTTCAACAAATGCCAACAGAATCCATGCAGCTCAAAATATTTGAAAGTAATGATCCCTTGGCGGAAAAAATAAAAGAAAGCTTATCAGAAATTGATCTGAATGGAATGACTCCGATTGAGTGTATGATGAAGTTGAACGAGCTGAAGAAGATGTTGGAGTAGAATTTTTTTTTGAAAGAAAAATATTACCAAAAATATAAAGACATGAAAAACAAATTATTTTATTTATGCCTCATTGGATTTCTATTTGCCTGTCAACAAGAAAAAGATTTGTCAGGAGAAATTACGAATCCACGTAATCCAGAAAATCAGTTAGAATCGTTCTTGAAAATTGATTCCACTCAATTTACTGTGAGAGTCGATGAAGTCATCACTTATTCTTTTGCAGAAATGACGGCTTATGATTTGATGATAGATGGAGATAATATTGCGGATTTGCGATTTAGTATTTCTGGAGAGGATCAACCATTGGGGACTTATATTCGGGAAATAAAAGTAGAGACCATTTCTGAAGAAACGACTATTGGTGTGGCTACGGCAGCAGCAAGATTGTGTTCTTTCCAAGAAACGACTACAGAGGGAGAGGTCAAATTTGTTGAAAACTATAATGCCAATCGAACTTATAACGGAACTCTCGATATCGAAGATCCAATTGACATTGTTTCACCTGCCGTTTTCCGTCAAGGAGATGAAATAGATCATCAGGCTGGTTTTGATAGAGGAGAATTTTTATTGACTTATCGCGATGCTACGAAAGAACTCAATCCTAATCCTGAATGGTCTATTCACTACGACATTGAATATGGGAATTGGAATGGAGTGGAAGATGGTTTTTTAGTTGTTCAAATGCAAAAAGAGGAAAAGAATTATTATGTGTGGTTGAAAATGAAAATTGTTGATTTTGAGCAACTCCAATTATTAGTGTATCGGTTAAAAGAGGTAAGAGGCTAGGGAAGAGTCAGAAGGCCCGCGATCGTTTCGACCGCGGGCCTTCTGACTCCCTAACACCTAAATAGTCTAAACAAAATTATCAGCATATTCTTCTTGATACATCGGCTCGTGAAAGGCTTCTGTCGCCTCTTTTTCAAAAATAATCTTGGTCCTAATTCTACCTTTGTACCACATTGATCCATAGTCTTGGGCAATTTGCACTAAGCGCCATCCTTGGCCAGCTAAGTGTTCGATCACCTCCTCTAAGTTTTCTTTTGGTTTTCCGGTCCACATGCTGTGGTCGATGTTGACAAATTTATAAGTATACATAATTTTGATTTTTTAGATGTTCACGATTGATAGTACTAATCTATTTCAATGGAGTATTAAAATCAAAAAAAACCGCTTAATAGGTTTTTTTTTTCGACAAACGTCAAAGAAATACTTTTGGAAATATAAAAACGGATATAGCTATTACCTTCTGTGAAATATTGGTGATTGTTTTGAAAAGAAATTTTGGATAGTGGGATGTCTGAAATTTGAATAGTTGTAAATCATGAAAATGTAATTGGAAATTGAACTCAAAATGATTAATTTGGAGGATTGAAAATGGAAATAAATAAAAGCAAATGACTACGAAAGAAATTAAAATAGGAATCCTAAAATCAGGAATATTATTTTTAATGTTTATGACGATTTCATGTTCTACATCTAATCGTATTAAAATATCTAATAGTGAGATTGAAACCAACTTCAATAAAAGTCTTAATAATTGGAATAAATTAAAAAAGACTCATAACAATTCTTATGCTTATGACGTGAGTTTTGCTTCATGGGTTGGCTACCGCAATACCACAAAAATAGTCGTTAGAAATGGCCAATTAATATCAAGAGAATTTTTAGAAACCCAGCGAGACAAAAAAAATCGATTGACTCAAAGTGAAATTCAAGTCTTTAAAGAAGAAGGGGACGATATTAATAAAAATGACAAAGGATTTAAAGGAGTTCTATTAGATCAAGTATATGATGATTGTGGAAATAAAAGCCTTCAAGCGAATGAAGCGGAAAATAGTATTTACTTTTCAGTCAATGAAATTGGAATTGTGAAATCATGTGGATATGCCATGAAAGGGTGTATGGATGATTGTTCGACAGGAGTGTTTGTGTCAAACTTTGTTTGGTTAGAATAGGCTGGATGATTTGATGATTTAACTGCATGGGGGATAGGTTGGCATACAGGCTAAGATGAAGAATAGGTGAACTTTCATATTCGCAATAGAAAAGGCAAAAAACAAATAAGCAAGTCGGAGAATCGACTTAAATTCGATCTAAAAAAGAATGAAGAATCAATATCCAACCCAAATATAAAATGTCGAAATTAAAAGCACCTATTACTGAAAAAAGCATTTCAAAGCAATTAGGTCGAAAAATAAAATCTCCGATTTTAGCTGCTTCTTTAGCGGACTTAGAATTGCCAGGGGATCAATTGGTCGCATTCATGTCTCGACTTTTTTCAGAGTTGCCTTGGGATCCATATGATGTACGACGCTTGCAAGTAGAATTATTGATTCGTGCTTTTCCAAAAGATCAAGACATTTTAAAAAGTAGATTTAAAGATTATTTTTTAGGGAAAAAAGACAAACGGTCTTATCGAAAATGGATTGGACAATTAAAGCCTAAAGATCGAAAAACATTTGATAATATTCAACCTTGGCGGCGACGGTCAGTAGCACAATTTATTTTGAAAGAAACGAAAAGAGGGATTTCTGTAAAGAGACAAAAGGTACCACAATTTGTGCAAGAAGTAGGGGAGAAGGACTTTCGCTCGTGGCCCAGAGTATTTGTAGAATCACCTGCTGCGCATGTAGAAAATGATTTGTTTTATAATTTTATGAAAGCAATATTTAAGGTCGTTCAACAAAGCTGGAAAAAGAAAGTCAGTAAGGTGAGCATGACCGCTCACTTCATGAGCGTACAAGCCATCAAAGATAAACCTGGTGATAATTCTCCCGAAGGCGCTCATGAAGATGGCGCTGATTTTATCATTTCAGCGCTGGTCATTAATAGAATTAACCTGAAAGGTGGACAAACTCAAATCATTGAATTGCGCCCAAACGGTAAAAAAGAAATTATCTATCGACATACCCTCCAACCTGGAGAATTTGTCTTCCAAGCAGATACGAGAGATGAAATTATTTATGGCACCGATCTTTGGCATCATGTCACACCATTCTATATCAAAGACCCCAAAGCAGGCCAAGCATGGCGTGATATCATCGGCCTAGATATCAATGTGATCACCGAAAAATAGTAATAACAAGATTAGAGCAATCTGGAAAAGTAAGCATCATGAACATCGTTCCTACAACAGAGAATATTCGTTGTCTAATCACTTAAATACCATAACACTATTTCTCCTTCACCAACCAAAACTTCGCTTCATTCAAAGAAGTACCGTAATGATAATCACTGTGTAAAACAAAAGATTCACCAGTTTTTACTTTAACTGCTTTTTTCAATTTGACGACAGTCGGTGGCATCAAACTATCCGTCCCCGTAAAGTTGGCCCCTTCAGCTACCTGAATCCATGAATTTAAATAAATAGAATTTACAGTTCCAGTTAGCAAGGGTCGAAATTTTGTTTTTTTCTGAATATCTAATTTTCTTTCTTTGTATAAATTAATGGTGTTGACTACCTTTTGAGGCGTGTACAAAGTCGGCAAATGCCGGGTAAAGAAAATCGGGAAGTGTGGATGTTCTTTATCAAATTCAGTATAACTCAATTGAGCCAAGTTGATAATTTTTTCCGGAAGGAGTTTACCATTCGGTTTTAAAAATTGACGCATGTGTTTGAATATCTGTACCTGCAATTCGTTGGCACAAAAAATACTCATTAATTCACCAATAATATAATCTACTTTTTCAGGTAATTCCACGGTCAGAGCATCTCCATGAATCAACTCCACTTTTTTATCCCAACCTTTCTTTTTTAATTCCTTTTTGACAAAAGAAATAACATTAGGATTACTCTCAATCAAATAAGCTTTTTTGACCTGAGGTAAATAGTGCTTGGTCAAAGCCAAAGTACCTACACCTATTTCACAAACCACTTTGTTTTTTAGATTTCTATACTTTTTAAAACCATCACGGAAGGCATCTACACGAAGTTGATCCGTTTCCATCACCTTATAATAAAAATCAGGAAAACCATAATGTTCCGGATCAAAAGTCTGTGCTTCCAATAAAGCATATTTAAGTTTGTCGTAATGATCCACAACTTTGGATATAAAATCGAAATTTGATTTGTATTTCATCATAATTTTGTAGTAGATTTGAGTGAATACCCTTTTTAAGTGTTACTAAGTTAAAAGACCGTATTTTACGGCTTATGTTATAAAATAGGTTCAATCTCAGAAGTCTTTAACCAAATTTGAAACAACGACTTTGTCCGTTTAGAAAAAAGAGACGGAAGGCCTCAGATTCCAGAACTTGGAATATTGTTTCAACTGAGAACAGGCTGGAATATCTAACAATGAATAACTAGCATCCAGTAACCAATATGTAAATATAAAAACAACTTTGTGAAAAAGAATCAGGATTTTAAAATTGAAAACGAAGATAAAATATTTTGGGAAAATCCTACCATTTTTAACGTCGGACAAATTCGCCCTCATGCTACGGCCATACCTTTTGCCAATCGAGAAGAATTATTGACATTAGAACGAAAGGAATCTCCTTATCGGCAATCTTTGAATGGATTATGGAAATTCAATTGGGTTCGAAAACCCGAAGAACGACCCATCGATTTTTATAAAAATGATTATGATGTTAGTGAGTGGAAAGAGATTCCAGTTCCAGCCAATTGGGAATTAGAAGGTCATGGAATTCCGATTTATGTCAATGATCGATATCCTTTTGAGAAAAATCCTCCTTTTATTCCGCATGATTACAATCCAGTGGGGGCTTACAAAAGAAGTTTTACCATTCCTCAAGACTGGCAGAATAGAGAAGTATTCATTCAATTTGGTGCAGTAAAATCTGCTGCTCATTTTTGGATCAATGGAATTTATCTAGGATATAACCAAGGTTCTAAAACGCCCGTTGAATTTAATATCACACCTCATTTACAAGAAGGTGAAAATACCATATCCGCAGAAGTATATCGCTGGTCTGATGGAGCCTATTTGGAGTGTCAGGATTTCTGGCGATTGAGCGGAATGGAACGAGATGTTTTTCTTTGGTCTGCACCAAAATGTCATATCCGTGATTTTTTTATCAAAGCAGATTTAGATTCGGAATACCTAGATGGGAAGTTATTGCTCGATATTGACCTTGTCCGGTTTGATGTTGATTTAGTGGAAGGACCTTATAATGTGGTCGTTCAATTATTGAATGATCAAGAAGAAACCATTTTTGAAACGGTACGAAAATTTTCTTTTGCAGCAACTAAAACAGACCATGAATTATCTTTTTCTTCTAAAATAAGTGCCCCTAAAAAATGGACCGCCGAAACACCTCATCTATATCAGTTGGTTTTAATGTTGAGGAATGAAAAAGGAGATTTATTAGAAGTCCAAGGTTGCCGAACAGGTTTTCGAAAATTAGAGATTAAAAATGCTCAAGCCTTGGTCAATGGAATTCCAGTGTTATTTAAAGGTGTCAACCGACATGAACATGATGAGGTAAATGGACATGTGATCACGGAGGAAAGTATGCTAGAAGATATTCGCTTGCTCAAACAATTTAATTTCAATGCCGTTCGGACCGCTCATTATCCGAATGATGCTCGATGGTATGAACTCTGCGATCAATATGGATTATACGTGATTGATGAAGCCAATATTGAAGCACACGGAATGGGGGCGAATTTTCAAAAACCTTTTGATGAAGCGGCTCATACCGCCAAACTTCCTGAATGGAGAGCAGCGCATCTCGACCGAATCCAACGGATGGTAGAAAGAGATAAAAATCATCCTTCTATTATTACTTGGTCTATGGGAAATGAAGCTGGAAGCGGCCCTTGTTTTTTTGAAGCCTATGATTGGATCAAGAAAAGAGATCAGTCGCGTCCAGTCCAATACGAACAATCAGGTGAAGCAAAGAATACAGATATTGTTTGTCCGATGTATCCAAAAATAGAGGAGATTGAAGCTTACGCAAAAAAAGAAATTTACCGTCCATTGATCATGTGTGAATATGCGCATGCGATGGGCAATAGTGTTGGGAATTTACAAGATTACTGGGACGTGATTGAAAATCATCCAAGTCTACAAGGTGGTTTTATTTGGGATTGGATGGATCAAGGATTGGTTGCCTTTACGGAAAATGGAGAACGTTTTTGGGCATATGGAGGAGATTTCGGAGGCCCAGAGGTGCCAAGCGATAATAACTTCTGTATCAATGGTTTAGTCCTGCCGGACAGAAGTCCTTCACCAGCACTTTGGGAAGTGAAAAAAGTGTATCAATCCATCAAGGTAAAGCCAAAAGGCTCACCAAATTTATTTGATGAACTAAAAACAATTATCATCCAAAATTACTTTGATTTTATTTTATTGGAAAATGTCAAAATGCATTGGGTGATTTTAGAAGACGGTCTAGAAGTAGAAGACGGTTGGATCTCTGAGTTCAAGCTTTTACCAAAAGCAGAAAAAGAAATTCAACTACCCATTTCTACTTTGCAACAAGCAGGAAAGGAATATTTTATCAATGTTTATTTTTTGACTTCAAAAGATCAACCGATGATTCCTGCGGAACATGAAATTGCCAAAGAACAATTCTTATGGCCAAATAAACTTCCAAAAAGTACCACAGAAAATCAGTCAAATGATCCATTAGAGTTAACAGAAACAGAGAAAGAAGTACTTGTCAAAGGCAATAGTTTTCAAATCCAAATTTCTAAAACAACAGGTTTTATTGATCAATTTATTTTGGATGATGAATCTATTTTCTCTAAAGGTCCAAGACCTAATTTTTGGCGAGCACCGATTGATAATGATCTAGGTAACTTAATGCAGTTTCGTTTAGTCATGTGGCAACAAGCAAGTCACGAACAGGTTCTAAAATCCTGTCAAACACAAAAAAGTAATAGTATTGTTATAATTGAATCCCATTTTGATTTACCTTCTGTGAAGAGTGAATTTAAAATTATTTACACCATTCATTCAGATGGATGCTTGGCGATCAAAGGTCAATTGATTCCTGGTGAATCTACGATGCCAGCCTTACCTCGTTTGGGTTTTAGAATGGAATTGCCCAATAGTTGGAGTGATTTAAAATGGTATGGCCGTGGTCCTCATGAAAATTATCCAGATCGAAAAACCAGTGCTTTTATTGCTCAATACGCGAGTACTGTTTCACAACAAGCACATCCTTATATTCGTCCGCAAGAGACTGGATATAAAACTGATATCAGACACTTGAAAATTTTTAACGAAAGTGAAAAAGGAATTTTAATTCAGAGTAGTTCTCCATTTTGTATGAGTGCTTTACCTTACACTATTGAAGATTTATCTACTGGAGAAGGGGAGCAGTGGCTCAAACATTCTTATGATTTAAAACCACGAGACTTCATCACTTTGTTGATTGATGCCTCGCAAATGGGAGTAGGAGGTGATGATAGCTGGGGCGCACATACACATGAAAGGTATCAAATCCCTTTCGGGAAAATGGAATTTGGTTTCGAGATTAGAGGCTTGGGCGGAAGGACTGATTCTTAAAAGATATAGATTGATGGTCAATGATGAGTTGTTGCTAGACTTACTATTTGGCATTAACTAAGCCGCAAACAAATAAAAGATTACCTTTGGGGATTTGAAAATTCAAATTCTTTCAAGATTGTTCAGTTTTTATTTAATAATGTTTTACAACTAAAGAACTCGATATGAAATATTTTTATTTGATATTTATAATGCTAGCTCATTATTCTGGCTTTTCACAAAGCTTACCGATTAATTTTGAAGGAGATATTTCCTCTGCAGACTTTGTTGATTTTGACGGAGGAATAGCAATAGTTACCGCAAATCCAATGCTATCAGGTATCAATACAAGTAGTTCTGTTGGAAAAATAGTGAGAGATGGTGGTGCAGTATGGGCAGGTAGTAAAGTCCTATTGACCGATGACCTGGATTTTTCTGAATTGACGAAGATCACAATGAAAGTATTGACAACTGCGCCTATTGGTACAACTGTAAAATTCAAATTAGAAGGATCTGGACCATCGTTTGAAGTGGATGCCATAACAACAGTGTCAGGAGAATGGGAAACTCTAGAATGGATTTTTGTGGGCGCGCCTAATAACCTCAATGAAATTGTTTTTATGTTCGATTTTGGCAATACAGGAAATGGTACATCTAACTCAACTTTTTACTTTGATGATATAGAACAGGTAGTTGGGCCAATCGCTCCAGTTCCAATTTCGTTACCAATTGATTTTGAATCAACAGTTGTTGATACGGACTTTCTTAATTTTAATGGTGCTACCGCAAGCATCATTTCAAATCCTCAAATTGATGATAATAATATGAGTGCTATGGTAGGTCAAATCGTACGAGATGGAGGTGGTTTTTGGGCAGGAAGTAAAATATTTCTCGAGAATTCCATCGACTTTTCTACCATGTGGCACCTATCAATGAAAGTATATACTAATGCACCAGTAGGTACTAGAATTAAACTAGAATTAGAAAACGCAAATGGTAGAACCAATTTAGATTATTTGACAACGGCCTCCGGAGAATGGGAAACAGCAAGCTGGAATTTTGATGGCCAAGCCAATGATTATGATAGAATGCAAATTATTTTTGATTTTGGTAATATAGGAGATGGTTCAACGACATCTACATTTTTGTTTGATGACATCCAGCAAAGTACAGGACCTGCTTTACAAGATCCTATACCTACAAATTTCCCAATTGATTTTGAAACAAATATTGCTACATCTGATTTTATAAACGAAAATGGAGGAATAGGTACGGTTATACTAAATCCATACATTGATATGAACAATCCAAGTGCAGTCGTTGGACAGTTTGTCAGAAGTGGTGGAGAACCTTGGGCCAAAAGTAAGTTAGTCTTAACAGATTTCATTCCAGATATGTCAACAATGGGCACTATCTCCATGAAGGTATTTACAGATGCTCCAGTGGGTACTCTCCTGAAATTTAAAATAGAAAGTAATGTTGATAATTTCGCTGACGAACGAGATGCGCTAACTACTGTATCAGGTGCATGGGAAACCTATACTTGGGATTTTACCAATCAAGATAACCCGATTTATAATGTATTAACATTTATGCTAGGCTATGCCACGCCTAACGATGCATCATCCAATGCTACATTTTTATTTGATGACATAGAACTCATTCCTAATATTATAAGTGACGTAAATAATCATTCTTTCGACCTAGATAAAGTAAGTCTTTACCCAAATCCAGTAGAAGATATATTGAATATTAGCTCCCAAAATAGTGAAATGAGGACCATTAATATTTTTGATGTTCTTGGTAATCAGGTTATGGTTCTTTATCCGAACAGTTTTGAAATAGGCATTGATGTATCTGATCTGTCTAGCGGTATTTATATATCAAAGATTTCAACCCTTACAGAATCGAACAGCATTAAGTTTATAGTTGATTAAATTAATCTATTGAATTAATAACAAAACAAATGGAAACCAAGAATGGTAAAGATTTCTTTAAGACGGTCGTAAAGTTGATTAATCAAAATATTGATGAAAAGCTTTAGCATATTTTGTCGATGGTACGATTGAAAAAAATTTAGTCAAGCATCAATTATATATTTACGTTTATAATGTCTATAGTGAAATTGGTTTTGTGACCAAAGGTTTGTTAAGAGGTTTTTATATCGATGATAAAGGAAATGAATTGAATATAAGATTCTTAAAAGAAGGTGATTTTGATATAGAAGATGAGAATAATAAAACACAACTAAAAAATCTAAAATACAATCCTTTTATTTTTAATGTTGGGATTAAATATCGCTTTTAAAAAATATCCTTCTGATTCAAATCCTGCACGTATAGGATTTGTTGAAGAACCAAAAATATCAACAAAAAACCTCGATCATCAAAAGATGATCGAGGTTTTACAATGAGTAAAATAATTTTAATTATCCTGCAGCTTGTCGCATTTTTGGACCAGCGTTAATGACTGCCTTACCTGCTTTTTCTTCAAATTGCTTAAAGTTTTTGATAAAACGATGAGCCAAATCATTGGCTACTTTATCATACTCTTCTTCGTTTCTCCAAGTATCTCTAGGATTCAAAATAGCATTAGGTACATCTGGACAAGTCTTTGGCATCATCAATCCAAAAACAGGATGTGGATGAAACTCAACTTTGTTTAAAGCACCAGTCAACGCTGCTTTGATCATGGCACGAGTATAAGACAATTCTATTCGAGAACCTTCGCCATAAGCTCCACCTGACCAACCCGTATTCACCAACCAAACATTGATGCTACCGTCTCCACTTTTACTTCCTTTTTCGATTTTTGCGCCAAGCAAATCTGCATACGCCGTAGGATTCAATGGTAAAAATGGCGCACCAAAACAAGAAGAGAAGGTCACTTCAGGTTCTACAATTCCTTCTTCTGTTCCAGCAATCTTAGCGGTATAGCCACTCAAGAAATGATACATCGCTTGCTCTTTACTTAATTTCGAAATTGGAGGTAAAGCACCAAAAGCATCACAAGTCAAAAAGAAAATATTTTCAGGAAGATCACCTCGACTTTTATACATGATATTGTCGATGTGATAGATTGGATAACTT
This sequence comes from uncultured Saprospiraceae bacterium, assembly GCA_964441245.1. GTDB lineage: Bacteria > Bacteroidota > Bacteroidia > Chitinophagales > Saprospiraceae > JALZUU01. The sequence continues at coordinate 41,401 of CAYTVR010000006.1, read as the reverse complement.
ACCCGTGTGTTTTTAGTAATAGAAACATCTGCATAATCTGCGGTGCAACCATCTTCTTCAAATCCAATGTTCTCTAATAAAGCACCAAACTTAATGGCCGCATAAATTTGAGGTTCTTTGTTCGCTGATAAATCAATCGTTTTGGCATAACAACCACCTTCAAAATTGAAGACACTTTCTTTAGACCAACCATGTTCATCATCACCAATCAAACGCCTTTCTGGATCATTAGAAAGTGTTGTTTTACCTGTTCCCGAAAGTCCAAAAAATAAGGCGGTATCTCCTTGCGAACCGACATTAGCAGAACAGTGCATAGAAAGCACTTTTTTGTTGGTTGGAAGCACGTAATTTAAAACAGAGAAAATTCCTTTTTTGATTTCACCAGTGTAGGCAGTGCCACCAATGATGATGGTTTTTTCTGTAAAGTTGATGATCGAGAAATTGTCTTGTCGTGTTTTATGAATCGCGGGATCAGCTTTTACCGTAGGGAAAGCATAGACTTTCCAATCAGCTGAAAAAGTTTCTTGTTCTTTTTCGGTCAAGCGTAAAAACATGTTGTAAACGAAAAGATTTTGCCAAGGATGTTCGGTATAAAAACTTGCGTACAATCGATAGTTAGGATTGGCACAAGCATAAGCATCACGGACATAAACTTGATCTAAGCTATTAGCGTAATCAATCACCTTGTCATAAAGTTGTTGATACACATCAGCTCCAATCGGAATATTGATGTCACCCCAATCCACGGTATCCGTAGTAATGGCATCTTTTACGACGTAGCGATCTTTAGGAGAACGGCCTGTAAATTTTCCGGTGTTGATGACCAAAGCTCCTGAGCTACTCAGTTTTCCTTGGCCTGAAGTAATCGATTTTTCAATCAATGTTGCGGGATGAAGATTCCGCAAATGAAGTTTTTGATTAATGGCTTCCATAATGAGATAATAATTTGGTTAGCAATCATAAACGACTGATTTAGTGTCATTTTTACAATTACTATTTTTAAATTAGTTAGATTAAAGGGTATAACAAAGTTACTGTTTTACAAAGAAGGAAATAGGTTTTTTTGATATTAATTTATGGTATAATTCAAACATTTAATGGTCAAAATAAGCTTTAACAGTGATTATCAGCATGATAGCTTCCATGCTTAGATTAAAAAATATTGATGCTTTTGCAAAGGGGAATGAATAAATGCATTGGTCAAAAGGACATTTTAAAATAATATGATTTGAGAGACAAGAAAAATAAGAAGAATCAGTCTTTAGTTTTTTAGAATCACTTATTTTACGACCTTTGTAGTTTGACTTTAGTCATTGGTTGTTGGTTTTAATCTTCTCTTGTACGTAAAAATTATGTCAATTTTAGTTACCATCGTAGCAAAGCAATCGAAAGTAGTTAAAAATAAATGTGCTATTTTATCTCTTAAGTGGAACCAATAAACCAACAACTAACAACCACTTTTGATTAAACCGACTATTATGAATATAAAGGAATTAGCCACTATTGTTGACCAAGCAGCTTTTGATGCGACTGCTATCCCACAATTATCTAAAAATTATACCTTCAACGAAAAAGAAGCTTATGCTATTCAGACAGCTTCATTAGAGAAAAGATATAGCAGAGGTGAAAAATTTATCGGCTTAAAAATGGGATTTACCAGTCGAGCAAAGATGGAACAGATGGGCGTTCATGATATGATTTGGGGAAGATTGACAGATGCGATGTGGATTGAACCACAAGGAATCCTCGATTTCAACCAATTCATTCATCCAAGAGTGGAACCAGAAATTTGTTTTTTAATCAAAAAAGATATTGATCAAGTTTTGACTCTAGAAAATGTAAAAGATTATGTGGAAGGTATAGCAGCAGCGATAGAAATCATAGATTCTCGATATCAAAATTTTAAATTCTCCTTAGAAGATGTGATCGCTGATAATTGTTCTTCCGCTGGTTTGGTTTTAGGGAATTGGCTTTCGCCAAAAACAGATATCAGTCATTTGAAAATGGTTTTAGAAATCAATCACCATCCTGTTCAGATCGGAACTTCCGCAGCTATTTTGGACAATCCTTGGGAATCATTGGTCGCCGCCACTCGTTTGGCCAATCAATATGAACAAAAAATATCAGCAGGGGATTATATCATGGCCGGCGCCGCGACTCCGGCGGTCTATTTGGAATCCGGTCAATACGTCGAAGTCAAGGTAGAGACTTTAGGGAATGTTGGGTTTAATGTAGGGGAGTAGTATTAGAAAATGTTCAAGTGTTCAAATATTCTCGGCCTAAGAAACCCTAACACTTGGATACCTTAACACGAATTCAAACTTTCATCTCTGGAATATCTCCGTCCACAATCAATCGACCTTCAGTTGCATTTTGAATCTCTTCGACAGAAACACCAGGTGCCCGTTCTAGTAGTTTAAAACCAGCAGGAGTTACATCAAGAACAGCAAGATTGGTGACAATTTTTTTGACGCATTTAACGCCAGTTAGCGGAAGGGTACAATTTTTCAAAAGTTTTGATTTTCCACGTTTGTTCGTATGCATCATGGCGACGATGATATTATCTGCGGAAGCCACCAAATCCATCGCACCACCCATTCCTTTGACCATTCGACCAGGAATTTTCCAATTGGCAATGTCTCCATTATCCGCAACTTCCATTGCTCCCAAAACAGTCAGTTGAATGTGTTGACCGCGAATCATAGCAAAGCTAGTTGCTGAATCAAATATCGATGCTCCAGGCATGGCGGTTACCGTTTGTTTTCCCGCGTTGATCAAATCTGCATCCTCTTCTCCATCATAAGGAAAGGGACCCATTCCTAGAATTCCATTTTCTGATTGGAATTCAACGCTGATGCCCTCAGGAACATAGTTCGCGATTAAAGTAGGAATACCAATTCCTAAATTGACATACCAGCCGTTTTGTAATTCTTGAGCGATTCTTTTTGCAATACCTTGTTTATCTAACATAACAATTTCTTTTTTTGATTTTCTTAAGTTGACTCTTTCTAAAGATGTCAAGCAAAGAATTATTGTGGATCGAATGACAAATTTTGTACATTCAAGGGGCCGCCTTTTAAGGGGCGGGGAGCAGGACAAATCACCGTCTGACAGAGGCGTCTGATTTGTCTAGAGTTTTGGTTACTTTTTGCCAATAAAAAAGTAACATATCGATAATCTGCACGATAAAGTAATTCCATATTTTAGGATACTAAGTTTTAGTACGAACAGTACGTTGCTCAATCCGTTTTTCATATTTCTCCCCTTGGAAAATCCGTTGTACAAAGATTCCAGAAGTATGAACGAAATTAGGATCTATCTCACCGGGCTCCACCAATTCTTCCACTTCAGCAATCGTAATTTTACCAGCCATAGCCATCAATGGGTTGAAATTTCGAGCAGTACCTTTGTAAATCAAGTTACCATAGCGATCTCCCTTCCAAGCTTTCACAATAGCAAAGTCGGCAGTAAGTGCCATTTCCAGTAAATGAGGTTTACCATTAAAATACCGAACCTCTTTTCCTTCAGCTACCTCGGTACCATAGCCCGCTGGTGTAAAAAATGCAGGAACACCTGCACCGCCTGCTTGACAACGAGCAGCTAAAGATCCTTGAGGAATCAAATCGACTTCCAACTCACCACTCAGCATTTGTCTTTCAAATTCATCATTCTCTCCCACATAAGAGGAAATCATTTTTTTAATTTGTTTTTTTTGCAAAAGCAAACCTAAGCCAAAATCATCGACACCAGCATTATTAGAAATACAGGTTAATCCTTTTACCTCTTTTTCAACCAAAGCGGCGATACAATTTTCAGGGATTCCACAAAGTCCAAAACCACCTAACATCAGCGTCATATCATCCTGAATGCCTTCGATGGCTGCCTTTGCATTGGCAACTATTTTATTCATAAAGCAATTTTTTTAGTACAGTGAATCATTGGAGTTCAACTACTCTAATGATGACCAAAACTAATGTTTTCAAATGAAAGATTGGTATAGAATAGCGGGAAAATAAAAGGAAATACTATTGCTTTCCAATCAAACGACTTTATTTTTTTTGTTCACTAATGAACAGTTTTTGTTCATTATCGGACGTTGTTTTATTCGTATTAATGATTAATATTTTTGTAAGTCATTGTTGTTTAGTTGCTTGCGAGTTTGGCATGCCCGTTGATTACAATTAGTTATCATACGATTTTCAATAAATGCTAATCGAACATAAATATTAAACTATGTACAAGAATCATCTTAAAATTGCCTTTCGACAATTATCCAGAAATAAAGTTTTTTCAACGCTCAATATTTTGGGGCTATCTCTAGGTATGGCTTTGGCTATTTTGATCTTTACTTTTATCAATAGTGAATTTAGTTATGATACTTGGATGGCCGATAGTGATCGGACTTATCGGGTCATTCGTATGCGAGAAGGAAGTACCGCTTGGACTCCTGGTCAGTTGGCACAAAAATTAATGACGGACTATCCAGAAGTTGAAGTGGCCACGGGTTATACTCCGATCGGTGAGCACTTATTGAATTTTGAAGGAAAGGATTTATATGTTGATGAAACGGCTCTTGTGGATTCTACTTTTTTTCAAGTGATGAAAATGAATTTTCTACATGGTGATTCCAAAACAGCATTGGACGAACCAAACGCTATGGTCATTTCTGATGTACTAGCGAAACGTATTTTTGGAGGGGAAAATCCCATTGGTCAAATTATAAAATATGATGGAGCGGATGATTATATCGTGTCAGGTGTGGTAGATAGAAGCATCAACAAATCACACATCATTTCTGATGTTTTTAAAAGATATCAATATCATAGTACAGGTTGGAGAGGAAATAATAGATCCACTTATACTGTCTTAAAGCCCAACACAGATCCAAAAGGCTTGGCTCAAAAAATTGAGAAAGATGTGAATGCATTAATCGTTCAAGAGATCGCTGAGAATAATTATGTGGCTAATAAAAAAGATTTATTTAGATGGGGGTTACAACCTTTGGAGGATATCTATTTACATTCGGAAGGATTTACCTCATTGATTTATGTCAAAGGTAGTATTCGGAAGATTTATATTTTTGGATTCATCGCTTTTTTAGTTTTACTAGTTGCGATGATTAATTATATTAATTTGACCACGGCCAGAGCGAGCCAAAGAGGGATGGAAGTAGGAGTGAAAAAAGTAGCAGGAGCGGAGCGAGGTATGTTGACGACTCAATTTATTGTTGAATCCTTGGTGCAAACCATGATCGCTGGAGTGATCGCTTTGATGATTGCAGAAATGTGGTTACCTCTTTTTAATAAAATCATGGATCGAGAATTACAATTGTTAGGTAGTGATCCTTTATCTATTATTTTGGGAACGGTAGTTTTAGCTCTTGTGACGGGATTTATTGCAGGGAGTTATCCTGCCTTTGTCATGTCTGCGTTTTCACCTGCTTTGGCTTTAAAATCTAAGTTTTTAAACACAGGCGGAAAAGGTCTATTTAGAAAAGCATTGGTGACGGGACAATTTGCCGTATCGATTACGATGTTAATTGTGATGGCTTTTATTTATCGTCAAGTCAATTATATGATGGATGAAGATTTAGGTTTTCAAGCAGATCAAGTGATTACTATTCCGATGAGCAACGGTAATTCTTTTGAAAGAGTCCATGAGCTGAAAAGTCGATTCAAGCAAATTCCTGGGGTGGAAGAAGTATCTACCGCATCTACCTTTCCAGGTAATTTTTTACCTGACTGGCCTATTCTAATTGAAGGTCAAACAGATCGGAGTATTGCTTACGTGCTTTTTGCCGATGGCGATTTTGACGAATGTCTAAATATTGAAATGGTAGCGGGACGATTTATGGATGATGCCATTCAGGATGATACTTTGAGTAACTATGTTGTAAATGAAGAATTTGTGAAACGAAATAATATTGAAAATCCAATTGGACATAAGATAAAATTTGATTGGCAAGAAAGCTATGGGCAAATTGTCGGCGTGATGAAAAATTTTCATTACAAAGGCTTAGCAGATAATATCGAACCGATGGTCATGAATTCTCTATATTGGCGAAGTCATGTTGGTGTGAAAATAGCTGCGGCTAATATGCCAAAAACCATTGCTGCAATAGAAAAAATATGGAAAGAAGTAGAACCCACTCATCCCATGCGTCATTCCTTTTTAGATGAAACATTTGCCCAACAATATGCAGATCAAAAACGATTTGGAAAAACAGTATTGTATGCTTCCTTGTTGACGATTTTCATTGCATTATTGGGACTTTTTGGATTGACTGCATTTACGGTTGAAAGAAGAACTCGAGAGATCGGAATTCGAAAAGTATTGGGCGCCTCTGTTGGAGGAATTATTGGCTTATTAGCAAAAGATTTTGTTCAATTAATAGTTTTAGCCGCTTTTATTGCTATTCCATTATCCTATGTGGTTTCCAATTATTGGTTATCTGATTTTGCACATCGAACAGATTTAGTTTGGTGGGTTTTTGCTGGAGCAGGTTTGATTATTTTATTCGTTGGTTTTGCGACCGTGTGTATTCAAGGGATCAGAGCTGCTTGGAACAATCCAATTGATAGTTTGCGAAGCGAGTAAGGGAAGCGGAATATCCAATAAAGCAATATTCATTAAATCAATATCCAATTTCTCCATAAATCGAGATTGGATATTGATTATTGTCTTATTGGATATTGAATATTTTCATGTTCCTAAGCAACCATTAGTCCCTTTTTACTTTAACTGCTGTTCTTGCTCTGGTATGTAAAAATTTTCTTTCAAGTAACATTCAATAGCAAAAGCGCTAGCATCAAAATGGGGTTCTGGTATCTCATTTGGCGAAAGCCATTGCCAACCTTCACATTTATCAGGCTCCCTATTTTGGACTTCACCCTCATAACTTTTAGCATATAAATTGACAGAGATATAGTGCATTCCAGTCAACTGGAAAGAGGCTAAATTATTCGTAACAGAATAGACTGTCGGTTCGTGAATCACTAATCCAGTTTCCTCTAGAACTTCTTTTATCGCTGCCTCTTCAAAAGTTTCTCCCATTTCCAAATGTCCACCTGGAATGGAATAATAAGGGAATCGTCCTTTTCTTTTCCCTACCAATAGCTCTCCTTTTTCATTCTCTATAATGATACCGATTCCTATTTTAGGTCTTTGAACTTCTTTCATTGATCTTTTTGTTTGCTAACTAAAGTCCTTCTTTGTCGAAGAACCATAAAAATGACTGTTTTCCCTGCAAAGGGTGTGAATTTTATTAGTGGGCTCAAGGCCAAAATGGTTTTCTATTCCCAGTTTTAAGGTGAATTAACAAAATAACACCGCTAATTGACAAAAGTTTCCCACATCATTCGAATAAATCCATTAAATTTGTAAAGATGGGATTGGTTAAAAGTCTCATTGGTAAGGAAAAAGATGAATTAATTTCAGTTTTACTTTACTCAAACTTCTACAAACTCTTATTCTCATGAGCAAAACATTAGTCTACACCTCCCTGATGGTAGTCGTGGTGCTAATTGCAGCATTTTTACTGAAAACCGATTCCAACCAACCAATTCCCAATATTGGCTTTGATCCTATAGCCGCATATGAAGCAAAGCAGGAACCATACGATCTGTTTTTTTTACAACGTTCCTATCCAGATATGAAGCATGATGTCGATGCTTATAAAAAAGCATTGAAACAAGTCAGCCAATCCGAACCCGCTTTAAAAAGATCTTCCAATTCCAATCCCCAAAATTCAACTTTTTCCTCTGCTGGTTTTGATGCTGACTGGACCACCCAAGGCCCTGGAAATGCTGGAGCAAGAATTAATACCATTGCGGTACATCCCACTAATGAAGAGATCATTTATCTAGGTTACTCTGGTGGTGGTATTTACAAAACAACTGATGGTGGTGACAATTGGACTTCCATTTTTGATGAGCAATCCTTTTTGGCTATTGGAGATATCACCTTAGATCCAAATGATCCAGATGTAATATATGTAGGTACTGGCGATCCATCGATTACCGGATATCCATTTATAGGTGATGGAGTGTACAAAAGTGATGATGCAGGTACGACTTGGACACATTTAGGATTGTCTCAAGTAGGGATAGTTTCTAAAATTCAAATAGATCCAACGGACACAGATATCATCTATGTCGCTGCGATGGGGATTCCGTTTGAACGAAACTTTGATCGAGGAATGTATAAGTCCATCAATGGTGGTCAAACTTGGTCGCAAATATTGAGTTTTGGAGATGCCATAGGAGTGATTGATATGTTATTAAATCCGGATAATCCACAAATTATATATGCCGCTGCTTGGGCGCGAATCCGTAATAATGAAGAATCCTTTGCGACAGCAAGTGGGTCTAAAGTTTTTCAATCTACTGATGGTGGAATGAGTTGGGCACCTTTGGCAGGTGGCTTGCCAAATGGCGTAAGTAGTCGAGTAGGATTGGCGATGTCTGGAAGCGATTCAGATGTTGTTTTTGCTTTGTATGTCGATGATGAATTTGATTTGCAAGCCGTTTATAAAAGTACAGATGGAGGAAATGATTGGACCATGATTACAGATGGTGCTACCTCAAGTGCATCCAACGTGATGGTGGGCATGGGGTGGTATTTTGGACGAATTATGGTTGACCCAAACGATGATGATCATTTGTTTATTCCTGGGGTTCGTTTATTTGAATCTACGAACGGAGGAGCAGGTTGGTCTTTAGCTACACCGACAGGAGTTGGGGCGCCTCATGTGGACAATCATGCGGTGGTGATGACGAATTCTGGTGCAACGATTATCGGTACAGATGGAGGTGCTTACCGAAAAGCAGCTGGATCTTCAACTTGGGAAGACATTGAGAATATTCCAACGACTCAGGTTTACAGAACCGCTTACAATCCACATCAGACCAATCAATACAATGCCGGTTGTCAGGACAGTGGAACTCAATTAGGAAATGCAGCTGGAATTAATAATTGGAATATGATTGGTGGAGGTGATGGTTTTCAGATGGCTTTTCATCCAACTGATCCTGATATCAGTTATTATGAATTGCAACGTGGTAATATTCGAGGAACTCAAAATGGATCGAGTTACCAAACCGTTACTTTCGGAATCGCTTCTACGGATCGCCGACATTGGGATATGCAATATATCATTAGTAAACATGACCCAAGCGTGATGTATACGGGAACTTATCGAATGTATAAAAACACCAATGGTGGTTTTTCAGATTGGATCCCGATCAGTGATGATTTGACTGATGGAATTATTTTTGGCGAAAGCTTTCATACCATTACGACTTTAGATGAATCTGGGTCAGATGCTGATTTATTGTATGTCGGTACGACAGATGCCAACGTTCATCGTAGTGATGATGGTGGAGATAATTGGATTGATATTTCTAGTGGTTTACCCAATCGATATGTGAGTTGTATTAAGACTTCTCCTGATTCTGTAGATCATGTTTATGTGAGTAACACCGGCTATTTAAGCAATGAATTTATTCCACATGTTCATTTCTCTGCTGATCGTGGAGCAACTTGGATTGATATTTCAGGTAACCTTCCACAATTAGCGGTAAATGATTTATATGTGATGCCTAACAATGGAGGCAATGTTATATTTGCAGCAACTGACGGAGGCATTTATGCTACTTTGGATGCTGGGCAAAATTGGGATCGTTTAGGTGGCAACCTACCAATTATCACGGTGTATGATTTAGATTATAATGTAGCAGAAAATTTATTGATCGCGGCTACTTTTGGTCGAAGTGTAGTTACTTTTCCTTTGGACTCAATTAATGTTTCTGATGAACCGCAAACGACCGCAGTTGTCGCAGGTACCATCACCAATGAAGATGATGAGCCGATTGAAAATGTTTCTGTGAGTATCAGTAACGGAGTGGAAGCGACGCAAATGACGGGTACAGATGGAACATATAATTTTTCAGGTGTGCCTGTTGGTTCCAGTTGTGAAGTGATACCGACGAAGAATAGTTTGGTACTTAATGGCCTCAATGTAGTCGACTTGTATTTTATGGAAAGACATATTTTATTGATTCAGGCATTGGATAGTCCGTACAAAATATTGGCTTCAGATGTGAATGCAAGTGGTTCTGTAAATGTAGTAGATTTGGTTTTGCTTAGAAAAGTAATTTTATTGTTAGATGAAGAATTTGAGAATAGTGAATCTTGGCGTTTTGTAAGAGCGGATTATGAGTTTCCGAATCCGGGTGCGCCTTTTGATGGTTTGACCGAAGGTGCTTATGATTGTGATGGATTGGTGGGTAATGAATTGAATACGGATTTTATTGGTTATAAGGTAGGAGATGCTAGTGGAAGTGCTAATCCAATGATGTTTCAAGAAGAGGGAGACACGCGAAGTACTTTGGATTTTGTTTTGGAAAATAAGTGGATGGAGCGTGGGAAAGAATATACGATTGATTTTAAAGCGAAGGATTTTGAAGCTTTGCGGGCTTTCCAATTTCGAATGGGGTTTGATGAAAAGGCTTTGGAATTATTAGAAGTTATTCCTGGGGACGAGTTGTCCAAAGGAGTTTTAGAGTTTGGTTTGAAATGGAAAGAAGAAGGTGTCTTGACGGGATTGTGGACCAATATGGAATCGCAAGATTTAGAAGAAGAGACTATTTTATTTTCTGTTGTTTTTAAAGCGAAAGAAGATGGAAGTTTGGAGAATTGGCTTGAGTTGCAAAATGAGTTTCCTGGAAAAATGGCTTATCATAATTCTGGAGATGTTATGGGTTTGCAATTGGCTTTTATAGACCTTCCGGAAACGGACGAACCTAGAAACTCGTATAAAGAGGAATCTACTTTACATCCTAATCCGTTTAAAGAATCGACAACTTTAAATTTCCAATTAGCCAAAGAGGGACGAGTTCATTTTTCTATTTTTGGCGTAAATGGTCAATCGATTTGGGCAGCTGCGAGAGATTATGCTCCAGGCCACAATCAATTGATTTTAGATAAAGATCGTTTTCCTGCCAAAGGCATATACTTTTTACAAGTAGAAATGGAAACGCACACTTTCGTGGAAAAAATAATCGTGGAGTAGGAGGAGAGGGATCAGATGATTTTCTATTCTATTGATAAGAAACATGCGAATAATAAATTAGAAATCAATGATTTCGTTCGGCATTTTAGTCTCCAGGAAGCTTTCCGGATATTTGAAATCATTAGTTCCCTTATTATTTTTCTTCCGCGTAAAATTTCATCCTTAATTTCACCAATAGTGCTTCGATCTTTGCTAAATTAGGCGCTTCCTGCAAAGTACTTTTTTCATAGGCTTTTTCTATGTTGATCATTTTTTTATTGGCTCTTTCAATCAAGTCATCATAATCCGCTTCTCCTCTTCTGATGGTCAATAATTCGTCTCGATTAGGACGTTTGACAATGATCTTTCCGCTTGTCAATATTTCATTCGCCATGTCCAACAATCGAAAGGTGTGCATCATGTTTTTAGAATCGTAGTTTTTGCCATGAGCAATATTATTTTGATATCTAGATTGATTTCTTTTTTCGACCCAATCCCAATATCCCTTATAATCTTTACAATATTTAACGTAGCCATCTTGATTGAAAAATAAGTGCCCACTTGGCTTTTCATTTTCAGGAATACTACTTAATAATACCTTGGTAGCCGTATCTTTTTTCATGATGCCTTTATAGCCTATGGTCTTATTTTTATCTAAGTAAATGCCATATAAATCTTTGGTGTGCGGAACGTTTACTAAACCACAATTCGTTTGATCAATTTGATTCAAGTCTAGCCATTGATGGAGAGTAATAGAACCCTGTTCATGTAAAATATAACAAAAATCAAGAATCGTTTTTTTCTTTTTGTCAATTGGATTAACGATTTTTTTATTAAGTCCTCTGGCTTTTTTGACTTGCGTAAAAGCATATCCTCCAAAACTATCTTTACACTTTTTGGAGATAAACATTGCAGGATTTATTTCATTGAGGAAAGGATGTTTGATATTTATTTTATCACTAGGTGTCGCTAGTAATTCGAGAATATTTGGATTGTTTTTTCCTAAGAGTTCAAAGTATCGACCAAGTTCGTAATAGACAATGTCATTCGTTTCATCAGCAACTTGTGGAATATAATTCAATCCATAATATTGTTCTTTGGGAAGAATAAAAACACCTCGAATATCTGTATCAGAAGTGGGCAAATCTAGACCATATGCTTTACTTCCAGAGATACACTCGTAGATGATAAGATTTTTTTCTTTTAATTCTGCGATGGTCATAAACGCTATTGTTTATCCCAAATTTTGAAATGAGTGTTAAAGGATTTTTTTGTTAAAATCATTTTCTTCCACTACGATCAATGAAAATATTACTGGCTTGTTGGGTTCCAAATAAAACAATATCTTGAACATTGACATAAGGAGGACGACTGGCCAAAAAGTAAATCGCTTCGGCTACATCTTTGGCTTTGAGAGGCTGGAAGTCTTCGTAGATTTTTGCTTTCTCTTTATCCTCAAATCGGACATAAGCAAATTCAGTTTCCTCTACATGCCCAGGACTTACTTGGCTTACGCGAATGTTATGTTGATGCAATTCAATCCGCATTGCTTTGGTCAAAGCTTCTACTGCATGTTTGGTGGCACAATAGACATTTCCATTAGGATAAACTTCCTTGCCCGCGCTTGAACTAATATTGATAATGTGTCCGCTTTTTCGAGCGACCATTTGCGGAGCAATGACTCGTGTCAAATAAAGCAATCCTTTGATATTGGTATCAATCATGGTTTCCCAATCTTGAATATTTCCTTCATGGATGGGAGCAAAACCTTTGGCCAAGCCAGCATTGTTAATCAAAATATCAACGTCTTTCCATTCTTCCTCTAAGCTATCAATTGCTTTTTGCACCGAAGCAATATCTCTTACATCAAAGGGCAATATACTTACCTTAGACTGATAGCGTTTTTCAAAATATACTTTTAAGGTATCCAAGCGTGTGGTTCTTCTTCCCGTTAAAATCATTCGGTAACCTTGCTTAGCAAATTCATCTGCCGTTGCTCGTCCAATGCCAGAAGTAGCCCCTGTAATCAAAACTGTTTTGGTCGTATCAACTTTAGGATTCACGGGTTTAAATTCTAAATCAGATGCAAAAGACACTTCAATGTCTTCTACCTTACTCGCTCTAATTTCCTCTGCCGCTTCTTCTGCTAAAAATTTTAAAGTCTCATCCGTCATGACATTCGGTTGGCTCGTGCCGGGTAGTGGACCTTCTTCTTCGTTGATGGTTTTCGGATATTTAAAAGCTTGATCGTTGGCTAAAGTTTTCAATTCAGGATTGATGATATGAGCCTTTTTGTAAAAACGGGCGGCCTTTTTACGTTTTTTATTTTTATAAAAAATTAGCGCCATATCGTAATTGGCAAAAGGATGTCTTGGATCTAATAACAATACTTCTTCTAGTTGATGAATAGCCTTTTTATCTTCATCATGAAGGTCGGTTAAGATCAACGCATATCGATAATGCGCATCTACGTGATGTGCATCCATTTTGATAACCTTACGGAAATATTTTCCTGCTTTTTTTCTTTGTTCATCAAAATAAGAATCTAAAATAACGCCAAGTCGATAGTAGATGTCAACTCGATTATCATCCAAGCTCAATGCTTTTTCATAATAGCTTTTAGCTAATAAAAAATCTTTTTGCTCTAAGGCTAATTCTGCTAAGAGCACATATGCATTGGTGTTTTTAGGATCAATTAAAATCAATTCTTCTAACTGATCGATAGCTTCTTCAAAATCTTTTGCTGGATGAGCGAGATAGCTGGCATACTTGTAGCGAAGATTCGTATTATAAGGTTCATCTTCTAGTATGTTTTCAATTATTTTCAAGCCTCGTTCAATCTCTCCACCCGTAATTAAAATGTTTGCTTTTTGTAAGGCAGCTTTTGAGTTCAATTCAAAACTGTGGATGCCACTGCCTTGGTTGGTAAAGTCGATTACTTCCTCTTCCAATATTTCTTTATCAGACGAGTCTGTAAAATGGTTGGACGGAACATTGGCGGTAACTCCTACGACCTCATCCTCATCCTCATCCTCATCCTCAAGGTCTGAAGAACTATGAACTTCTTCTCTTAGATCCAATTCATATTCCTCCTCTTCCTCGTCGTCGTCATCCTCTTCAAAAATAGATTGTAGAATCTCATAAGATTCTTTTTGAGTTGGAGGTTCATTTTCAGTAAATGAGGATTGGAGCTTATTCGTATTGGGCGCCTCAGATTCTTGGATTAGCGCTTCCAAATTCTTTTCTATTTCTTCTTGGCTCAATTCTATTTCCTCTTCCTCGATTTCGATTTCTTCCATCACTTCCTCAGTATCTGAATTTCTTTCTTTTTGATAGTCGATTAATTTTTCTAGCAGTGGATTTTCTTTATTTTTATCGACAGGAAGGGGCGGTGTTTCTGGATATTCTTCTTGAACAATTTCCTCTTCTATTTCTACCATTGGAGTGACTTCCTTCGCATCTTTTGGAAAAGATTGGTTAGGAATATCAGTGGAAGTTTCTGACTCAATATCTATTTGACCATTAGAATCTTTACTGATTGACGCTGGATTTATCTCGGCCTCTTCTTCTATACCTGGAGTAAGATTAGAATCTGATTTTGTGCTCGGTGTTTCTATTACTGTTTCGGTAATTTCTGAAATAGGGATTTGATCTTCAGGTATTGATTCAGTTGTTATGGTAGGACTTTCTACTTCTGTGACCGTAGGATCTGTTGCCAAAAGAGAAATACCAGGAATTGTTGCTAAATCAATGTCAGGTGCTGAAATGGATTCTTCGACCAATGGAATATTAGGCGCATTTTTCATTTTGGATTTAAATGATTGATGCGAATCCATTTGCCCTAAGGCATCAAAAAAGATTTCATATTCATTATAGATGAATTGATCATAAGTCCAAAAATCAGTAGTGCGAAGTACGCGCAAGAATTCACCAACTTCAGAGGAGACACTTCTTACAATTTTTAATTGGCGGTCAAAGGCTGGATTTTCTTCTTTGGATTCTCGCTTTTCTTTTCGCATATCCAAGTATCGTTCTTGCCAATAATTCATATACTGAATGACATTGCTGACTCGATCAAAAGTGGTAGGTACCGCTTTATAAGCTCCTGTATCCTCCTTCTGACGACCATCAATGACGATGGGTTGAATATGTTGCGTTTTTAGATTAGATTGAATCATGAACAGTGCTCTGTACATGCATTCTGTAGACTTTAGAAAATTATCACTGACTAGTAATAAGACAGGTTTGCTTGGATCATTAATGCGTTTTTCAAGGCACTCGTCTTCCCGTACTTGATCACAAGATATATGATCAAATGAAAAACCGGCCATGCTTAAGTGATGATCAAACTCAAGCGCAGCATCTCTATTTTCGATACAATATGCTAAGGTGAAATTCATGTTAAAATCTCTAGTTTAAATTTCTCATAGTTAACCGACTGTACTTTCGTAAAGTCAAAATAATTACCCTTCAATTTGATCTCTATAGTTTAAAAAAAGCGTTTTCAATTATTTAAATCATATCTACCTCAAAGCAACCAAAAAAAAATCAGCATTCTTATTCAGCTAACAAGCCTTGAACCAATTCATCAAATTCTTTAGCGAAAGCTTCATACTTACTAGTCGCAGGGCCATTAAAACCTGTGTGGATTTTTCGTACTTGTCCTTTTCGATCCACAAATATCATAGTAGGATAAGAAAGGATATGATTCAACATGGGCAGAGCCTTTGCGGCTTCTTTTTTATTATAATATCCAGCATGGACCATGTCATATTTAATATCAAACTGTTTTTTATAAGTCGTTATGACTTTATTTGCTTTTGCTTGGTCTTTATGTTTTTCAAAAGCAAGTGCAATGATTTTTAAGTCATCATTTGGATGCTCTTTTAGGTACCTTTGTAAAAATTCTGTTTCATCGCGACAGTTAGGACACCAAGTACCAAAAATCTGCACAATTTTTACTTTCCCCTGGTAATCCTCATTGGCTAATGAAATCATTTTTCCATTCGGATCTTCAAATTCAAAGTTTAGTTCTTTTGCTCCTTCTTTTAAAAAAGTCAGGTTATTGGGATCTTCTAATTCAAAAGATTCATTTCGTTTAGCCACCCAAGTTGTTTTGTAATGACTTCCTGATTGAAAACTACCAGTGATACTTTTATCTTCTAGTATTTTGCCTTCAAATAAGAAAGCATGTGCGCCATCAAAACAAGATAAATATAGTTTATCTCCTTGGATTGTTCCATCGAGAAAGCGATAGTCTCCTGTTTCTGTTCTAAAAGTACCGCTAAGTTGATTTCCATTTTGAGAAAATTCACCAATGGCTTTATACGGTTCTTCTTCATTTACACCAAAAGTAGTTTCCCATTTGCCACTCAAATCAATAACAGGTTTCTTTTTAAGCCTTGTAAAACGATGGTTTTGACCATGCCTTGCAATAAATGGGATAGAATAATTTTTTCTATTCGTTGGGACAAATTCTCCAGCCATCATCCGTTCCTCAAAGTCCGCACGGATATAAGCTTCATAAACGGGAATATTGATCAAAATAGTATCCTTTCCTGTTCTTCTATCATGACCAAATTCGATATCATCCAATCGGATTCTTTCTCCTCCATTAATGATTTCAATATAAAAACGGTCCTTATCCAGATATGTTACCTCCATGAGGAAAGGAAGTTCACCTTCTGTGACTTCTTCCATTTGAATATCCATTAATTCTGGAAGCGGTTTACCCTTTTTATTTTCAAAAGGAACCTTAGGCTCTATTTGTAAAACGGCTCTCCAACTGCCAGGAGCAACGGAAGAAAAGGGATTATCCATTACAAAACAGGAAGATATGCAACTAGTTAAAATTAAAGCAAAAATGAACTTTGAAAAATCGATTGTCATATGATAATTTGATACGCTGCTTTTGGAAACAGAGTGATTTTAAACAATTATTAAGTATCAGCTTTTGGTGTTCTGGGATTTTGAACCGAGTAGGTTATGCTACAATCAAACATTTCAATTTAAGCATAGTTCGATGAAGTAGAATAAATTGATGAAATATTATTCGATAATTGGTATTTGCGAAGTAGATCTTCAAGTAAAGTAGTATCAAACAAGGATGCGTAAATTTAAACTTTTGTTTGGCAAAACATCGATTTTCAGAGAAAAAAAGACTAACATTTTAAGGAATAATTCGGAGAGATTGGAAAAAAGGATTTGACCAGAGTGGATAGATCAAGAACAAGGAATGACGTTCTTGATAAGAACGCCATTCGACAATAGTTTTTAGGATTTCTAATTTTTTGCAAAAATCTATGTTTTTGGTTCTTTATGATTTCATTTGGTCAAAATATATAATGGAGTTGAAGTTTTTACGCTTTCAAAGCTTTGCTTTGACAACCAAATTTATTTGGTTGACCAAAAGACCAAACGAAATCATTTAGCTCGATGTTTTTTAGGCTTTTCCACCTACAAAATTGTCTTTTTTATGTTTAAATAATACATTAAACGTGGTCAAACTACCGTAGATCCGCGTGATATATTGCTGCAAATTTACTTTTTCTTCATCGCTTAATTTACTAGCGTTGATCCGTTGTTCCATCACTCTAAGTCGATCTCGAACCATGACTATTTTGTGAAAAAATACGTCGATACCTATTTCTTTTGATTTTAAACTATTATCCGCTGGTTTAAGGATCATGGTTCCGCCATCCCATTTATCACCTAAATCAACAGGCTCTGCGATATCGGACCAGTGTCGCAAAATTTTCATTAAGGACTTTTCAGCTCCATTGAAAGTGATGGTTTCTTCAGGAGTTACCGCTTCAATAATTTCCCAATTTTGGTAATCTCGGCCTACATGTTGGATCCCATGATCTACAAAACATACATCATAAGCTGCTTTGCGTATTTTGACAATGACTCCTTTTCCATGCGTTGGGTGATTGACTCTTGAGTTGAGTCCTAGTATTTGTGTAACAACTTCCATTGGTTTGATCATTTGAGAAACACATGAATGCTTCTGGGTGAATGTATTTTGAATGTGTTTTTTTACGAAAGTGGATTGTAAATGTTGCGGATTAGGGTAGACTAATACCCGATATATTTGAAAGTATTAAAATAAAAAAACTCGGAAATTGTCGAACAATTTCCGAGTTTTAGGACAGATTTTTAAATCAAAAAATCTTATTGCTTAAGCACAAAATCTAATTATGACAAGCTTTATAGGTTTCCCCTTCTTTTAGATAAGTTACTCGTCCTTCATCAACTTTAAACTTAGTAGGAACGGTGTAAGTGATATTGTTTTTACCAGGTTTGTTGACTTCGAAATGTAAATGAGGACCACTAGACCAACCTGTATTCCCACTATAACCAATAACATCACCTGCTTTTACTTTTTGCCCTAGCTTGACCTTACTGCCATTGAGTTTTAAGTGAATGTATCGAGCTAAACTTCCATCTTCGTGATAGACCACCACATAATTGGCTTTGGATTTACATCGGGAAGAAGTACAACCTACGTTAGAATCTTCTTTTATTTGAATTACCGTTCCTGCTCTAGCAGCACAAACCTCTGTTTTTTCATCCATATTGAAATCCAAACAATTCATTCGACTATGTGAAAATCGACCATTGTAGCCTTGTCCGACTAAATGAGAATGTCCATGTTTAAAAGGTAATTGATACACAAAGTCATCATCATGACCACCGTTGATGACATCTCCCATGACATAGCCTAGGCTATATCTATATTCATACGAACCAGATTTGATATTCTTTTTTTCACTCACTTTTAGAATTAAATGTTTTTCTGCTTGAGCAGGAATGACGCATTCGTAAGGAAGTTTTACATCTACATTCATGTTTTTTAAAACAGGAAAATCTAAAGTGGCTGTTAAAGGACAGTAACCCGTATTTTTAGCGTAAATAGCTACATCGCCACTTGGCAAGTCTTCTTCAACAATTTCCAACATATTTAAATCCTGTGCCCCAACATTTATCTGGACGACAAAAAAGGCTAAACACAAGAGAAAGTAATTTTTAATGGTATTCATCAGATTGATATTTTTAGACAAATTATAACAGCCTTAAGGGATCATTATTTCTAACGGAAAATACAAAGCTTACGGTATGTTATTATCTAAAATTCAGCCAAACTCTTGTTAAATTATGTTAATTCGATAAAATTTATTCAACCAACTAAGGGAAAGCGCCAACTTTTATCGTCAGTATTAATGAAAACTAGATTATAATAATTTACCGAGCACTCAATTGTAATGCTTGTCTAATTGCTAACTCTGAAAATATAAGCTATGAAAATTTTGTATTTTTTATGTACCACAATATTCTGTTGTACATTTTCTTTTCCAGAGCTCAAGGCTCAAACAGATCAAGTGACTCTGAGTGGTTATGTGAAAGATGCTGAAAGCGGCGAAACGCTGATAGGTGCAGCAGTATTTGTCCCATCATTAAAAACAGGTATTAGTACGAATGTTTATGGATTTTACTCGCTGACTTTACCCAAAGGGAAATATGATTTGGTGGTTTCTTATGTGGGCTATCAACAAATTAATGCGACCATTGATTTTTCAGAGAACTTCACAAAAGATTTTGAGATTCTGTTGGAAGGAGTAACGATTGAGGGAGCTGTAGTGACGGCTAAAAAGGAAAATGAAAGTGTTGAAAAAGTAGAAATGAGTCAAGTGAATTTAAAGATGAAACAGATTCAGCAAATTCCTGCATTGATGGGAGAGGTGGATGTAATCAAAGCGATTCAATTGTTACCTGGCGTAGCGACGGTAGGAGAAGGAAGTTCTGGGATTTATGTTAGAGGTGGAGGAGTAGATCAAAATCTTGTTTTACTAGATGAGGCACCTGTTTACAATGTGTCTCATTTACTTGGCTTCTTTTCTGTGTTTAACCCTGATGCGATCAAAGATGTTCAATTGTATAAAGGAGGTATTCCTGCTAATTATGGAGGGCGTTTATCTTCCGTTTTAGATATTCGGATGAAGGAGGGAAATGTCAAGAAGTGGGGAGGAACAGCAGGGATTGGAACCATTTCAAGTCGACTTACGGTCGAAGGCCCTTTGTCGAAAGACAATAGTTCTATCATTGTTTCAGGTCGACGAACTTATGCTGATTTATTTCTTGCTTTTTCTAAAGATTCCATTGCTCGCCAAAGTCAATTATACTTTTATGATTTGAATACGAAAGTGAATTTTAAACTCAATGAAAAAAATCGTTTGTTTCTCTCGGGGTATTTTGGTAAAGACGTTTTGGGACAAAGAAAAGAGTTTGAAATTGGATGGGGAAATACTACAGGTTCTGTACGTTGGAATCATGTCTACAACAATAAACTATTTTCTAATCTAACATTTTATTACAGTAATTTCGATTATACTTTGGGAGAACCAGAAGGTACAGAAGCTTTTAAATGGGATTCTCAGTTGACGGACTTTAGCCTGAAGTTAGATTATAATTATTTTTTGAATCCAGAAAATAATTTGAAATTTGGCGCACAAAGTATTTTACATCGGATTGATCCGGGAGGCGCTAGAGGAATTGGTGAAGAGTCGATTTTTAATGTGATCAAGATAGAAGAAAATAAAGCGCTAGAACATGCCATTTATATCAGTAATGAACAAAAAATAGGTGATCGTTTACAGGCGCTCTATGGTCTACGTTTTTCTGCTTTTCAAAATATTGGAGGATTTAATTTAGTCAATTATAATGAAAATTATGAAGCCGTAGATTCTACATTTTATGATGCTGGAAAAATATTTAATACCTACACGGGGCTTGAACCTAGAATCGGTTTACGTTTTACAATTGATGATCAGAGCTCAGTAAAATTAAGTTATAATCGGACTTTTCAATATATTCACTTGGCCTCCAACAGTACTTCTTCCTCTCCTTTGGATATTTATTTTCCAAGTAGTCCAAATGTTAAACCTCAAAAAGCGGATCAGATTGCGGCTGGATATTTTCGCAATTTTAAAGACAATGCTATCGAAACTTCAATTGAAGTTTATTATAAAAAGATATACAACTCGATTGATTTTAGAGATCATGCAGAACTCTTGTTGAATGAACATTTGGAAGGAGAATTAAGGTTTGGAGAGGGGAGAGCTTATGGATTGGAATTGTTGTTGAAAAAACAAAAAGGTGACTTAACAGGTTGGATTGGTTACACGCTCGCAAGAAGCGAACGAAAAATAAAAGAGATTAATGATGGGAAATATTATCCCACTAAATTTGATAAAACCCATGATCTTTCAGTGGTCCTTTCTTATGTTTTATCTAAGCAGTGGAATATTTCAACCAACTGGGTTTACTCCTCTGGGAGTGCAGTGACTTTGCCAACTGGACGTTATGAATATTATGGAATGATTGTTCCTGTATTTTCTGGTCGCAATAGCGAAAGATTACCAGCTTATCATCGATTGGATTTATCTGTTTCTTGGAAATTGAAAAAGAAATTATTTAAAGTAGTCGATCGAGAAATGGTTTTTTCTTTATACAATGTGTATAATCGAAAAAATCCTTACAGCATCAATTTCCGTCAAGAAGAAGATGATCCGCAAAAAACCTACGCTGAGAAAACCTATCTTTTTGGAATCATCCCATCAGTCACCTTTAACTATAAATTTTAATCATTATGAGAGTTATACAACTATTGTCATTTTTTGTAATTGTATTGTTTTTGTTCGAATCCTGTACGGAAAGAATTGATTTGAAACTCAATGATGGAGATAATTTGAAGCTAGTGGTGGATGCATGGATTACCAATGAAGCAGGACCACATAAAGTGACGCTAAGTCGAACGACCAGTTATTTTGAAAATGAAGCAGCTCCACGAGTCAGTGGTGCCGATGTTAGGATCGAACAAGGAAATGAAACCATTATTTTGGAGGAATCCGAAAAAGGAGAATATTTGACTCCAGTCGAATTTCAAGGAGAAGTAGGTAAAACGTATCAATTAAAAATTGAAGTAGAAGGAGAGTTATACGAATCTTCAGCGACCCTCAGTCGATTGCCTAAAATTGATTCTTTGGGTTATCAATATTCGGTAGATGAAGCATCCTATAGCGTTTTGTTGTATACCAAAGAACTTCCTGGTATTGGAGATTTTTATTTATTTAGATCTTACAAAAATGGTTCCTTGACAGCAGATACTTTGCGGAATTCAGATTTTGTATCCGATGAATTTGTAGACGGTAGTGATATTCCTGGAGTTGAAGTTGGATATGAAGATTTGCAAACTGGAGATGTGGCCATTTTAGAGATGTTGTCGATTTCTAAAGAAGCACATGATTTCTTCTTAGCGGTGATGTTAGAAACAGATTATCGAGGTGGTCCATTTGATACGCCACCTGCGAATATACCTAGCAATATTTCCAATGGAGCTTTCGGTTTTTTCAATGCCTCAGCAATCGAAAGAGATTCCATACTTATTGTGGATTGAGTAAAGAGGGAAGAAGTCGAAAGTTTATGTTGAATGGAAAATTGTAAGTGCCATGCTCTAATTAGAAAAACCACATACTTTTGATATGTGGTTTTATAATTTATGTTTTAACTGTACTCAAACTCAGAACTCATTCATACTAACAAAAAAAAATCGATTATTGTTTTACCCATTGTTTTGTAGTATAAAAGCCTTCTTTATCCTTTAAAAATACATAGTAAACTCCGGGAGGAACAGCTGCTTCATTTTGCATATTCCAACGAATAGTAGAACTTCCTTCATCAACAATCGACTCATCAATCAAACGTCCAATATTATCATAAATTAAGATCCGGTCTATTTTATTGATGACCTCTTGGTCCAAATCAATCGTAAAACCATTTTTGCTAGGATTAGGAAATAAGGTGAATTTATTTGGATTAATAGAAGTTTTGACGTCTGTAAAATAATCCTGAATAGCCGCTTGTATGACTACCGATCCGACTCCACCTTCTTGTCCATCAAGAAAAGAAACGACTACCTGATTTTGGTCATCCAATAAGTTAGGATTGAATGGAATTATCTTAGTAGAAGCATAGCCACTATTACTCGTAAATCGATTAGCTGAATCTTCCAAAGGCACGGTAAGTGTAGTTCCATTGAGGCTAACATTAATCGTTTTATTCGCATTAGCAGGTCTATGGATTCCGATTCGCATATAAGCATATTCTACCGTTCCCAAATCGTCCATTGGGATATTGAAGGTTTTTTGACCTTCAAACTCTACTCCAACTTCGTTAGAGAAAAAGGAGATTTCGTTGAGGTATAATTCTTCTTGTACGTTTTCTGTTAACTTAATTTTCAAGGCTATTGCTCCACGTCCCGCAATGGTAATGCCATCTAAATCTGACAAAACTTCCTCTTCCATTATTGGTCTAAAATCATTTTGTCGAGAGAGTTTAGTTAATTCAATCTGATCTATATTGTATTGAGCAGGTAAGTCGAAATTTAAGATTTCTGCTTTGTTGGCCATGTTATTGACCAATACGTTGAGTTCGTCACCTGATACAAAAGCCGAATATTGTAAATCTGGATCTGGGCAATGCATGCGAACTCTTCGACCTTGTGCATTTTGGAAAAATTGATAATAATGGATCAGTTTTGTTTCTGCCCAATTCCAAGTACTCGTAAAATTCCAAGGCACCATTAAAGACGAATAATAAGCGGGATTCCATCCGGATGTTTCAAATAAAATAAAAGGAACCGTTTTTAAGAAAATATGAGGATTTTCCATGAAGGTAAACGTGTTAGTAATCGTACTATTGACCATTATAAAATTAATAATACTTCGCTTTTCCAACTCATATTCAAAACCATTTCCAGGAAAATATTGAGAGCCAAGATCTTCGACAATTGCAGCTTCGTCAGCTTGACTGATATATCCTCCATGCTCTGAGATGACTAATTTTGCTGGCTTGCCGTGATTGATTCGAGTATAGTTAGCGAGCGCATCAATCACTCCTAAGCTTGGTAATCCTGTTGAAATCGTTCCAGTAAATTCGTTTTGTGATTCATTCCAATCATAATAGTCATAGATGTGATAAGAGTAAAAATCTAATTCAAAATTAGTATTGTCAATAAAATTGGTAATGGCAGAAAGATCTTGATAACTGTTTCGGTAGAAATAGCCTACAGAAAGACACGGTCCTCCAATGAGTGTATTGATCCCTTCGTCTCGAACTTTTTGAGCAAGGTCTGTGTGCCAATTGGCAAAATGTTGATCGCCCCAAAATGACCAGTGGGGTTCATTCACTAATTCATAATAAGCAGGTCTATGGAAATCGGTATATTTATATTTCAATAGAGTCGACAATATTTCTGTCGAAGCTTCAATATTTTGAGGTATCCAATCATCTTCAGCTTGAAGGGTAGTGTATTTGGCCATCCAATCAGGGAAACCATTGCGTCTATCGTGGTTGACAATATCTAAGTTGGGTGTAAATCGTTGCTGAAAATTAAAACTGGCTCCCTGCTCATTGGGATTAAATGCATTGATCATGTAATTAATATCCGCGAAGCCAGGTCTAGTGAAATCTTGTTTTAGGCTATTTCCCCAGTTTTTTTCCGTGAATACCATGCCTAAATCTCTCCCGAAGGATATCTTCCTTTCGTCCAAAAAATAGGTAGCACCACCTTTATCACTGGCGTTATTTTCGAAATTATTTGCTCGATCAGAAATATTAAAATATTTCAATCTATTTAACTCAGAGTGACCAGAAATTGCTCTCGTATGTCCCGGATTAATTTCAATAGTAATTTGGGAAAATAATGGAAAAGCAATAAAGATTAAGAAAAGAGATAGTATTGTTCTCATTTTTTATTTTCGTTTAAAAGTGTTCTTTAAAGTTAAAATTTCTTGTAAGCAATTCTTACGTCTTAAGGTAAGTCAAATGAACATCAAAATTTTGATAATTAATGAATGATATGGGTTTTTAAATATTAGTAATGCTCTTTTGGGTAGAATAAAGTCGTAGAAGTGAGAATTTTTACTCCGTAGCTTCATGAAAGAGATGAATATAGCATTAAGTAATGGACATAAATCAAAAAGCAAATCCCGAACTTCCTTTCGGAAAATCGGGATTTATTAAGGATAAAAATCGGTAGGTATTTTTTTTCTTTGTATTAATCTTATTTCTTAGATTTTATTTCCCTCCCTCATCTTCCTTCTTTTTTTTCTTAAAAGGGTTCCATTTTTCGGCCTTATCTCTAATTTTATCAATTTCTGTTTTAGCCTTTTCACCTGCAGCTTCTTCTAGCTTTTTGGCCGCTTTATCCGCTGCTTCTTTAGCTAATTTATCTTTAAGTTTTTTGGCTTCCTTAGCTGCTTTAGCTTTTGCGGCAGCAGCTACTTTATCCGCTTCAGCCTTGGCTTTTGTTTTGGCTTTGTCTGCTGCCTTTTTAGCTTCCGCTTCCGCACGCTTCTTCGCTTCATCTGCTGCCTTTTTGCCTAGATCCTTTATCGCATCTTTAGCTGTACTCGTTGGAGAATTTCCTTCAGAACCAACTGGCTTAATTTTGATCGTTGGTTTTTTAACATTGCCACCAACATTGATATTCAAATTAATATATTCACCAGCATTGATGTTGACTCCATATTTAGCTGCTTCTTTGCTAAGGAAATCTAATCCTTTGTTGGCAGCCGAACCGACTACATTTTTCTCCAAGGATTTTCTGGGAACTTTTGCTTTAATCATATAATCCATCTCTTGATCGATGCCATGCTTTCCACCAATTTTCATGGCAATGTCTTGAAATTTATAATCAAACTCCTTGACTTCAATAGCTCCATTTTTCAGGGTAAACCAATTTTTGGTATCCTTGATTTTTAAGGTTTTAAAAGCACTTATATTCAGTTGATTGCCTAGTTTCTCCAGAGGTTTAAAAGATTTGATTACACCATTTAAGGTATGGAATAAGCCATCAGCCGTCAGTGTGTTCAGATCAGGTAACATGTCTTGACCTACTACACCATTCATTTTTAAATTCGTATTAAAATTGCCATCAATAAATTGAGCAATTGGAGCGAGCATTCTAATGGTGTTGAGCTTTTCAAAAGCTTGTTTAAATTGAAAAGACTGAACTTTATAATCCAAATCAAATGTAGGTTTCTTAGGGTTTTTAGTATCATAATCACCATTCATGATCATACTTCCGCCAAGTGTTCGAGCCTTACAATTTTTCAATTTGACCGCTTGATCTTCGACCTTTAATTTTCCTTGTACGTTTTTTAAATCAATATTGGTATATCGTACTTTTCCAAAATTAGCATCAACATCTACATCGATATTTTCAGGAATCAATAAGGGACCTGTGGTGACCTCTTCTTTGTAAGCGATCGTTTTAGCGGCAGCAGTTCCACTAGCTTCTGGATCAACCATGAATTGATTCAAGTCCATGAATTTAGAATTCAATTCGAGCTGACCAGCAAGCGTTTCATTTTTATACAAATAATTAAAAATGTTGCGCAAATTACCAGATCCCTGTATGTCGCTATTGCCAATTTCCATTTCAAAGTTCTGAATAGCCACCAAATTTGGACTCACGTTTCCTTTCAGTTCCATGTTCTTCATTCGATAAATGTCAT
Organism: uncultured Saprospiraceae bacterium; assembly: GCA_964441245.1. Classification (GTDB taxonomy): domain Bacteria; phylum Bacteroidota; class Bacteroidia; order Chitinophagales; family Saprospiraceae; genus JALZUU01. The sequence goes on along the minus strand of CAYTVR010000006.1, from coordinate 14,773 downwards.
AGTCTAGGTTTTTGAAAATACCATCTATCTGAAATTTGAAGCGATCAAAAACGGCTGTTGTTTCTGTTGTCGTTGGTGTGGTGGACGCTGCGGGTTCTTCGCTCAGCCATTCATTCGCATCAAAGTAATTAGACCGAACGACTAGGTTACCCATCATTGTTTTTTCTGGTGAAAAATAGGCTAACATATTGTCGACCGTACCTTGTGCTTTGAGATCACTTTTACCCAATTTGGCATCAAAATTATCAACTTTTACATTTTTTGGCGTAAAAGCCATATCCATATCTTTAATGTTGATCGGCGGCATGCCTTCTGCTTTGTAGTTCATTTTTTGGATACGCATATCACCTTTCATGTCTACATTTTCATAATCTTGTCGATCGATGTAAGACATTTTAGTTTTTGCAGTCATATTGGTCGTGATGACTCCATTCAATGTTTTGACTCCTTCCATCGGGAAAGCTTTTACTAATTCTGCTAAATCGATTGTTCCTTTCATTTTAGTATCAATGTCGGGATCGGAAATAGGCGTTTTTAAAACAAAGGAAGCTTCAAAAGGATTGTTACCCAACTTCATTTTAAAGGCAGGAACGTTGACGGTCATCTTATCAAAGTTGCTACTTGGACTGTTGATACTTGCTTTCGCAAAAATGTTATTGACACCAAGGGGAAGAGTAGGGTATTTAAAATCGCCATTTTTAACATCAAGGTTCAGTTTAAAAGCAGGCATTTTGTTTTTATCTGCGTTATAAACTCCTTTTACAAAACCATTGAATGCTAAATCTCCGCTAGCTTTTACGTCTTTAAAATCTTTGGTGTATGCCGAGGGAATTAAAGAAAGGAAATTTTTAAATTTATTTCCTGGAGCATCAAATTTTAGATCAGTCGTGATATCGCTATTCTTGGAAACTTCTACAAAACCATCTGCTTTCAATTTGAGCGCATTCAACATTAACTCATTGTCCTTTAAGGTGAAACGCATTTTTTTCATGTTTGCATTCAGTGTGATATCCAAATCACCTTTTGCTTTATTCACGTATTTTATGCCACCTGTTTTTGCAGTAATGCTAGAAATATTGGTCTTGGTATAAATATCGTAAACATCTTGTGTGAAATTCCCTTTTCCTTGATGATCCAAATCTAATAATTCCAAGAAAATATCGCCTGGTATATCTTCATAGGTGATGGTACCATCCTCGATCCCATATTCTTGTAATTGAACGACAAAGCTATAAGTCTCATCTGATGTCGTCTCTTCAGAAGGAAGGGTGATATCGTAATTTGCTTTACCGTTGCCGAGCACTTTTACATTTACTTTGGGTTCTTTAAGATGAACTGAATGGATTTCAATAGGTCGATCAGATTTGATCACAGACATGATATCAAGGTTGAAGGCCATCTGCTTGGCATCGATCAACTTTAGCTCTTTAAATTCTTCAATTCCGGTAATGGAAAAGTCATTCATCTGAAAACTAAAGTCAGGAAAACTTTTGATAATGGATAAATCTACACTGCCATAGTCAATGACAGCATTGAAATTTTTATTGATATCGCTCTTAACTTTTGCAGCAATTTCATCTTTATAAATGTAACTGAGGGCAATTCCACCTACAATTAAAAGGAACAAGATTCCGAAAAGAAAGAAGAATATACGTTTGATTGCTTTAGCCATTGTATGCTATTATTTAGGTGTTTCTATTTAAATTTGTTAACGCTTTTTATAAAATTAAGTTGCTCAGTTTTTGATGCAACATTAAGTCTATTAAGGATCAGTAGTTTTTTTAATCAAGATCCTACTTGAAAGATGACCAATTTCCTGCAAAGGAAGTCAAATTGTAATGAATTAACATAATTATAACGGAATCTAGAGGAATTAAATGATTAAGGAGTGGAAGTAATTTTCATGAAAATTACATTTTAGCCATAAAATGCGCCTAAAATGCGATGATTTTGGTCTATTTTATTGATGAGTTAAATAGCTTTAAATACAAGCAAAAAACCTTTAGAATTACCTGTCACAAATATGTCATATTAGAAAAATAAATTGTATGTTTGTAAGATGAATAGATCGCACGCGAAAAATGAGATTTTAGAAGATTATGACTACATAGATGAATTTCATCAGTTAGAAAAATTTGCAGATGAGAATAAAGATGTAGCGTGGATGGGTTTTGATACGGAGTTTGTAGGCGAAAAGAGGTACCACACTCTGATTTGTTTGATTCAGGTAGTGACCGTGAATGGTTATTATTTAATCGATCCTGTTCGATTAGATGATTTGTCGCCATTCCTAAAGATGTTGGAGGATCCAAAGATTCTTAAGATCACTCATGCAGGAGAAAATGATTATCGTCTCTTGTACATTGAATTTAATACACTTCCTAAAAATCTCTTTGATACGCAAGTTGTTGCGGGATTTGTAGGATATAAATACCCTGTTTCCTTCGGTAAATTAGTGGAAAATGAGATTGGTGTCAATCTTCGAAAAGGCTATACTGTTTCTGATTGGGAATCGCGTCCTATTAATCAAAAGCAATTGCGATATGCTTTAGATGATGTCATTTATTTGGAAAAATTATGGAAATCATTGACGGCCAAATTAGAGAAAATGGGACGTGTAGAATGGGCGGCAGAGGAATTGAAAAAACTTGGAACAGAGGAATTTTATTATAGCAAGCCGCATAAAGAAGCCTTGAATAATAACCTAATCCTTAATCTAAAAACGAAGGATAAAGTTTTTATGATTCGTCTTTATGAATGGAGAAGATCGACTGCTGAAGCCAAAAACTATAGTAAGGAAATGATCTTGCCGTCTAAGTATATTGGCTCCATAGTGCGACATATCAATTCCGGCCGAGCAGCTTTAAAAAATCATCGTCGAATTCCGAAAGGTATTTTAGATAATCATTTAGAACGTTTTTTAAGAATTTATAATGAAGAAATAACGGATGAAGAAAGAGCGATCGTGAATTCGATTCCGAGAAATAATAGAGATTTTTCAGGTGAAGAAACGATCATGGAATTGTTGACTTTGTTGATCAAACACAAATGTCATCAAAAACGTTTGGCTCCAGGTTTATTGATTTATGGATCAAGTATCAAGCAGATGAAAGCCGACAGTTCTTATTTTGATGAACGATTAGCGACAGGTTGGAGAGCTGCTTTTATTGGTGACAAAATGATCTCTTGGCTCAGAAATCGAAGCAACTTGAATATCGACATGCAAGATGATGAAGTGACTATAAAAATGAATGAATAATTCCCATCTAAACAAATAAACCAATGTATCAAAAAAGGCCACTCTTCGGAGTGGCCTTTTTTATTTGAAAAATCTTTTAAAAAGAAGTGTCAATCTTGTTGCCACTATCTCGTTGAGCTTTTTACGATTTTTCTAGTCATTTTTTTCTTGCCATTATCAATTTCTAAAAGATAAATACCGGAAGGCATATCTGGTAAATGAAGATTAATCGTAGATTCTCCTGAAGTACTTTCTTGATGACTAAAAACCTGTTTACCTACAAGGTTGGTACACTTAATATTCAAAGTATGATCTGTATCAGAACTCACTTGTATAAAAAGTTCTTCATTTACTGGATTTGGAAAAATGGTAAGTTGATCGTTATACCATTCTTCTACATCCGTTAGTACTAAGACAAAATCTTCAGAGGTATAAGTACAGCCCCCAGCCGAAATAACCTCAACTGAATAACTACCAGAAATTGGAGTTGTGAATGTAGATTCATTGGCTCCTTGTAAGAGATTGCCATTAATATACCATTGATAAAAGCCTTCTGCATTGACTGACAATACATTTTCTTCAGCTTGGATGACAGGAGTTAAAGGAGTATCTCTGAGTATGCTAACTAGTTCCGATGTTCTAGAACAATTATCAAAATTGATGGTCACCCAATAATCTCCTGGTTCATCTGTATCTATCATGTTTCCTGTGGCGTCAATGATTAATTCGCCATCGCGATACCAACTATATTCATCCGCACCATCTTCTACCGAAAGGGTAGTCGTTTGGTCTATACAAAGTATAGAAGTCTCATTACTGATGGCCGCACTGGGTACATCAACAAAATCGACAATCAATTCATCTGAAATAGTAAAACATCCTCCATTAGTCGCAATCAATCGATAGGCTCCATCACTAACGATTTGAATAAGGTTTCCTGAGTTTTCTAAAGCATTACCATCTTTCAACCAAACATAACTTTCAAAACCAGCCGGTGCTTCTAAAAATACATCATCACCGGGACAATGGATTTCTTCTCCACTTGGCATCATCGATAAATCAGGTATGATACTGAAAAGCAAGTCGACTTCATTCGAGATACTGTTACAATACTCGTTTTCGACATAGACATAATAAGTACCATTCTCATTAGTCGTTATGGTATGTCCCTCATGATCCAATAGTTCCCCATCTTTGTACCATAAGTAATGGGTTCCATCATTGGCTACTTCAAGGGTGACTGAATCTCCTTCACAAGTAATAATTGGGCCATCGATATTCAGTTTCGCCTCCGGAGCTAATGTTGAATGCATCGCTCTAAAATTTATTTCTGGAAGACTTAGTACGTGCAAGCCATTATACATATCCGAAGCAATGATATTCCCTGAAGGGAAAAAAGGATAAGCTCCCCAAACACCTTTCCACCCTTCATAATCTGAATTGCCCGTATGAGTATCATAGTATCCTACCCGTACGACACTATCCCGATTTGAAATGTCGAAAATTTGAAGTCCATCATGATAATAAGAAACAATCGCATAGTTATCTCGAATGTATGGATTGTGTGCAATACTATTGGTGGCCTCTGGTGCCAATAAAACAGAACTAAATTCATTACTTGCTGCGATTTCTAAGTCTGTAGGATCTGATACATCTAATGCCTTCACCGTGGCACCTCTTTTTTCATCACAAAAGATCAAGGTTTCTCCATCTTCGGATAACCAAGAACTATGATTGAAGACTTGTCCGGCATATTCTGTCAAAGATCCCATGGTTACTGGCGTCTCGGCATCTGTCAAATCATAGATGTATAAACCAGCTGAGAGATGCGAACAATAAGCAATGTTGTCTCGCACATAAATATCATGTACATAGCCTCCAGCTAAACTTAGACTACCGATCAACACCGGGTTATCTTTTTGATTCTCTAAATCAAAAATAAGTAGGTCTGCATTTGGAGCACCTACCACATAAAGTCTATGAGTAGATGGATCAACAAAAAGGTTGTGTGCTTTTTCGAAGAATTCATTGCTGTGATATGTCTTGGAAACACTATCAGGCAATTGGCTCATATCAAATATCATCAAACCTTCGGTTGTCGCATCCGAAACGGCATAGGCTCGATCTTGATAAGTCTTTATATCTCGCCAAGTAGTGGTATCTCCACCTTCAAAGCGATCGATTTCTACCAAATTGGTGGGGTCTGTTATATCTACAAAATGGACCATACTGGCAGAACCAATAATCGCATATTCGTTACTTTGACAATCTGTAAACCCCCAAATATCGTTGAATTTTTGTCCAGAAGTGGTAGTAGGAATGGATTCTGGATTCCATACAGCATGAAGATCAATACTGTTGGAGTTGTCTGCTTGTGCTATGGCATTGAGATATAGCACAGAAAGCAGTACGAGTAGTACATTTTTTTTCATGATTTTAGATTTGTTCATGGGACTAAATGAGTTAGTAATAGAATTTATGAACCAGGGTGTTCTACTACTTAAGAAAAGACAAAACAATTTTGTTTTGCTCAAACAAAAAACAAAAAATGCTATCTTGGCTGATCTTAAGACCAAAAATTCCTAAAGAAGTATCTAAAATTCCTTCTAAATTTCGTTTTTGTGTCAAACTCTATTCAAAGAAGCATATTTTATTACATATGTGCAACATAAACTGAGCCAATTATAATTAAGATATATGTTAAATAAATATGAATAATAAGTTGCTCGAAATAGTTGGATTACAAACATGGTTCTCCAATGAAAGTGGAACCGTAAAGGCTGTTGACCAGATTGACTTTACCTTATTTCGTGGTGAGACACTTGGGATAGTAGGGGAGTCTGGATCAGGCAAATCGGTAACTTCTTTATCTATTATGAGATTAATTCCAGAACCTCCAGGCGAAATTGTTGGTGGCGAAATTTGGTATTATCCAAAGGACAGAGAGCGGGTCAACTTATTGGATGTACCCGAAAAGGAAATTCGTGCTTTTAGAGGCAATGAAATTGCTATGATTTTTCAAGAACCCATGTCCTCACTCAATCCGGTTTTTACTTGTGGAAACCAAGTAGTGGAAGCCATTTTGATTCATCAAAATATTTCCAAGAGCGAAGCGAAAGGGAAAACGTTGGCCCTTTTCACGAAAGTGCAATTACCTGATCCTGAACGTATTTTTAAATCCTATCCTCATCAACTTTCTGGCGGGCAAAAACAAAGGGTAATGATTGCCATGGCCATGTCTTGCAATCCTGATATATTGATCGCTGATGAACCTACCACAGCTCTAGATGTAACGGTCCAAAAAAAGATCTTGGGTTTGATGAATGAGTTGAAAAAAGAGGTAGATGCTTCTGTTGTTTTTATTACGCATGACTTAGGAGTCATTGCTGAAATTGCAGACCGAGTACTCGTCATGTACAAAGGTAAAATTGTGGAGCAAGGTAAGGTAGAAGACTTGTTTTTAAATCCTCAACATCCATATACCAAAAGTTTGTTAGCCTGTCGGCCACCTTTAGAGTATCGCGTAAAACGTCTTCCGGTTGTTAGCGACTTTATGGAAGTCACTTCAAGTGAAAATGGTGATTTATTGATAAAAGAAAAAGAACATTCCTTATCAAAGGTACTAGACTCCGTCAAAATATCAGCTGATGATACTTATGCACGTCGACAACTTTTGCAAAGTAAAAAACCTATTTTAGAAGTCAATAATCTTCGAACTTGGTTTCCTTCCAAGTACAATTTTTTTGGCAAAGCAACCGAATTTGTCAAAGCTGTTGACGATATTTCGTTTGATGTATATCCTGGAGAAACTTTAGGTCTGGTAGGAGAGTCTGGTTGTGGTAAAACCACTTTAGGACGAAGTTTACTTCGATTGGCACCAGTCCGTAGTGGTGAAGTTATTTTTGAAGGAAAGGATCTCTTGTCTATTAGCGAGAATGAGATGAAGGAGATGCGCAAAGATTTACAGATCATTTTTCAAGATCCTTTTTCCTCTTTAAATCCAAGAATGACTATTGGAAATGCCATCCTTGAACCGATGGAAGTACATAAAATTTTGGAAAATGATCAACAAAGACGAGAGAAAGTGGTTGACTTATTAGAAACGGTGAGTATGAGTGGTGATCATTATAATCGATATCCACATGAATTTTCTGGTGGTCAACGTCAACGAATAGGAATAGCTCGGGCTTTAGCTTTAAATCCTCGGTTTATTGTATGTGATGAATCTGTTTCCGCTTTAGATGTATCTGTTCAAGCACAAGTACTTAATTTGCTCTTAGAACTGAGAGAGCAATTCAATTTGACTTATATCTTTATTTCACATGATCTTTCAGTTGTCAAATTTATGAGTGATCGGATGATGGTGATGAATCAAGGAAAAATTGAAGAATTTGGCGATTCGGACGAAATTTATAACCACCCTAAGCAAGAATATACTCGAAAATTGATCGAAGCAATCCCCAAAGGTCGGCTCTAAGACACTCCAATTAGCATTTTAAACTTGATATGTTTGGAGTTGATAGCAAATGGAAGTCAGCTGACAAAAAATGTTTTTCGGGCATTTACCAAAATGAGCAAATTATATTATCTTTGCCACTTAAGCACAGATTAATCTTGATAGAAACTTGTTTCTGTCCTAATCTTTGTCGGAATACAGAGAGAGTTGAATATTATTGAAACCATAAAATTATAAGGGCTGCTGTCCTATCTACCTTACTATTCATCTCCCGTCTGTTTATCAATAAGAACAATTTTATTTAACCATTTTACTTAATTCTTTTTTAATAAGATCGTCTATGAAAAAAATAAATTTACTTTTAGTTTTTATGCTTTGTGTAGGCATGACCGCAAGTGTCAATGCACAAACGGCTCAGCGTTATAGTAAGGCAAAGACCGTTACTAAGCTTGCAACACCTCAAAAAGCTCTTACTGGTATGGAAACTTTCACAGTTTCTGCTGAACGACAAGCGGAGTTAGATGCTCAATTGGATGAGTTAATGCAACAGTATCTAAATTCCCCTGAGGACATTAGCAAAGAAATTTGGTTGGGAACATCTAGCTATGATTTACAATCAAATGGTGTCAATAAGCACAGAGTTCATAATAATCTTGGGTTTACTGCTGGTGTTTGGACTTATCACGAAGATGCCGCTGCAACGACTACTTTCCCCGCTCGTGGAACAGGTTTCACGACAATAAATGACGATGCGAGTGCAATCAATGGTGGTTTTCCTGGTCAAAGAATAGAAGACAGACGAACTGGATGGGGGAACGTTGTTATTTTGGATGATGGGTCATGTGTCGTCATTAGTCACGGACCAAACCCAACCACGACAACATTGAATGATCTTCTAGTTTCTAGAAAAGCTGCTGGTTCAGACACTTGGGAACACAATCCAATGCCTACAGGTACTGAGGCAGCTTTTGGTTTGTTATGGCCTCATATTGGTACAGATGGTTCTACTATTCATGTAGCATGTATTACTACTCCTGTTGGGAATGATGGTGCTTTATATGAAGGAATGGATGGTGCTTTATTGTACTTCCGATCAACTGATGGTGGTGTTACTTGGGATCAACAAGACGTATTGCTTCCTGGTGTTAGTGCTGCTAATTTTGGTGCTGATCGTACTTTCAATGGAGATGGATATACCCTTGCTGTAGAAGGAGATCATGTTGCAATCGTTAACTTTGACGATACTTTTGGAGATATTGATCTTTGGATTTCCAGTGATGCTGGTGATACTTGGGACAGAAGAAAAGTATTGGATTTTCCAATTGATAACTATACGTTTAATGATGGATACACTGTAGATGATATCGGTGGTGTAGATACAAACGGTCCTGGTGGAGACGGTATGGGAGGTATTGATACTGCTGCAACTGCAGATGCATTGATCGCGGTTCTTCAGCCTGATGGAACAGGTAACGCAGTCTTTGAAGAAGATGGAACCTTACACGTTGTTTATGGAAATATGTACTTATCTGATTTGGATACTACAGATGCTGGTTGGACTTTCTACCCACTTTGGAGTGGAATTTCTTACTGGAATACTGATATGGCTGATGATGAAAGATCGACAATCGGAGTGGCATCGGATAATGTGGATGTCAACGGTAATGATGCATTAGATTTTGATCAGTCTGGTGAGCAATTCTTCCCACGTTATGGAGGAAATAGTTTGACGAGTGCTCCCTCTATTGTTGTGACAAATGATGGTGTTCTATTTTTAGCCTATGTACAAAAAATGGAAACGAAAGTTCGTCCAGCTGTGGACGGTAGTGCAAACTATCCGGAGTTACAATATTTTCAAAATATCTACATGACCGCTGCTCACAAAGATATTTTGAACTGGCAAGATCCTTATGACTTGACCAATAATGAGGTAATGATTGTTCCTCAAGCTGAAGAGACAGAAGCTAGCTTCCCACACCTTTATAATAATGGATCTGATAACACTATACATACAACATGGCAATGGGATCCAGAGCCAGGTATGTTTGTTTATAATGATGCTGATGGAGACAATGATTTAGTAACTAACAATCTCATTTCTTATTTAGCCATTGATGTTTATGATCTTTTTCCTAATGTTTTAGTAGGTGTTTCTACTTCTGTTGTAGCCGATGATGTATTCAACTTAGAGTTGGCTCCAAATCCAGCGAAGCATACTTTAAATGTTCAGTATGAATTATCAACTAGTGCACCATCAACGATTACGGTATCTAGTATCATTGGTCAGCAAGTAATGGCGATCAACAATGGTACACAAGCTGCTGGAAAGTATAATCTTGATTTAAATGTTAGCAAATTAGCTACCGGTGTTTATACTTTGACTTTCATAAGTGAAGATAAGATGACTACAAAGAAGCTAGTTGTTGAATAAGGAATCTTAGCTTATTTGGTTTGGCTAGTTTTATAATTAGCATGAAACAAGTAAACGATAAAAAAGAGCTCGTAAATGTTGATTTACGGGCTCTTTTTTTTGAAGAAGAAATCTGTGTTATCAAAAAAGAAAAATGATCTAAGGCAGATGCAATTATTTTAAATAAGTGTCCAACTAAATCCGAGCGAATCAAATGATTTCGTCTGGTATTTTTAGGTGAACTAAATTCATTTGGTTGCTAAAGCGAAGCTTTAAAAGGGCGAAAGTAGTTTCTAAATTATTTAGACCAAACGAAATCATAAAGAGCCATGATATTGATTGGTTTTTTTAGAATAATTTTAGTAACAAACAAAAAACTTCAATGTTTAGACTTTTAATACCATTTGCCCAATTTTTTACAATCAGTATCCTTTTTTCTTTGATTAGAAGAAATGAATTAAACGATTTTATATATTGGTAGGTAGAAAAAATTGCCAACCGTTCTTGTCAAATAGACTTAAGAAGTTAGATCCTATTTTAAGCGAAATCAGCTTAGGGTAGTTTCTATTTATTTCATCATTTTTTAAATCTATTTTTATGAAAAAAGTCAAGACACACTTAATTTTTTCTATCCTATTTTGTCTCTCATTTTCTGCATCAGCACAAACTCTAAATCAAGTTCCTAAAATTACAGCCGTTGGTATTGATCAGCGTCCTGCTACAGGATTTGAAACATCTGCCGCTTTAGAGGGTTTATCGGTACCAGAAGAATGGTTGGAACAATATTATGCTAACCAATTAATTGAAAATGTAGGGAAGGAAATTTGGATGGGAAACTCTTATTATGATCTTATGTCTAATTCTGCAACAAAACATCGAGTTCATCATAATGTTGGAAGAACATCAGGTGTATGGACCTTTCACGAAGGCGTCGTTGCTGGTTCCAGTTTTCCGACTCGTGGATCTGGTTACAATAGTATTAATGATAATTCTTCAGCCATGAGTTTTCCTCCGCCAGTCACTCGCTTAGAAGCAATAACGAGGACCGGTTGGGCGAATGTGGTTATTTTAGATTCTGGTCGAGAATTGGTCATTAGTCATTCTGCTGATAATGAAATTATCATTTTGTCAAAAGAAGAACCAACGGGAGAATGGACTGAAACTTCCTTACCAACAGTCACGGCTTCAGGGCCAGGTTTATTATGGCCTCACGTAGCAGTGAGTGAGAATACTGTTCATCTAATTTGTATTACAACACCTATTGGTTTAGAAGGTCAAGTATATGAAGGAATGGATGGCGCCTTACTATATTTTCGATCTACTGACGGCGGTATGACTTGGGATAAGCAAGATGTATTTTTACCAGGTATCAGCAGTGATAACTTTTCTTCTTTTAATGCAGATGGCTATTTTGTTGATGCGAATGGAGAACATGTTGTCGTTGCGAATTTTAATGGACAAGCAGGAGATGTTGATCTTTGGATTTCCGATGATGCTGGTGAGAATTGGATAAATCGGAAAGCATTAGAGTTTCCTATTCCTAATTATGTCATCAATGATGGATATGATATAGATGATATTGGAGGACCAGATCCTGATGGTCCTGGTGGAGATGGAATGGGTGGAATTGATCCTGAGGCGGATGAAACTGATCTTGGTGCTATAAGACAGTGTGATAATACTGGATCAGTTGCTATCGAAGCTGATGGAACGGTCCATGCTGCATTTGGTAGAATGTATATATCCGATATTGACACTACTGATGCAGGTTGGATTTTTTACCCAGATGTGTCAGGTATTTTTTATTGGAATACGAATATGCTAGATGATGAACCAATTATTATTCAAGAGACTATTAATGGAACCGATATTGATGGGAATGGATCCTTTGATATCAGAGATGATAATGCTGACTTTCTTCCTAGTTATGGTGGAAGCAGTATAACTTCTAATCCTTATACCGTCGTTAATGATGAAGGATATGTAGTGATTGCTTATCATCAGGTGATGGAAAATTTTGTCAGAGAAGCTATTGATGGAAGTCCAACTTTTCCAGAACCTAAGCACTATCGTCAGATTTTTATGACGGCTTCCTTAGATAAAGTAAACTGGCAGGAACCCTATCATGTTATTAATGAAGATGTAATGCTAATACCTGCGATTATTCCAGAAACTGAAGCTGTATTTCCTCATTTATCTGTTGGGGCAGATAATCGAGTTTACATGACTTTTCAATGGGATAGTGAGCCTGGATCATTTGTTAGAGATGAACTTTTGATGGTGCCTGGTGAACCGACGAATAATACCCAAACTTATTGGTGTTTTGATATTCCTACCATTTTCCCTTCGGTAAATACGGAGGTCGTCTCATCGGATATTTTTGGTTTTGAAATCAGTCCTAATCCGACACAAGGAAAATTGATGGTTGATTACGAACTAGTGGAAAGTACTTCTTCCAGTATTCAGGTTACCAATATGATGGGACAGTCAATTCTATTCCAAAATAATGGGCAAGAATCAATAGGGAAGTATACGAAACAATTTGACTTGAGTCATCTGGCAGGTGGAATGTATTTGGTCACGCTAAAAAGTGAGGATAGAGTTGCGGTTCAGAAATTAATAGTAGAGTAGAAAAGCTATAAAATAAATTCGTTTGAAAAGAGCCATTCAGAGATATTTGAATGGCTCTTTTATCTTCAATAAGTGCTATTTTCTACTTGTTAATGATCCGTTAAAGGCTGTTAAAAAGGTGACTTTGGCAAGAAATCTATCGTATCTTTAATATGTGAATAATCATAGTGATTGCAACCTTTTGCACTCTATGTTGTCATTTTTAATGATGATTCGTCCAATATTTTCGACCATCAGTCGATATTTTATAAGAGGAATAATATAAAAGCAATAATTTAAAACTAAAACACACTCTAAACGCAGTGAATGGAATGTTAAAATTTTTAATAAAAAATATTCGCTGTGATTTCAAAACCTCTATCTAACATGAAAAAATCAAATATTCATTCTTTCTTTGTTGGTCTTCTTATTTTAGCAAGTATGGCTTCATTTACTTATATCAATACAGTAAATGTAAAGGCGCATAATAAAAATGCGGTCAAAGAATTGAAAGAAGAAGCTACTGAAAAAGTAGATCGTATGACGCTTCCTGATGTACGAATTGTTAAGAAAATTTTAGATAAAAGCGTCACTTTATTACCTAAATAGTAGGTCTGTAGTTTACAAAGTAACTTAGGTTGTTCTTAAAATTTTATCCATCTTACGTCCTCGGGCTAATTCATCTACCAATTTGTCCAAGTATCTTACCTTTTGAGTTAAAGGATTTTCAATTTCTTCCACTCGATAGCCGCAAATGACCCCTTTAATTAATGGAGCATTGGGATGCAATGAAGCTTTCTCAAAGAACTCTTTGAAGGTCGATTTTTCTTCGATGAGTTGTTGTAGTTTTTGCTCATTATAGCCAGTTAACCACTCAATTACTTGATTCAATTCTTCCTTTGTTCTATTCTTTTTTTCTACTTTGGTAATATAATGTGGATATACAGAGGCAAAAGTCATTTTAGCAATACGCTCATCTTGCTTTTGTTGTTTGTCCATATTTTGAAAATTTATTAAATTCTTCTAGAAAATAATTGTTTAATTCATAGCTGACAATTTCAATATCTGATCGTTGACCAGAATTTCAGGATTTACCCACCTTTTTTTGGTGTTTAGTTTTTCGTTAGCTATTCCTTGATTTCTAATTTCTGCGATTCGTGTCATCAGATCTAAAGATCCATTTATTTTATTGATTAGATAAAAATCATCATAGTGGAAATCATTCACCTCAATTATACTTTTTTCTAAACATTCTTTGATAACCTTTTTCATAATAAGATTGATCTCCTGATTTTCTTTTCCTCCAAAATATTCATGGACTAAAAAGTCATATTTTGATTGAAACCATTTTCCATGTTTTTCCGATTTTAAGACTATTCTTTTTTCAAATATTTGTAATCCACTTAAAAACCAATTGATCTCTTCTTTCGATATTGTTTTAAGTTGAAATAGATCTCTTAAGGTATAATCGATCCGATCTGCACATAAACCTGGTAACGGATATTCTAATATTTGATAGGATTCCATATTCAAAAAATCACGAACCTCATAATCATTTTTTTGCAAGACATTGGCTAATTCTTCATTTGCTAAAACCACTTCAAATCTTTTTTCGTGATAATCTTCCTCTTCGATTTCAAGCACATAATCAATTAAATGAGAAAAGGCAGTATGTGAAATGTCATGAATCAAACCTGCTATTTGTTCTTGGATACTTCCGCCTAACTTTTGGATGAGTATCATGACACCAATAGAATGATCAAATCTGGTTTGATTTAAAGTTGGATTGACTAAAAATATCGCTCCGCCTTGATGAATTTTCTTTAATCTTTGAAATACACGAGTATTGAGCAGTTCTTCTAAGATCCCTAATATTTCAATTTTGCCATATATTTTATCAATGTATATCATTGTTTTCAGAAACGAAATGATAGCTTATTTAAAAGACATTATCTCTTTGTTTTTTGAGCCTCTCGTTCCTCTTTTTTACGCCAGTACCTCATTAATCCTGCGACACTCATCCAGGAAGGATTGGCTGCTTCATATTGTTGTAATCCCA
>CAYTVR010000005.1:27039-77132 GCA_964441245.1 uncultured Saprospiraceae bacterium | reverse complement strand
TATCCAGAAGGATACCTACGTTTTTTACCTCGATTAAAGAAAAAACAATTCTTCACCTTTGTTATAAGTTATTATTCACATGATCCTAAAGTAGAAATATTACTATAAACCTAAAACTTAACTGCCATGCGTGTAATCAAATCTCAATCAAATAATATTAACCTAAACGAACTGTCTGTTGCATCTGCTCACAAAAATCGGGATCATCTTACTAGACTTCCTACCCCTTCTGGAAGCAAATTAGCGCTTCCAACAATGGAAGGCATCCAATTTGAAAAAACCGCCAATATTGTTTGCCTTCTGGCAAAAGGTAATTATACGAGTATTCACTTTATGAACGGTAATCGAATATTAGTTTGTAAAACCTTGATGGAAGTAGAATCTATGATCAACAATCCCAATCAATTTATTCGAGTGCATCGATCGAGTACCATCAATCTAGAACGCATCCAAAAATATATCAAAGGCAAAGGAGGTTATGTAGAAATGGAGACCGGAGCAACCGTCAATGTTTCTGCAGGTAAAAAACAAGACTTTATGCATGCTTTAAAAGCTTTCTTTGGATAACGGGTGATCAATCAGTTGTCATTTAATGGCCTCAAAAATAAATCTTCATTTAAAACTTTATTTTTTTCGCGTAGCTTAGCGATTATTTTATGTTTTGATCGTTATTCATGAAGATTGCTGTAAATACTCGGTTTTTATTAAAAGATAAGCTAGAAGGAATTGGCTGGGTCACTTACGAGTTGTTGAAACGTATGGTGGAACAACATCCTGAGGATGAATTTATTTTTTTCTTCGATCGTACTTATGATGAGCACTTTATTTTTGGTAAAAATGTAAAACCCGTTGTCTTATATCCATCAGCTCGTCATCCTTTGCTTTGGCTGACTTGGTTTGAAACAGCCATTCCATTGGCATTAAAGAAATATAAAGCAGATGTCTTTTTTTCTCCAGATGGTTATTGTTCTTTGTTGACCAATACCAAAACCGTCATGATCACTCATGACATTGCTCATCTTCATTTTCCAGAACAAATTCCTTTTTTAGTCAAAAAATACTACACCTCTTTCGTACCAAAATTTTTAAATCGAGCAGATCATATTATTTCCGTTTCTCATTTTACCAAAAAGGACATCATCCAGCAGTATGGTATCCATTCTAACAAAATTTCTGTCGTAGAAAATGGCTGTCGCGAAGGTTTTTTTCCTCTTCAAGAGCAAGAACAAATCAAGATTCGAAAAAAATATGCTGGAGGGAATCCTTACTTTTTTTATATCGGTGCGGTTCATCCTCGAAAAAATTTACATCGCCTTATTCTAGCATTTGATCAATTCAAAAAGAAAAATCAATCAAGCATCCAACTTTTATTAGGTGGTCGATTCGCTTGGCAAACAGACTCCGTAAAAGATGCTTACGAAATGGCCGAGTATCAACATGACATTCAATTTTTAGGCTATATACCAGAAGAGGATTTACCCAAAGTCATGGCCAGTGCATATGCATTTGTTTATCCTTCCTTATTCGAAGGTTTTGGATTACCCGTACTAGAAGCCATGCATTGTGATATTCCAGTCATTACTTCCACCAGTTCCTCTTTACCTGAAGTTGCAGGGGATGCAGGACTTTTAGTCAATCCTACATCTGTGGATGAAATAGCCTTAGCTTTAGAAAAAATATATGTAAATAGTTCCTTACGGGAAAAGTTAATAAAAAAAGGGAGGGTACAAAGAACACAATTCAATTGGGATCAGTCTGCTAAAAAAGTATATCAAATCTTACGCAATTTTGAATAATTGCATGCGCGGATTTTGAATGGCCCGATAATGTACAAATACACATTATCGGGCCATTCAAAATTCAATTATTTTAGCATTCAATTATTTCCCTCTCCTCCAAAGTATCAAACAGCCCAAGATTCCTAACAGGATCAAGACCACAGAAATAATTTCTGCTTGTGTCATCTGAAACCCAAGGACATCATACTTATCATTGATTCGAAATTTTTCGATAAAAAACCGTTCCACTCCATTGAAAATTAAATACATGGAAAACAACATTCCAGGAATGGTCACCTTTTTCCGTAAGGCCCAAAGAATGCCACCTAATGCAAATAACATAATGATTTCATAAACAGACGTTGGAAAGACGGGGGAACTTAATTCTCTACAATATCGCCAAGTACAACCTGCAATCTCAATCCCTTCTTCCAATACATTATGTGGGTAATGGTAAGACCAAAACCAATCCGGAAAAGCATTTAACCAGCTTGGTTTAGTATAACCTTCGACAGGAATTCCCCAATCACCATCACCCGAAAGATGACAACCCATTCGACCAACTCCTACAGAAACAAGCAGTGCAGGAGCGGCAGCATCCAATACATGAATCGCTTTGATCCCAATACTTTTTACATAAAGATAACCCACTACAAAACCAACGATCAAGCCACCATAGATAGCCATTCCACTACCAGAAAATAAAGATTGTAACCAGGTACCAAAAGTAATCGTCCCATCAAATACCAAATCCAAATCTTCAACCATGGCAAATATTTTGGCACCAAATACTCCAGCCATAACGGATACAATCGTGATGTCTCCAATTCGTTCCCATGGATGTTCGACAAATTCTTTTTCTACTGGCTCTGGTAATCTTTCCTGATGTTTTTCAAAATATTTTACCCCTGCAAAAAACAAAGCTGCACCAATTCCACCTAACCAGTTACCTAGCCCAGAAAAAACAATTGCCGCTGGATCTATTTGAAAGTCTTCGAAATGTTGAATGATATAAAAAAACTTAAACCCTAAGAGAAAACCAACTAAAGCATTTCCTAATAATTCTAATATACTTGCTGGTTGGCCAACAACCCGTTTGATTGTTCTAGTAGCCAGTAAACCTTCTTCCTCTTTTCTTTTTAATTCTTTTCCTAACATGAAGGCCGCAACCAAAATCGCCATGACCACCATAAACCCAAAGGTTTTAAAGATCGAAGTCCAATTGTCCGGTTCCGTTCCTAAAAAATCATGAAAAAAATACGATAAATCTGGATACATAATTTATTTTTTAGAATTCCTTTGCCAAAGAATTAAACAACCAAGCACTCCCATCACCATCATAATAACAGAGATAAATTCTGCTTGAGTCGTATTCAAACCAAAGACTTCATATTGTTCATTGACTCGGATTTTTTCAATCCAAAATCGTTCAACACCATTGAAAATTAAATAAATAAAAAACAACATTCCTGGAATGGTAATCCTTTTCCGTAAGGCCCAAAGAATACCACCAAGAATAGCTGCCATCGTGATTTCATACAAAGGCGTAGGAAATACTGGAGCTCCTAATTCTTTACAATATCGCCAAACACAATTGTCCATTAATACGCCTTCATTAATCACATTATGAGGATAATTATAGGCCCACAACCAATCAGGAAGCGCAGCCATTATTGCAGGTTTTGAAATCCCTTCGACAGGAATTCCCCAATCACCATCACCTGAAAAATGACAACCTAATCGACCAATCCCATAAGCAATCATCAATGCTGGAGCGACTGCATCCATGACATGGATAGGGTTGATCCCTTTTCTTTTTACATAAATAAAGACCGCTAAAAATCCTCCTATCAAACCACCATATATAGCCATCCCACTTCCAGAGAAAAAGGAGCTGACCAAATCTCCAAAAGTGATCGTTCCGTTTAACACTTGATCCACATCTTCTAACAAGGCAAATACTTTGGCTCCAATAATTCCACTAACTGCAGCGATAATCGTGATGTCTCCGATGCGTTCATAAGGATGAACCATGACTTCCTGTACCTTAGGGGGGTCCAATTTCTCTTTATTTTTTTCATAATACTTTAATCCTGTAAAAAGGATGGCTCCAATAATTCCCGTAGCCCAATTTCCTAAACCTGAAAAAACAATCGAAGCAGGGTCTATTTGAAAATCTGAAAAATTTTGAAGAATATACCCAAACTTAAAGCCCAGAAAAAATCCTAGCAAGGCATTTCCGATCAATTCTAATGGTGAGGCTGGAGCACCAATTGTTCTTTTTTCTTTGATCCCCTTCAATAAGCCTTCTGCTTCTTTTCTTTTTAATTCTTTAGCTAACATAAACGCAGCGGTGAGAATAGCGATCACAAGCATTAAACCAAAAGTCTTGACGATAGAAGTCCAATTATCTGGCGAAGTCCCCAACAAATCATGAAGTATATAGGATAAATCTGGATACATAGTTTTCTTGAATTATGAGCAAATATGTTTGGGAGCAAAAATAGATAGCATTAGGCGATAAACAACTATTCTCCCTGTTTATTTAAGTTTAAACGTTAAAAAAGACTTAAGAATACATTAAACTATTGATTTATTTCCTAGTCAAAGTCCTATCCTAGTCAACAGACACTTTTCAAAATGTCTCATTTTCTTGATACTCAAAAAATAAAATGATGGATAGAAGAAGCACACTCAACACCTTTTTAGGTCGTCACCCCAACGTATTGACCAAATCTAAAAGCAAAGTTTCCCAAGAAAAATCATCCGCACCAACCGATACCGGTTTAGAACCTTTCTCTGGTGATTGGACCTATGCTCAAGCAGCTCATTTACTTAGAAGGACTACTTTTGGTGCCACACACGCACAAATTAAAGAGGCACATAGCAATGGTTTGGAAGCAACATTAAATACCTTGTTTAGTAATCAACCTTTGCCTGATCCCCCTTTAAATTTTAACGATCCAGATGATCCATTTGTTCCTCTCGGAGAGACCTGGGTCAATAATGCACCTTATAGCGATCAACAACAACGAAATCGAAGAACACAATCCCTTCGTGCATGGAATATGGAGGTCATGTTAAATGGAGGGATCTCAATAAGAGAAAAAATGGTTTTGTTTTGGCACAATCATTTTGTCACGCAGTTTTCTGTAGTACAAGACCCCAAATTTATTTATGATTATTCTACCATTCTACGGGAAAATGCACTAGGGAATTTTAAAAATCTAGTCAAGTTGATCACCGTCAATCCCGCTATGCTTCGTTACCTCAATGGTAATCAAAATAGTAGGGTAGCGCCTAATGAAAATTATGCTAGAGAGTTACTCGAATTATTTACGATTGGGAAAGGAGCATTGGCTGGGCCTGGCGATTATACTACGTTTACAGAAGATGATGTAATCGCTATTGCCAAATCATTAACAGGCTGGAGAGATCGTGGATACTTCACTACTGAGGTACAAGAAATCGGTTCTTTTTTTATTCCTTTCCGTCACGATACTTCTACCAAACAATTATCTTATCGATTTAACAATACTACGATCTCGGATGCTGGTGATCAAGAATATCTTCATCTCATCGATCTTATTTTTGAACAAGCCGAAGTTGCCAAATTCATTTCTCGAAAGTTATATCGTTGGTTTGTTTATTATAAAATTGATGATAGCGTAGAAGTAAACCTAATAGAACCAATGGCGCAGCTACTCATCGATTCTAATTTTGAAATACAACCAGTCCTTGAGGTTTTATTTAAAAGCGCGCACTTTCATGATGCAGAACAAGTTGGCTGTATGATTAAAAATCCTATAGATTTTATCATGAGTGTGTTCAGACAGTTTGAAGTAGAAACTCCGACAGCATTAAACCGTAAATATCGCTTTTTAAGAGAAATGGCCACATTCAGCCCAAGCTTACAAATGGATTATTTTGAGCCGCCAAATGTCGCAGGATGGAAAGCTTATTATCAAACACCAGTCTATTATCAAATCTGGCTAAACTCTGTAACAATCCCCATTCGGATGACCTTTACAACTCGTATTGCGCAACAAGGTTACGAGTTCAACTTCGGTGATATCGTTATTGATCCTCTATCTTTTTTATCAAAAATTGATGAACCAGCCGACATCAACACCTTGATTGACGAATGTGTGCAAATATTGTTACCAAAACCCATTACAGACGGACAAAAAGATTACCTCAAAAATGTTTTAATACCCGGTCTACCAGATTATGAGTGGAATGTAGAATATACCGATTATGCGATTGATCCAAGTAATGAAAATCTAGCAACTTCCATTGGCAACAAAATTCGAAATCTATTAAGTACGATTATGTCGATGCCTGAATACCATCTAAGTTAACAAATGTGATTGGTATAAAAGGAATAGGGGCGTATTCCCGACTTTCAGTTTCCCTTCGGCGGGATCGGGCTATCCGGCACTCTCCCCGACCTACGGTTTCCCTAGCGGCGAGGTTCAAACAACACCTACTATCCCTTACGCAAAAAGACATCGAAGCACTCAAATAATTAAAAATTCATTAAGGATCATGTGAATAATAACTTATAACAAAGGTGAAGAATTGTTTTTTCTTT
This sequence comes from uncultured Saprospiraceae bacterium, assembly GCA_964441245.1. Taxonomy (GTDB): domain Bacteria; phylum Bacteroidota; class Bacteroidia; order Chitinophagales; family Saprospiraceae; genus JALZUU01. Next base: position 70,760 of record CAYTVR010000005.1, on the reverse strand, counting down.
AATCGAGGCAAAAAACGTAGGTATCCTTCTGGATAACGTCCCGCTCATAAAGCGGGATTAACGAAGAGTAAAGGAAAAAGAAAATTCAAACTGTTATAAATTATTGTTTTCATGATCCTAATTACCCTTTGAAACTTCAATCCATCTTTTTTACAAGAGGATTCAGCTTTCAACATTCGTAAATCTTTATAAAATGAAAAGAAGAAATTTTCTACAAACAACAGCAGCCACAAGTCTTCCAATTTTATTAAACGGCATGGGGCTTTCTACCCTTCCAAAATCTTCTATTTTTTCCGCCATCAATGGTGAGTCAGATCGCGTTCTAGTTTTGATTCAACTAAATGGTGGCAATGATGGACTCAATACAATCATTCCTCTAGACCAATATGATAAGTTATCTCAGTTTAGAAGTAATATTTTAATTCCAGAAAGTGATCTCATCTCTCTAACAACGGAGACCGCCATGCATCCAGCGATGACTGGATTAAAATCGCTATACGATGATGCCAAACTCGGTATTATACAAAGTGTTGGTTATCCCAATCAAAATAGATCTCATTTTCGGTCTTCAGATATCTGGACGACGGCTTCTAATGCCGATGAATTTTTATCTACCGGTTGGATGGGCCGTTATTTCGAAAGTAAATTTCCAAACTATCCAGAAGGTTATCCCAATGAAGATTGCGCAGATCCATTTGCATTAACCATTGGTTCCTTAATTTCAGAGACTTGTCAAAGTACAAGTTCTAATTATAGCTTGGCCTTGACGGATCCATTTTCACCAACTGAATTAAACATCACCGAACCAGGACAAATCCCGACGGATACTTGTTATGGTTATGAACTCAATTTTGTACAACAGTCGATTTTACAAACCAATGCTTATGCCGATACGGTTTTAAGCGCCGCAAATAACGGAGCGAACTTAGCCAACTACCCTGAAGGAAATAGTCTGGCCGAGCAATTAAAAATTGTTTCTTTGCTGATCGCTGGTGGTTTACAAACTAGTGTTTATGTTGTCAATCTTGGTGGGTTTGATACCCATGCAAATCAGGTTGTAGAAGGCGAATCAACTATTGGTGAACATGCTCTTTTAATGCAAACTTTATCGGATGCAATTGCTGCTTTTCAAGAAGATTTAAAATTACTTGGTTTAGAAGAGCGCGTTGTCGGAATGACTTTTTCTGAGTTTGGTCGACGCATTCGATCCAATGATAGTTTTGGAACAGATCATGGAAGTGCAGCTCCATTAATGGTTTTTGGCTCTTGCGTCAATCCAACTATTTTGGGGACTAACCCAGAAATTCCTGATCAAGTCGAGATACAAGATGGGGTTCAAATGCAATTTGATTTTCGTTCTATTTATGGATCTGTTTTAATGGATTGGTTTGACGTATCGGAAGATGACGTGAAAAATTTATTATACACAGAATTTCAATATTTACCAATTCTACAAGTTTGCAATACTACAAGTACTCTTGATTCAAATCGGTTTATTGAAGAGATTGATGCTTATAATATGCCTAATCCATTTCGCAATACGACACAGATCGTTTTTACAACGAAAAGCGAATGGGCAAAAGTCAGTGTTTTTGATCCGATCGGTCAGGAAATTCGCGTTTTAGCCAATCGTCAATTTTCAGAAGGAGAACATCGAATCACTTTTGAAGCACATGGTTTAGCCGCAGGTAATTATTATTTTAGAATTGTCACCAAAGATAGGATGAAAACAAAATTGATGGTCAAACAGTAGCGGAAAGGAATAATTGAATTTTGAATGACTGAATAATTGAATGAGCCCTCTATCGTATATTTCACGTTAGAAGGCTCATTCAATTATTCAAAAATTCAGTCATTCAATCATCAATAACTCCATTCCATTTTCGGAACAGACATTAAGTTCGCATCCACATGGCCTTTATCATTGATGTTCATCAATTGCACGGGAGCGATGGTATTTAAATATTCTTCTTGAATCGGCGTTTCGATTTTGATATAATTATCGGTAAACCCAGTCATCAAGCTTTTGTTTTTGTTCACTTCAAATAAGACTTCTCGGAATTGACCTAAAAATTGTCTATAAAAAGCATGTCGTTTTTTCTCTGACAAAATTCGAAGCATTTCATTTCTTCTTCTTCGTTCACCCATTTCTACCACCCCTTCCATTTCAGCTGCTGGCGTATTCGCTCTTTCCGAATAGGTAAATACATGTAAGTATGAAATCGGAAGTTCGCTCACAAATTTATAGGTTTCTAAAAAATCTTCTTCGGTTTCACCCGGAAAACCAACGATCACATCCACACCAATACAACAATGCGGCATTAAGGTTTTTATATTTTTAATCCGATCAGCATAAAATTCTCGATTGTATCGACGACGCATCAATTTCAACAATTTGTTATTTCCCGATTGCAAAGGAATATGAAAATGCGGGACAAATCGTTCAGAATGCTTGACAAATTCAATGATTTCATTCGTCAGCAAATTTGGTTCGATCGAAGATATTCTAAATCGATTGATTCCCTCTACCTTATCTAGTTCTTTGATCAAGTCAATAAATAAAGCTTCCTTCTTGGGCTTCGTCCCTTCAATCACTTCCGTTCCATTTCCAAAATCGCCAATATTGACTCCTGTCAAAACGATTTCCTTAACGCCCATTTTTGCAATTTTTTGCGCATCGTTGACCACGCTTTCCACTGTACTACTTCTACTTTTACCTCTTGCTTGTGGAATCGTACAGAAAGAACATTTATAATCACAGCCATCTTGAACTTTCAAAAAAGAACGCGTTCGATCACCAAAAGAAAAAGAATTGATAAAATCTTTAGCTTCAGTCACTTCACCCGCAGCCACCATTCCTTTACCACTTGCTTTGGATAAATCATCGATATAATCCAAGATTCTAAATTTTTGAGCAGCTCCTAAAACCAAATCTACTCCCGGAATCTCAGCAATCTCCGTGGGCTTCAATTGAGCGTAACAACCGATTATAACCACAAAGGCATCGGGCGCTTTGCGTAAAGCCTGACGAACCAGCTTACGACATTTTCGATCGGCAAAATCTGTTACTGAACAAGTATTGATGACGAAGATATCCGCGCCATCCTCAAATTTTTGGGGAGTGTACCCTTTTTCCTCAAATTGGCGGGCAATGGCTGATGTTTCAGAATAATTCAGCTTGCATCCTAAAGTATGAAAGGCCACTGTTCTTGGTGTTGACATAAGACAAAGTTAGGACTTTTTGATTATTATCATTTCATTTTAAACCAAATTTTTTATCATTGTTTTGTTAAAAAATAAGAGTGAAGTCATCGTACAAGAGTCAAAATTCTGTATTCCAGCTCCTCAGATAAAAGGCACGGTAATTGGAACAATAAAAGCTAAATCAAATCCATGCCCTATGTCTAATTTTGTATCTGTCATCATTCCTTGCTATAATGTCGAAAATTATATTGCAGAAGGTATCGAATCCGTTTTAGCGCAAAGCTATCCTCATTTTGAATTAATCTTGGTGGATAACAATTCTAGTGATGGTACTGTTCCGATATTAGAAAGATTTGCAGAACGATATCCTGATAAGATTCAGGTTTTCCATCAACCTAAAGCTGGAGCTCCAGCAGCTCGAAATTTGGGTTTGGCTCATGCCAAAGGGAATTGGATTCAATTTTTGGATGCGGATGATTTGATGTTGCCAGATAAACTCGATGATCAATTATCCATGGTCGATGAAAATGATCCGCTGGTTGTCGGTACACCACGATATCAAAAATTAGATGGCAGTACTTTCATTATGGAGCCATGGAAAGATCCGATCATGGGTTTGTTTGAAGGATTAAGTCAGGGCAATACTTGTTGTAATCTATGGAATCGAAAATACCTAGATAAAGTCAATGCTTGGGACGAAGATCTAAATTTCCAGCAGGACTATGATTTGATTTTTAGAATCGTACAGCTCAATGATAAAGTGGTTCATGATTTTAAAGTAAGTGTAGTGATTCGGGAACGGCCTTCTGGTCAAATCACCAAAAAAAATCCTCGTGGTATTAGAATTGCCATTCTTGATTTAAGAGTTAAAATGTTGGAGTACCTCAAAGCCAACAAACCAGTTTATTTTGTAAAAAATCAAACTTTTTATTATCAAACACTCTATCGTTTTATACGCTATCTAGCAGAATGTGATTTGGATTTGGCCGAGCAATATTATCAAAAACATTTACCTAAGGATTTTAAACCCCTTTATTCTAAGGAAACTTATATTCCATTTTGGAATGCCAAATTGGTTCGATTAGTAGGATTTAGACGTGCGGAATCTTTTAAAGTTTTTGTCAAGGAATCTATTCGAAAAACGGGGAGTTTTTTCTCTTAATTTATTATAAAATCAAACGCAACTTCAACTCACTAGCTGAGTATTGGCTTTCACGATTGCCACAATATCTTCATGATTGGTACTTTCTAAAAATACTTCATCTCGACACAAAAACTCTAGGTAGCTGTTTTCTTCATCATGTCCATCAAACAATAAATAAGCTAGGTAAGATAAGGTATCTTCAAACTTATTAACGCTACTGACTTTATATTTTTCTAATTGTAAATCATACTCGATTATTAACAAGGAAGTGTTGCCCGTTTGGTGATAACAAGAAATAAAGAAAGGATATTTTACAAAATCTAATTTCTCATAACCATACATTTCCTTATCATAGAGTGGGTATAATATTTTTCGATTATCAATACCTGCCTCCTCTAAAGTATTTTGAATTTCTTTTAGTTTTCCTATCAATATTTCCGAAGGCAATTCCTCAAAAATCATTTCAGAGTAAGGTTTCCATTCATTGGTCTCAGGAAGATAATAATCGGTATTTCCAATCCTCAATTTATAATCAAATCGCTCATAACCGGGTACCACATATCCAGGATAATAGAACTTTTTATTATTCTCTAAGCCTACCGAAATTTCAAGAAGCATGGTATAAAACCCCAGACTATATTTAGCGTAAGCTGGATCAAATAATCCCATAATACTCGCCAAAGTATCCGAACCATTGTCAAAAAAACTAACAGCAACCAAACGGTATTCATCATAAACACAAATCTCCCAAGTATCATAAATGCTTGTTCCGGATTCCGTGTGAAGTGATTCCTTCAAGGTGCCTGCTACATAACCTTCAAAACGAGATTTATGCTCATGGTAGAGCATTTCTTTTTCCATATTGAAAATCGCCCTTCGAACCACCACTCGAAAGCGCTCTCCATTTTTCTTTAATAATTTTCGAAGGCTTTTTCGAAAGGTGTAATCTTTTAAATCTAAGCGAACCCAAACAGCGGTATACAAGTCATTTCCAAAGTTCAGGAAACGACAGGTAAATATCATCTGCCCCATTCTAAACCAACCGCGATTCAGATATGCATCCAACTGTTTCGGAGCCATATGCTCCAAATGATTAATTTCTGTAAACATAAATTCTGGAAGTCCATCTCTGCTTCATAAACGTATATCATCACCTTTATGAATATTCTTATCGCAAAATAGCTTAGTGTCTAATATGCAAATATACAGTTTTGTACAAACAAAGGATAGTCTAAAAATTTGCTTCAACTACAAAGGAACAAAGAACAGAATGAAAATCTAAGATGTGATTGGACAGATAGCGTCTTGGTGACTTGATTTCCTATTCCTTTGTGCTTCAATATTCTCTATTTCTGGTTGATAAGAAAATCCTATAAAACGAGCGGAAATCAAGCTAAAATATTTAGATCCTAAGCAAAAGAGGCATTGGTGATCGTTGGATTACCAATGCCTCTTTATCAAGACTTTACGAGTAAGTTAACTTGGGTTAAAGACCTAACTTAGCTTTTACTGCTGGAGTGATATTTGATGATTCATCCACATACAAAAGCACGCCTACTGCTGGGCTACCATTAAAAACCATGGTATAGCCTTGAGCTTTTGCTACTTCATTAATAGCATTGTTCACTCGCTCCAAAATAGGCTCTAATAATGTTTGTCTCTTTTTCATGATCGTTTCTTGCATTTCTTGCTCGAAAGCCATGATTTTTCCTTGTTCTGCTTGCAATTCTGCTTGCATGGTTTCTTGCTCTTTTGGAGACATTTCACCTCTTTCCAATTGCTGTTGTGCTTTAGCACTTTTTGCTTTCAAGGATTCTACCATTCCTTGACCTTTTTTCTGTAATTGTGTTTGAAGTGATTCCAACTCTGGTTGCATCTGCTTCACTTCATTCATACTGGCCAAAATCTCATCAGAGTTAATATAGCCATATTTCTGAGCTTGAGCATTGATAGTCATCGTAGCGAAAGCTAGAAACAAGAAACTCATTTTAATAAAATTCTTCATCTGTTTTATCTTTAATAATTTAATAATTTTAAAATATTCTCTCCTAAAAAAGCGTCTTTGAAAAATCCGTTGTTAAACTTTTTAAAAAGCGCCTGTAAAAATACAATTTATATTTCAGTTGAGGAATAGTATTATTCTACTATATGTATCCTACTGAAAACTATTTATCAACTCCTAATTCCTTTAAAATATCTTCTGTTTTGTCATAACGGGCGTTGGCAAAAATAATTCCTGCTGATCCGCTTTGATCGAAGATAAAATCATAACCTTTATCATTAGCATAAGATTCAATGGTGTTGTAAACACGTTCTTGAATAGGTTCTACTAATTCTTTTCGTTTTAAGAATAAAGCACCTTCTGGTCCAAACTTCGATTTTTGCATTTCTCGAACTTCTTTTTCTTTATTCATTATTTCTTCTTCCTTCTGTAAACGCATATCATCGCTTAGTAATACTTGCTCCGCTTGATATTTGTTATAAAGTCCTTTTATTTTATCATATTCTTCTGAAATCTGTCTTCTCCAACGAGCTGCAGTATCATCCAGTTGTTTTTGAGCGATTTTATAATCATCCATATTTTCAAGCACTTCGTTGATATCGACAGTTGCAATTCGTTGTGCATCTGCATTCAAAGAAAAAAGAGCCACTAAGGAAAAGGCTAGTAATGCGTTTTTTGTAATTTTTATGAAATTCATCATGTGCGATTTTTTAAAGAGTTTGTAATGTTATTTCTGCCTTTTTAAAATGGCAAATTTACGTTTTTATTGTCAGCTTTTAATACTATTTAGACTTAGAATACTGTACCGAAGTTACATGAATACTTTTCTTTTTATGAGGTGCTTTCACAACAACCTTCTATATATCATCGAATTACGCATTGATTATGTTCTCATTTATTCTTTCTTTTAACTAATGTTTAACGACAGAAGAATCCTTTTAACTTTTTGTTTGGAAAAAATTTGGTCATTTTTTTCAAGAAAAAATCACTTTAAGGTTAAATTATGACTAAAGTGGAAATAGGATTTTAGTAATTTTGAATTCGATAGTCCAATAGATTTGATCCTTTTTATCTTCAATTTTTCTTATTCCTGCGTCAATCATTTTAAAAATGAATTACTTACATCCATTTTCATGGAAAAATAAGCTCTGTTTTCTTTTTCTATTTTGCGGAGTTACTGCTTTCGCACAAATGGGTAAAGGAATTGCGATCGAACCTACACTGCATTTGGGAAAAATTTTCAAACATTCTCCAAAGCTAGTCTTTGAGGTCCCCGATAATAGCTATGGTTTTGATTTAAATTTTAAGAATCGAAAATACGGGAAGAAGGAATGGCACCAACATTTTAACTATCCCACTTTTGGAGTAAATTTATTTTTTTACAAAATTGGAGATAAAGATACTTTTGGAAATGCCCTTGGCATTTTACCTACTTGGGATATCCCTATTTTTAAAATAAAAAAGCTAGATTTTCAGATTCAATTAGGTGCGGGAATTGCTTGGTTGACTCAGCATTATGATCCACTGAAAAATACAGTCAATAATGCTATTGGATCTAATTTTAATAATATTACTCACTTCAAATTCCATTTTGGTTATCAGTTTAACCCAAAGTGGACAGTCAAAACAGGGTTTAGTTTTACTCACTTTTCAAATGGTGCGAGCCAACTGCCTAATTTTGGGATCAACATTCCAGCCTGGAGCCTGGGCTTAAAATATATACCAACTCCACTCCAAACAAAAGATTTTATTCATCATGAAGATGATCAAAAAACAAAAAAAAGAAAATGGGGGCTTTCTGCTCATGTCGATATTGCTTATCGAGAATTAAGCCCGTATAATGGTCCGCGATTTCCAGTTCGTATTGCATCGCTCGCAGGCCTTTATAAAATCAATAGCGTCCATCATTTTTATCTTGGCTTTGACTACGAATTTAATACCGCCACTTATCAATTTGGATTACATACCTTTTATTTTAGCGATAAAGCAAGAGCAAAAAAAGAGTCTCGTCGATATGCCATATTTATTGGACATGAATTATTGTTTGGGAATGTCGGTTTTTATGGACAACTAGGCTATTATCTACCTACCAATGCTTACTTACTTCCATCATCCATTTATACTAAACTATCACTTCGATATTATTTCCCAGAAATGGGTATAAAAGATTTACGCTCCTATCTAGCCCTTCATATCAAGGCACATGAAACCGTTGCCGAATATATTTCTTTAGGAATTGGTATTAAATATTGAATAGCAATGAATTGGTTGTTAGTACTATGTCAGATAAATAATTAGTGTTTGCCATTTTATGTAAATAGAACACAAATCTGGCAGATTTCGCAGATCACACAGATTTTCCCACTTACGTATAATACGTTATAAGGAAAAATCTGCGAAATCCGTTGAATCTTTGTTCTATCTAAAGATTTATCTGACATAATATTGGTTATTGGTTTTTAGTCTTCCTTTATACGTAAATACCTTGTCAAATAAAATAACTAAGAGACTCTATCTAGGATTTTAAACACATAATCATGTTCATTTTTTTCATCCGCTTTATGTTTTTCTTCCCAAGTCAGTTCCCAGTTATCCATATTCAGTTCAGGAAAAAATATTTCTCCTTTGACTTCTAAGTCGACTTCCGTCAAATAAACTCGATCGAGATAAGGCAAGCTCATTTTGTAAATTTCTCCACCACCAATAATAAAGACTTCTTCTTCTTTATTATCATGTGCTATTTCTAAACCTTCTTCTAAAGAATTTACAACCAAACAATTGGTCGCTACAAAAAATGGATTTCGAGTGATGATGACATTGGTGCGTTTAGGAAGTGGTCGGCCAATAGACTCATAGCATTTACGGCCCATAAGGATATGATGATTGAGCGTAACTTTTTTAAAGTACTTCAAATCCGCTGGTAGGTACCAAGGGATTCCGTTATCGATTCCAATCACATTGTTTTTTGCTGTAGCAACTATTGTAGAAATGATCATCTATTTTTTTCGCAAAGATAAATATTCAAATCAATTATTCATTTAAATTATTAACGACTAGATTGTTTTATCTAAATTTATACTGGACAAATCCAATTAATAAAATAATGATCCCTATAATATCTATGTTCATGACTTTATTCAATTCAGCATTTATTTCTCCATCACTAAGTTTCAAAAGAATAATGAAAGAAACCATACTAACTAATCCAATCAATACTGCCATAGAATAATTCTTTTTTGTGATTGCTGAGTAGATCAATATTCCTCCAACAATTCCAAACAACACTGCTCGATGTCTCAAAAGCAATTCATAATTTGAATTGGGTATTTCTATGCCATAAGAACTACCAATTTTATTTGGAAGAAATGCCAGTATTGATGGAAGCATATTAATCATTCCTGCAATGAACAAACAAATCCTAAATATCAATTCCATCGTATATTATTTTGGTTCTTAGTTTTCCATGTTCGCTAAAATTTATTAGCTAGAGCAATAACATAATTATTCCCAGTGAGCTAGATCAAATAATTTTTAAATTTTATCCAACTTGCAATCTATTCTCTTCTGGAAAATAGTAGTAATAAGCTCCATGTTCTTCATCCCAAGTTGCAAACTCTATGATTATAGCATTTTCATGCTCTTTCATCAATGTCAATGTTCCTCCATTTCCAAGAAAGTAATACAATTGTTCTTGATCATTCAGTTCTGGCAATTCATAATTGAAACGATCTGTGGTTTGATAAAGGTTGAAAAGATGATCGATTATCTTCTTCTTAACGTCATATTTTTTAGACAGGAATGAATCCATTAATTCGATCTGTTCATTTGTGGGGCATTCTCCTATTGCAGAAATATTTATTTTCCACTTTTTTTGATTCATTGAATTCAGATTGAGACCAATACTAGTTTCGAAGAACTTTAACCTAGGAGAGTAGTTAAATGATGTAGGATAGGTATAATATTTCCAAAGTTGAATTCCAAAAGGTCCACCAAATGCGGGAAGGAATTGAAAACCTTCCTTTTTCATCCAAGATCGAATAAAAGCTATTGAACCTGGATCGTACCTTAATTGATCTCCTTTATTCGTTATGAATTGAAATCGAAACAAATTGCAATTTATTACACCAACAATTGTATCCTTTTGCATAAACTGGATGATACTTGTAATATCAAAATGATTTGGTGAAATTAGATAAGGGTTCTTCTCATAATTTGTGAACGATAATAGAGCATCAAAATTATTAGTTTGAAATTTTTCCTCAAAGTCCTCAAGGTTTAGTACTTCAGTCCCTGAATTGGATGGTCCTTGAAAATATTGATTTTTTCCTTCATTGTAAATTCTAATAGTCTGAGTATCCCGCTTCTTATGGAGGTACCTTACAGTATTAAAATCAAGTTTTTTTATAAATTCTCCGATTGTCATATTGAAGTTATTTAAGAAAACGAGTTGAAGAAAATCAAGCCACTTTATAACTGCTTATGTCAAATTGTATTTACATTCAGTAATCTTCCTAGGAATAATTTTGAGCATTAATAACATTGTTGCCAAAATTAGGTTGAAGATTATATACAGAAGTATTATACCTCATCTTTATATATTTTTTATTTGCCTACAACTAATGAAACAAAGTTGATAATTCTCTTTCATTATAATTTTCTGTTTCTTTTAATCTTCTTTCTGGGCAATCACTTTTTCCAAGGTGTTTTCTGATAAACTTTGCATAACGCATCATGGCTCGTTTATCTTTAGGCTGCAAATCAGGAATATTATCCAGATTAGCTTCAGCTATCGCAATGGGTAGCGCGTAGAAAGTGGTTTGATTATCCTCTCCTTTTCGGATGTATCGCCATACTGGAATATAATGATGATCTTTTATATCCGTTTGTTTTGTTTTTCGATTTTTAACTAGATCTATTTCCAAAATAATTCCACCATCTGTATTCTTTTTATTTTGGTTAGAAATAAAGTTACCAAGTGAATAGCTAACCAACTTTGTTGATCGAATTCCTTTTTTATTTTTCATAGGATACTCCACAATTGGTTGTACCACATGAGGATGACCTCCAATGACTAAGTCAGCGCCCCATTTTAATAAATCCATTGCTAATTTTCTTTGCTCCCGACTTTCCTCTATTTCATATTCTCGTCCCCAGTGGACCATGACAATAATCGCATCTGCTTTCATTCTTCGAGCAATCCTCAAATCTTTGCGCATTTGATCTGGATCAATCAAATTCACAATAGTTGGCGGTCGATGTTTTTTTAAATCCGTTCCGTAAGTATAATTGAGGAAGGCTAGCTTAAATCCTTTTTTATAGATAATTAATGGATGAGTCAAATCTTTTTCTAAAGCATTTCGATAAGTTCCAGTATGGTAAAATCCTTTTTCTTTTAAGGTTTTAATCGTATTGATCACACCACTTTTACCCGCATCATTAGAATGATTATTTGAGGTTGTTAATAAATCAAACCCAGCATGCCACAATCCATCTGCTAAGTCATTGGGACTTCGAAAGTTTGGCCAACCATGATATGGAGGTTTCCCCGGCAAAGTCACTTCTAGGTTTGCAATCGCTAGATCAGCTTTTTCTAAAATCGGACGAACATATTTGAAACAGGGACGATAATCATATTTCTCTTCTTCAACCACTTTAGCTGATTTTATTTGTGGTCCATGCCCCATAATATCTCCAACAAACATCAACTTAATTTCTTGATTTTCCTCTTGAAAGTCCTTTGTATTATCCATTTGAGGAGCATGCTTTTTTACAAAAGCAAAAGTGACAAAAAGTAAACTGAGTAGAAAAAATATACGCATCGTTTAAGGGGTATTATTCACAACCGCATTGATCATTTTGGTTTCCAATCTTTTTCTTGGTTCTCCTTTTATTTCTCCATTCAAATATTTTTCTATGATCAGACTAGCAATCGGAGAAGCATAACTAGATCCCCAAACACCGTGTTCTACATAAACAGCCAAAGCAATTTTAGGATTTTCTTTTGGTGCAAAAGCAAAAAAGACAGAATGATCCTTTCCATGTGGATTTTGAGAAGTTCCTGTTTTCCCACAGATAGAAATATCCTCAACTTTCGCATTCATTGCAGTCCCTACTTGAACTACTTTTTCCATCCCTTGGATGACTTCCGTATAAAGACTTGGGTCAACAGGGATTTCTTTGCGAGTTCTATATTTTTCTTTTATAGGAATTCGTTCATTTCCTTTTCGGAATTCTTTGACTAAATGTGGTGGATAGTAATGACCTCGATTCGCCATTATCGCAGCTAAATTAGCCATTTGTAAAGTAGTCATTTGTATTTCTCCTTGTCCTATTCCAATGGACATAACTGTTGGAGATTTCCAACTTCCTTTTTCTGATGGATATAAATAATCGTAGTATTCTGTCGTGGGTACATTTCCTTTTGCCTCGTTTGGCAAGTCTATTCCTAGCTGTTGTCCCAATCCAAAATCATAACAATATTTTGAAAAAAGATCCATTCCAGGAGCTGGATTATAAAATCCATCTTTATCAATAATTTTGCGAATGGTATGAAAGAAATAAGTATTACAAGAATGTTGAAGAGCAATGGAAAGATTGTATGGTGGACTATGATTGTGACAACCTCTAGAGGTGTTTTTATAAAAATAGGCTCCTTTACATACGTGAGATTGATAAGGTGTCATCAGCTTTTCTTCCATGGCAGCTAAAGCAACCACCGTTTTAAAGATAGAACCTGGAGGATATTCCGCCATAATGGATCGATCCAAAAATGGTTTAAGAGAATCTTGTAATAGTTCATTGAAAGCGGCTCCTCTATTACTATTGATTGCTAAAGCATTCGGATCATATTGAGGCGCACTAGTCATGGCCAGAATTTCTCCAGTACTTGGTTCAATAGCAACAATACTTCCTGTTTTATTAGCTAATAATTTTTCTGCATATCTCTGTAAATCTAAATCTAAAGAACTAATTAAATCCAATCCCGATACAGCTGCAGAATCTAGACTTCCATCTTTGTATGGACCAACTCGTCTGCCAAGATTATCTTTTAAAATAAATTGTATTCCTTTTTTACCTCGTAGTTCTTCTTCGTAGTATGCTTCCAAGCCAGTAGACCCAATGTAATCTCCTCCGGCATATACTCCATTTGATTTTTCAATTTGACTTCGATTGACTTCACTGAGATAACCTAATACATGCGCTGCATTTCGATGTGGATATCCTCGGACATTTCTTAATTGTAAAGTAAAACCTGGAAATTGGTATAATCGTTCTTGCAATTGCATCACGGTTCTACCTGACATTTTTGATTTAAAAACAAAAGGAACAGACTTTGAATACCGAGCGCTTCTAAAATTTTTATTCAATCCTTCTTTGAATTCATCTACAGAGATATCTACGATATCACAAAAAGCAAGCGTATCCATTTCCGGATCCAATAAATTGTAGATCACCTTTAGATCATACATCGCATTATTGTTGACCAATAATTTATTTTTTCGATCTATGATCAATCCACGAGAAGGGTAAAGAATGTTTTTGGCAATCGCAGTTGTTCGTGCACGATCTTGATAACGAGTGTCTAATAATTGGATTTGCATTGCTTTGAATAAAAGCAAGCAAGAGGCCAAAAGAAAAACAACCTGAATAATTTTTTGCCGATCTTTATAAGTATCTTTCACTGATTACGATTTAGTAAAACTCAAAGAATTAGTTCTTCAAGTAGTATTTAATCTCTTGGGTTAAATAGGAATTGATATATGATAACAAAAAACATCGTTACTAAAAAACTAAATACCGTTTTTAAGAAAATCTGCCCCATGTAAACAGGAGTGAAAATTTCTAATGAAAAATAGACCAACATATGCAAAAAGAATAAAATGGAGGCATACGTAAAAAAGAAGTTAAAGCCATATCGATATTTAGTTGGACTAGTCGTCACTCCATATCCTCCTCTAGGCTCTAGAGAAGACAATACATAAGGTCGAATAAAAGCAATGAAAACACTTGCCCCTGCATGTACGCCTAGTGAATCATAAAAAACATCCATCGTAATACCCATCAAAAACCCAAGAAAAATAACCAAGGCATGTGGAATCTTAACGGGTAATAATAAAATAAAAATGGGATACAGCAGGATATTGATGTATTGGACTCCTCCTCCTAATGAGATACTCTTCAAAACTACTACTTGCAAAAAGAGCAATCCGATAAAACGCAGGCCATTTGTAAATATCGTGCTGTTCATTTATTCCTCATTTTCTTGTTCCTCATCTATGGATTCATCCTCTTCTACCTTCATTAGATTATCTACTACATAAACATATCTCGCATTAGCCAAATCATTGATTAAAGTCGCTTCTATTGTGTGAAAATTACTTCCTGCTTTTTGAAAAACACTATCTATAATCGCTACAGGAATACCTTCCGGAAATAAGCCAGAATATTCACTGGTTTGAATCGTATCTTTCGCACCAACCGCAGCATGTTTGGGAACGTCAATCAATTGTACTTTTCTAGAATTCCCTGGAGGCCAAGATAAAAATCCATGATAATTACTTCCTTTAATAGATGCAGGTACTCTTGACTCCTGATGTAAGATCGGCATCATTTGACTATAGTGGGCAGAAGTATTCCGGATAATTCCAACCAAACCGCCACTACTACGAGCATCGATCACTCCCATATTAGGATGAATCCCATGTTTTTCTCCTCGATTCAAGGTCATCGTATTATTATGACGATTGATCGTACTATTGATAATTTTAGCCCCAATGTATATGTAATTTTGCTTGGTTGTTTCGTTTGTTACAGTATCTTTTAAGACATCGGTAACGAACTTGGCATTTTTAAGCTGTGCTTTTAGTCGAGCATTTTCAGCCAATAAACTATCCGCATTAGAAGAAAGGTAATAATATTGAACAGCATTATCTCGAACATCATACAACATTCCACTAATCAAACTGGAGGAATTAAGCCAAATCTCTTTTTGTTGTTGATTATAATTCACCACCATATAAAGGCATATTCCTTCCAAAAGGAAGAATAAACCAATGCCACCGTATCTAACAAAAAGAAAAATTAAATTGCGCATAATTTCGAAATTCCTATTGCAATGAGTTCGAGGATTTATTTTTTAACCTGTAAAAAATAACATGCCCTATTTTCGACCATTACTAAATCACGAGGAAAAGAACGATGCTAAGAAAAGCTATGTTTGTTTTGAGTAAGATCTATTTTAGATTAAACACTTTTTCGGTCAATCAAAAAGGAAAACTTATCAGAATTTTTCAAAGCAATTCCTGTTCCTTTTACCACCGCTCTAAGTGGATCCTCTGCGACAACCACTGGTAATTTAGTCTTAGCAGATATCCGACTATCTAACCCTCTTAACAAGGCACCTCCGCCAGTCAAATATAATCCCGTTTTGTAAATATCTGAAGCCAATTCAGGTGGAGTCGTTTCAAGTGCTTTAAGGACAGCTTCTTCTACTTTAGAAATCGACTTATCAAGAGCATGTGCAATTTCTTGATAATTAATGGTGATTTGCTTAGGTATTCCCGTCATTAAATCTCTACCATTAACTGCATAATCTTCTGGTGGGTTTTCTAATTCAGGAAGTGCAGATCCTACATGAATCTTGATTTGCTCTGCTGTTCGCTCTCCAATCAGTATATTGTGTTGTCGCTTCATGTAATTCATGATATCAACGGTAAATTCATCTCCAGCTGTTCGAATAGATTGATCACAAACAATACCCGAAAGGGCAATAACTGCAATTTCTGTTGTACCTCCACCTATATCGATGATCATATTACCAATCGGTTCTTCTACATCTAAACCGATACCCAAGGCTGCGGCCATTGGTTCGTGAATCAAATAAGTTTCTTTTGAATTAACGTGATCAGCTGAATCAAAAACGGCTCTTTTTTCAACTTCGGTAATGCCTGAAGGGATACAGATAACCATTTTCATATGGGTAAAAAACTTACGACGGTTGCCCATCATATTGATCAATCCTTCGATCAAACTTTCTGCAGCTTGAAAATCTGCAATTACGCCATCTTTTAGAGGACGAACTGTTTTGATATTCTCATGTGTTTTTTCATGCATTTGCATGGCCTTGGTACCGACGGCAATGGTTTCGCCTGAACGACGATCAATGGCAACAATAGATGGTTCATCAACCACAATATTACCATCCTGAATGATCAGTGTATTGGCTGTACCTAAGTCAATAGCAATTTCTTGAGTAAAGAAGCTAAACAGTTTCATTAATATTTTCCCCTAGTTTGAATTCCGGTATGCTCCGGAAAAGGTGTTATAATCGTATTCTCATTTCCGCTTGACCGGAATAGTTCTTTTTACGTTTGTTTAAAATCATTCTCTTTCTGAGTCAAAATAGCATGTGAACCACAAAAGAAAACAATATTTGTGTAAAATAGAAAAATATCATCAATCATTTGGGGTACTAAAAGAGTTATGAGTGCGAGAGTATTGAATTTTTAGAGATAATGAAGAAAAAATACTTTCAATACTTTGTAATTCAATTAAATGCAAATTTAATAAATCCTAAATTAATATTTGGTATTAAAGAGGGCTTATTTCTACTCACTTGTAGGTAAACAAATTGTTATTTGCCTACAACCAATTCCCAAAAGGATTCTTTTTGTAAATATCGCTGAGCAAGTATTCTTAATTCTTCCGCGCTGATGGTTTTAATGGTCTGAATCAATCCTTCAAATCTATCTAATGAAGAGGCCTCTACGTATAAATTTTTGATAACATCAGCCACGTTGAACGCTCCATCTAAATTCGTTAAAATAGTCCCTAACAAGTAGTTTCGAACCATTTTCAATTCTTCCTCACCAATCAATTCCGTTCGCAATCGTTCCATTTCATAGTAAATTTCCTTTAAAGTCGGTTCTACAAACTCATTTCCAACTTCCGTTCCCACATAAAAATAACCATCAAAATGCATACAGTCTAGTGCAGAGAAAATGTTATAAGTATAGCCTTTATCCTCTCGAATATTGTCCATCAATCTGGAACCAAAATAACCACCTAAAATCGTATTCAATATCAATAAACCGTGATAATCAGGATGTTTTTTATTAAAAGCCCTACGACCAATTCTGATGGCACTTTGAACTCCCTCGGTATGCTCAATTTTAATCGCTTTGGGTTTTGCGGAGGTAGGTCTTAATTCAGATTTCCTTTTTTGACCTTTTATAGGTAAAATTCCCAAGTATTCATCTAGTAAATTTAATGCATCTTGGTCTATTTTTCCACTAATGTAAATCTGGCAATTATCGGCCGTATAGTTTTTCTGATGGTGTTGAATTAAATCTTCTCTAGTCAAAGCATCATAAGTCTCAGAAATACTATTGTAACCATAAGGATGGCTTTCGCCAAAAATGTATTCCGTAATGGTTCGATAAGCCACTACATCACTTTTGGATAGTTCCACCTGAAGTCTTTGCTGATTGTTTTTAATGAATCGCTCTAATTCTTCATTAGGAAAGGTAGGATTCAAAATTATTTCTGCCAAAATAGGCAGCAACTTATCAAAATGCTTTCGAAGACAGTATAAGACGATATTTGACGTATCTAAATTTACTGGTGTACTCAGTGTACCTCCATAAAAATCAACTAACTCAGCAATTTCAGTGGAAGTATATTTTTGAGTCCCTTCTTTTAATAATCTTGACGTAGCTCTTGCCACCATTTCTTTTTCTTCAAAAGGCCTTCCTGCTTGAAAAATGATCTCTAACTTAATGACCTCTTGAGTTCCCATATTTATTTCATAAATAGGAATATTATTTTTTAAACGATGTTGAGTCGGTTCAGGTAAATTCAGTTTAGATATTTCTTGGATAGGAGGGCTTTTCGATCTATTGAGCATAGTGGAGTTCAAATATAATTGAAATAAAGTGGGGCAAATTTACGATTATTCGTCAAGCATCTATAACTAAGAAGTCGAAAAACAGCTAATTAAGATAGAAATTTCATTGTATTTGGAAATCATTTACACCAAATTTCTTTTTTCTTCTAAAGAATCATCATTACCAACAGAGTTATCAACATTCTGTTAATATTTTATAGTTGTAAAGTTGATAATATGCTGTATTTTTGTGATCCTCTTTAATTTAAAGAAGATTTAATATACTATCTATAAAACCAAACCACATTTACATATGAAGTTTAGCGTTTCATCATCCGATTTAAAAAAGCAATTACAAATTGCAAGTGGAGCTATTGGTTCTAATCCTGTATTGCCAATCCTAGAAGATTTTCTCTTCACTGTCGATAAAAATAAACTTATTATTTCAGCAACGGACTTAGAAACGTCCATTCGAACCAGTATTGAAGTCAATTCTGATAAAAATGGTACGGTTGCCGTTCCTGCAAAAATATTACTAGATACTCTAAAAGAATTACCTCAACAGCCGATCACTTTCAATATTAATGATGAAAATTACGGTATTGAAATCACTTCTGCTTATGGTAAATATCGCTTAGCAGGTGAAAATGGAGATGATTTCCCTACGATTCCATCTCCTGATGAAGTTGATTCTGTTGATTTAAAAGCCAATGTACTGAACCAAGCGATTAGCAAAACATTGTTTGCGACTAGCAATGATGATCTTCGACCGGCGATGACTGGAGTTTATCTACAAGTAGACTTTAATAAAATCATTTTTGTAGCTACTGATGCACATAAGTTGGTTAAACAAACTTTTAACTCTATCGAAGGACAGGTAAACACTTCTTTTATCATTCCTAAAAAAGCATTGAACTTATTAAAAAATGCGTTGCCTTCAGGCGAAGAAGATGGGGTAAAATTATCTTTTAATAAATCTAACGCTTTCTTCTCTTTCGGAGATATTGATTTAGTATGTCGATTAATTGATGCTAGATATCCTGATTATAATGCCGTAATTCCTGTTGATAATCCACATTTATTGACGCTTCAAAGAACAGACTTTTTAAATTCTTTAAAGAGAATTGCAATCTACGCTAATAAGACCACTAATCAAGTTATTCTTAACATCAATGATGGAAGTTTAACTGTTTCTGCTCAAGATTTAGATTTCTCAAATGAAGCAACTGAGCAGTTGACTTGTACTTATGCTGGTGAGCCTTTAACGATTGGCTTTAATGCAAAATTCTTAATTGAAATGCTCAACGTTCTGGAAAGTGATGAAATTAAAATGGAATTGTCAACACCTACTCGTGCTGGTATTTTATTGCCAACGGATGGTGTAGAAGGACAAGAAATTTTAATGCTTGTGATGCCTGTTATGCTGAGTAACTAGATAGAGTTTTAATTTTACTAAAAATCTTAACTTTTAAAGTTTATAAGAAAGTCAGCAATTGGATAATACAAAATGATTCAGTTGCTGACTTTTTAGAATCAAAAATGATCGTCACTTTTTTTGAGTTTCATTATATTTCATGATCCAAAAATATTCATCTTTTCTCGCTGTAAGTTTATTACTACTCATCTCCTGCCAAACGGCAGAGCCCCTTCCCAATACACCAGAGACTGTTTCCAGGCAATGGCAAGAATATATCAATAACAATCATTTTGCAAAAGCTAAAAAATTAAGCACTCCTAACGCAAAAGAATGGGTGACTTGGATAGAAAAAATGATTATAGAAGAAGAACCAGGGGAAGTTTTACCCCCTCCAGTTCTCTTAGAAATGACGTGTAAAGAGATGGGAAATAAAGCTACTTGTCTTTTTCTTCAAGAAGATGCTGGTGAACAATATCGTGATAGTTTTTTCCTTTTTAAAATTGATGGCCAATGGCTCGTTGACATTCCAGAAGAAGATCTTGAAATGGATGAAACAATGGAACAACTCATCAATCAAATGGAAGGTATGATCGATGAAAAAGATACAGAATAAAATGAACTTAAAATAAAATAAAGAAGACAGATGAAAATTGGTTTGTTTTTCGGTTCGTTTAATCCAATTCATGTTGGACATCTCATCATCGCTAATTTTATGGCGACGCAAACAGATTTAGATCAAGTCTGGTTTGTCGTATCGCCTCAAAATCCTTTCAAATCTAAAAATAGCTTAGCAAAAGATTATGACCGATTGAACTTGGTCCGCTTGGCCGTTGATAATAATCCAAAACTAAAAGCTTCTAACATCGAATTTGATTTACCCAAACCATCTTATACCATCGATACCCTGACTTATCTCAAAGAAAAGTACCCCAAAAAAGAATTTACCCTGATCATGGGAGGAGATAATTTAACCAATTTCCATAAATGGAAAAACTACGAAGTGATACTAGAACATCATTCTATCTTCGTTTATAAACGTCCTCAATATGATATGGGACCGCTCGTTAATCATGAAAAAGTAAAGGTCTACGAAGCACCATTGATGCAAATTTCAGCTAGTTATGTTCGCAAATGTATTGCTGAAGGAAATTCCGTTCAATATCTTGTTCCTGAAGTAGTTTATGAATATTTACAATCAAGTAATCTGTATCGAAAGTGAAATTTTCCTCAAATAAAGTAGAAAATGCACCTTCTCGTCAAGAATTAGACATAAGCTCTTTATCTTTTTTGTTAAAACAATAATAACTTTGTCCATAAGGCTGTTTTCATATCACGAAATGTCCGTAAACTTTTAGAAAAATGATTGTTTACTCAATAGCAATTGTTTAAATTTTTCCTAATCTCAAATTATGGCAAAACAAACCTGTACAATACTCACGATTTTTTTCCTTTTCTTTTTCACGCAAAGTGGCTCAAGCCAAATTGATCTAAAGATTAATCAATGGAAATCTTATCTGCCATATCAAGATGCTGCTTCGGTAACGCAAAGTGATAGCAAAATATATTATGCCACCAAATTTTCACTCTTGATTATAGATAAAGAAGATGATTCTGTTGAATTGTTATCTAAAGTAAATGGTTTGAGCGAAGCAGGAATGGGCATTATAAAATATGATCGTTTTAACCAAACACTTATTGCTACTTATTTCAACGGAAATTTAGATCTAATTAAAGAGGATGGTTCCATCGTTAATCTTCCCTTTATTTTTTCTAGTGACATTATTGGCGATAAAGAAATCATTGACATTTATATCGATTCTGAAGAAAGAGCTTATTTTGCAATGGGTTTTGGGCTAAAAATTTTAAACGTAAAAGAAGAAGAATTTGGAGATGAAACAAGAGCGGGCATTCCTTTCAAGTCCATAACTGTTCACGATGGCTTTATCTATGCTGCAACAGAAATGGGTATCTATCGAATCAGTCAAACTGGGGTAAATATTCAAGACTTTGGACTTTGGGAACGAATGGAAACTCCTCAAGGATTTCCAGATGAGTATACTTCTAACGCCATCGCAACATACCAGAATCAACTTTATGTAAACATTGATGATGCTTTATTCCGCTGGGATAACGGCACCTTAAGCAACATTTATCAACAAGAAAATCATAAGATTGATTTTTTAACCACAGAAGGTGAACACTTATTGATTGGAGCTTTCTGTAGAGATGAAAATACAGGAAAGGAATGTAATGGAGAGGTTTTTTTTTATGATGGAAATAGCATCGTTGGTCAAGATGGACAAGATTGCGTCAACCGTCCAGTATATGCAATTGAAGATGCTGCAGGAAGAGTATTTTATACTGATAAATGGAGACAATATAGAATTGCAGATAAGTTTGGAGATCCTTGTAACAAATTTGCCATTAATTCTCCCTTTTCCTTTAGAATCGGAGATCTCGTTTTAGATGATGATAACCTTTATGTAGGTACAGAAACGGGGATTTTTTCTTCCGATGGTTTGTTAAGTCTAGTAGACGGGGAATGGTCGGTTAATAATGACCAAACTAATAGTGAATTAGACGGAAATCGTGCTTTTTATCGTTTAGCCGTTCATCCGGAAAACAAAAAAATATACATAGGCACTCGCTGGGATGGCTTAGTGGAATATGACCCTGTAGAGGATAAATTTACTACATTTACCGAAGGCGATAATTCAACACTGGATAATTCAGATGATCCCCTTCGAGTCAAAGTTGAAGGTTTAGCTTTTGATAGCGAAAATAACTTGTGGCTGAGTAATTATACCGCAGAAAATCAAAAAGTCCTTTCCGTTTTAAAAGCAGATGGTACATTTACCAATGACCTAAAAAATCTTCCTAGAAAAGATGTACAACAAATGATCATAGATCAAAATGATCTTATTTGGATTTCTACACTTGAAAGTGGTATTTATGTTTATGATTATGCGGGTACCATTGATAATAAAATGGATGATCGAATACAACCCATTTCTACCTCAAATTCTAACCTTCCAAATAATAGAGTCAAATCACTGGCGATAGATTTAGATGGTAATGTATGGGCTGGTACAACAGAAGGTGCTATTGTTTTTGAATGCCCTTCTCCTTTTGACGGAAATTGTCTTGGTACTTTACCCAAAGTAGATGTCAATGGTATTCTTGGTCTTTTGTTAGAAACAGAAATTATAAATACCATAGCAGTAGACGGCGCTAATCGGAAATGGTTTGGAACGCAAAATGGAATTTTTGTTCAGTCGCCAAACGGTGTAGATCAGATAGCAAAATTTAATACAGAAAATAGTCCACTCTTTGATAATACGATTACGGATATTGCTATTAATAATAAAACCGGTGAAGTTTTTATTGGCACAGGAAAAGGATTGATTTCTCTTCGTACTGACGCAACTGAGGGAGGGAATTTTCACAACAAATCTGAGATTTACGCTTTCCCTAATCCTGTACGGCCTGACTATGAAGGTCCTATTGCTATCAAAGGTTTTGCTCGAGATTCTAATATCAAAATTACTGACCTCAATGGCCAACTCGTATTTGAAACGCAAGCGCTTGGAGGACAAGCGATATGGAATGGAAGAGACTATAATGGCCGAAAAGCGAGTTCTGGTGTTTATCTCGTATTGGGAACTCGTACCAGTAATGTAGAATCTCCTGAAGCGGTTGTCACCAAAATTCTTTTAATGAATTAAATAAATCTAAACTCTTCTCAAAACACAAGCATCTCTGTTTACCAGATCCTATAAAAAAGAGTTATTCTTCTTCTTTTAGATAAAAACGTTTGGTTAGAAGCCTTTATAAACGTGTAAATTCTCTTTGTGATCGTGTTATATAATTAACATGGTCAGAACACCTCTTTCTAGAAGTAGGCTTTTTTCATCAATTTTTCATAGTTTTAAGTTTTTTGAAACGATGTACAAAAAGAATCTACCGTAAAGTTTTATCTTATGAAATTCACCAATACTTTTTCCCTATTAGCAATTTTGTTACTCTTTGCTTGTAATTCATCTAAAAAAGCTTTGAATCAAAGCACTTCTGAGGTTAATGAGGAGGAGATCCAAGAAGTTGTTATTGAAGAAAGACTTTTAGATACGATGGTTGTCACCGCTGATAAACCAAGCAATCTAAAAAATCCTGAAGATTATCAATTACCTCGCTATAATTCTAGCTTTCCTTTGATCAACAATATTGTTCACACCAAACTAGATTTACGTTTTGATTGGAGCAAACAATATGTTATGGGAAAAGCCACTTTAACATTAAAGCCTTGGTTTTATCCTGTTGAAAGTGTCACATTGGATGCCAAAGGATTTGATATTCATAAAGTTTCATTTGCGGGCTCTACGGCTCCTTTAAAATATGATTATACAAATGATAAATTAACGATAAGCCTTGGCAGAAAAATTCAAAGCAATGAAGAGTATCAATTATTTATTGATTATACAGCCAAACCTGCAGAGACTGGTGGAAAAGGTGGAAGTGAAGCGATCACCTCTGATCAAGGATTATATTTTATCAATCATGATGGCAAAACTCCAGATAAGCCCATGCAAATATGGACACAAGGCGAAACAGAATCAAATTCTCGCTGGTTTCCAACGGTAGACAAGCCGAATGAAAGATGTACTCAAGAAATGTATATCACAATCGAAGATCGTTTCAAGACATTGTCAAACGGTTTACTCCTTTCTTCTACTAAAAACTCAGATGGTACAAGAACGGATTACTGGAAAATGGATCAACCACATGCTCCTTACCTTTTTATGATGGCAATCGGTGAATTTTCGGTCACGACGGAAAAATGGCAAAACATTCCTCTTGAATATTATGTAGAACCTGAATATGAACCATCGGCAAAAAATATTTTCGGTCGTACCCCTGAAATGTTAGATTTCTTTTCAGAAATAACTGGTGTAAAATACCCTTGGCAAAAATACGCTCAAGTGGTTGTTAGGGATTATGTTTCAGGAGCAATGGAAAATACGACCGGTGTGATTTTCGGAGATTTTGTACAAAAAACAAATCGAGAATTAATAGATAATCACAACGATGGTATTGTCGCCCATGAATTATTCCACCATTGGTTTGGTGATTATGTCACTTGTGAAAGTTGGGCCAACTTAACCATGAATGAAGGTTTTGCCAACTATGGCGAATACCTTTGGTTCGAACACCAATATGGAAAAGATGAAGCAGATAGTCATCGAAATAGTGAAATGAGCACTTATTTTCAATCTACAGCACAAGGAGGTGCTCATGACCTGATTCACTTTGGGTATAATGATAAAGAAGATATGTTTGATGCCCATAGTTACAATAAAGGTGGCTTGGTTTTACATATGTTACGCAATTTTGTCGGTGATGAAATTTTCTACGCAGGTATGAAAAAATACTTAAACGATAATGCCTATACCGCAGTAGAAGCACATGATTTGCGTCTAGCATTTGAAGAGGTAAGTGGGCAAGATCTTAATTGGTTTTTCAATCAGTGGTATTTTGAAGCTGGTCATCCGAGATTAGATATTTCTCACAAGTATAGTGCTGGGCAGGCAAGTGTGACAATTCAGCAATTACAAAATCCAGATCAATTTCCAGCGATTTTCATTTTACCTTTCGCAATTGATGTTTATGATAAAAATGGAAAAGCAACTCGTCATGAGGTGGTACTCAACCAACGAATCCAGACATTTACTTTTGATGTAGCAGCAGAACCTGCATTGGTCAATGTGGATGCAGATAATATTTTGCTTGCAGAAGTCAGAGAAAACTTAACTCCAGAACAATATGTTTTTCAATACAATCATACCACTCAATATCAGGATAGATTTGATGCATTAGAAGCATTAAAAGAAGTGAAATCAAATGAAGTAGAACAAGTCTATATTAAGGCAAGCAATGATCCTTTTTGGGGATTGCGCAGAACGGCTATTAAAAATATGACCTCAACTGATCCCTCTGTCATTAAAAACATTGCGGCATTAGCTGAAAAAGATCCACGGACTCAAGTTAGAGCAGCAGCACTTGATTTTGTAAGTGCTACAGGTGATCAACAATATGTGAGCTTGATGAAAAAGACCATAGAAAAAGAGCAATCTTATGGTGTCATTGCTTCTGGATTACGAGGTATGGCCAATCTGGATCCTAAAAGTGCACTAAGCATCGCTAAAAAAATGGAAAATGAGGACAATGGTAGCATCATCAATGCTGTAGGAGAAGTTTATGGTAAAATACCATCAGCAGAAAATCTTTCCTTTTTTGAAAAAAAATGGGATGATATGCCTGCTTTTGCTTCTTTTGATTTCTTTGAAAATTACTTTAACGTCATGAAAGGCATTGATGATACTAATGTAAAAAAGGCTATTGCCAAATTGAATACATTTTCTAAAGATCAAGAAAAATCTCCTTGGAAACGCTTTGCATCGATCAAAGCGATGCATGATATGCGAGAAGCCTATGTTGATCGAGCATCTACTATTTCAGATGCATCTAAAAAAGAAACAATCAAAGCCAACGTGGATGAAATCTCTACGATGATCAACGAGATAAAGGCGAATGAAACACATCAACAATTAAAAATGATCATCAATTCTCGTTTTTAGCTTCAAATTCATTCAAGAACTATACTAAAGAAAAAGCCGAAAAATAGAACAGAATTTTTCGGCTTTTTCTTCTTTCATTGTTAATGCATTGTTAATGACTAAGACAGGAAGAGCTAAGTATCCTTATTTTACTTGATTTTCATTTGATAAAAGGTTAAATTAGCCCAGCATATCAAAGGCAAAACGTCGATAAAACCCATCAGAAACTCTTTAGAATTCAAACCGTATAAAAGTTTTAGTTGTTAATTGCATAGTAGTTATGCAATGTTTTTTCACTTATATAGTTTTTTATTAAGGTGTTTTTTGTAAAAATTCGCCTATAAGGCAAGCGAAAAAAATAAATTCGCCTATTTCAATTGATTTATTTTGAGCTACTACTAAAGAAACGCTTTTACCCTAATGTTTTCAAATTTTATAAACTTGTAGAAAATGGCTAATAACAAAGATAATTATCAGCTACTTATTGAGAAGTTAGATCAATTTACTCGAAAGTATTATCTCAATCAGCTCATCAGAGGTACTCTTTATAGTATTGCTCTGATTGTATTGCTATTCGTAGTCATGAATGTATTGGAACATTACTTTTATTTTGGAATGGGTGGTCGAAAAGTGCTTTTCTATTCTTTTATAGGAGTCAGCGCATTAGCGCTAATTGGATGGGTATTCAAACCACTATTTCAATACTTCAATTTGGGCAAAGTCATTTCACATGAAAAAGCAGCGTATATAATTGGAGAACATTTTACAGATGTAAAAGACAAATTGCTTAATATCCTTCAACTAAAAAAACAATCTTCCAACTCTTCTCATGCTGCATTAATCAATGCCAGTATCAACCAAAAAACAGAAGAAATAAAACCAGTTCCTTTTAAATCGGCAATTAACTTAAATCAGAATAAAAAATATCTTCGATACGCCTTGCCTCCATTGTTATTGTTATTCGTGTTACTTTTTGCAGCCCCAAGTATTATCAAGGATAGCACGGCTCGATTGATCAACAACAATAAAGAGTTTGAAAGAGAAGCACCTTTCTCGTTTTTGATTGAAAAAGAAAATTTATCTGTTATTCAATTTTCAGATTATTTATTGCAGGTCAAAATTGATGGAGAAGTATTACCAAATGAAGTCTTCATTGACATAGACAATTACCATTATCGTTTAACTAAAGAAGAAAATAATTTATTTTCCTATCAATTCAGTAATGTTCAAAAGGATACAGATTTTAGAATCTTTGCCAGTGGAGTAGAATCGACAGACTATACTCTTAATGTTTTGAAAAAACCTAACATTACTGGATTTGAAGTAAAACTTGACTTTCCAAAATATACACAACGTAAAGACGAAAATTTAGCTAACATCGGAGATTTAGTTGTTCCAGCGGGAACCAATATTGACTGGATTTTCAATTCTCAAAATACCGATGATATTCAAATCAAATTTTCTCGCAAAGATGCTTTGATTGATGCCAATCGTTTTTCTGACGAGTTATTTACTTACAAGAAAAAAGTACTTCGAGACGAAAACTATAAATTATTCATTTCCAATAAAGATTTGCCTAACGCAGATTCCGTTGCTTATGCTATTTCAGTTATTCCTGATTTGAATCCAACAATTAATGTAGAACAATTCAAAGACAGTACAGATAGCAAACTTTTATTTTTTGTAGGAGATGCATCAGATGACTATGGCCTAGTCAATCTTTCTTTCAATTATCGTATTAATAAAAGTAAAGGCGTCCAAGGGCAATTAAATTCCATCCCAATGGTCAAACCTAACGGTAAACAAGTACAGTATGACCATACTTGGGATCTAAATGATTTGGAACTAGAACCCGGTGATGAAGTCTCTTATTATTTCGAAGTATTCGATAATGATGGGGTGAATGGTAGTAAATCTGCACGAACCAACTTGATGAATTATGCCAAACCAAGCATCAAAGAATTTGATGAAATGGCTGAAAAAAATAATGATGAGATCAAAAAGAACCTAGAGGAATCCCTAAAAGAGTCGAAAGACATCAAAAAAGACATGAAAAAGCTTCGGGAAAAAATGCTTCAGAAAAAAGACATAGACTGGCAAACCCGTAAGGAGATCGAAAAATTATTGGATCGCAAAAAAGAACTAGAAGAAAAAATAGATCAGGCTAAAGAGAACTTCAATGAGAATATGAAAAATCAAGAGGAAATGGAAAAGCCTAATGATGATATTCTAGAGAAGCAGGAGAAAGTGCAAAAAATGTTTGAAGAATTGATGAGTGATGAGATGAAAGATTTGATGAAAAAGATTGAAGAACTCATGCAAGAATTAGAAAAGGATGGCGCACTAGAAATGATGGAAGAAATGGAAATGGATGAGGAGGAAATGGAAATGGAATTAGATCGAGCTTTGGAATTATTTAAGCAATTGGAGTTCGAACTCGAAATGGAAAAAACCATTGATAAATTAGAAGAGCTCGCTGAAGAACAAGAGGAACTAAGTGAAGAGACTGAAAATAGCGATGAATCAAAACAAGAAGAACTAAAAGAAAAACAAGAAGAGATTAACGAGAAGTTCGAAGATATTAAAGAGAAAATGGAGGAGTTGGAAAAGAAAAATGAAGAGTTAGAAAACCCTAAGGATATCGAGGACCAAGAGGAAGAAATGGAAGACATTCAAGAAGACTTGAATGATAGTAAAGAGAAATTAGATAGCAAAGAAAACAGCAAAGCGTCTAAATCTCAAAAAAAGGCTTCCGAGAAAATGAAGGAAATGGCTGAAAGTATGTCAGAATCAATGGCTGGCGCCGAAATGGAACAAATGGAAGAAGACATGGAGTCTCTTCGTCAATTACTGGAAAATTTAGTTGAACTTTCTTTTGACCAAGAAGGATTGATGGCTTACTTCGGTAAAACCAACATCAATACACCTCGATATGTAGACTTAGTCCAAGATCAATATAAATTAAAGGACGACTTTAGATTAATCGAAGATAGTCTGCAAGCTTTGAGTAAGCGCGTTTTCCAAATTGAATCTTTCGTTACCGAAAAAGTAACAGACATCAAATCTAATATGAAAGATGGGATCAAACAGTTGGAAGAACGTAAAAAACCTGAAGCAGGAGAACATCAACAACGAACGATGCAAAATGTAAATGACCTGGCCTTGATGTTAAGCGAAGTCATGAATCAAATGCAACAAGAGATGGCCGGCAAAATGTCCGGTAATCAGATGTGTAACAAACCTGGAGGAAAAGGTGGTAAAAAAGGTAAGGTTCCGTCAGATAAAATATCGGATGCTCAGGGAGAAATGAATAAGCAAATGCAAAAAATGAAAGATGCATTAGAAAAAGGAAAAGGTAAGGGGAAAGGGCCCGGTAGTAAGGAATTTGCCGAAATGGCCAAAAGACAATCTGAATTGCGTAAAGCTTTAAAAGCAAAGCAACAAGGCTTACAAGAGAAAGGAAAAGGAAGTAAAGAACTCCAAGATATCATTGATGAAATGAATAAAGTAGAGACTGATTTGGTCAATAAGCAACTTTCTAATGAAATGATGAAAAGACAACAAGATATTCTTGGTCGTTTATTAGAAGCAGAAAAAGCAGAAAGAGAGAGAGAGTATGAGCAAAAAAGAAAAGCAGAAGTAGGGGCTGAAAAAGAAAGAAAAATGCCTCCTTCTCTAGAAGAATATATTAAAAAAAGAGAGGCAGAAATTGAAATGTATAAAGCAGTTTCACCATCTTTGAAACCATATTATAAATTTTTGGTAGAAGAATATTTCAAATCTTTGAAAAAACAATGATTTTATTTTATTATTATCCGAACCATTTTTTCATTGATCTCGTAAAGGTAAGGGTATAATATCTTATAATATCAATTGCATGGCATTGAAAATGAAGAAGTTTCGTATTCTACCAATGAGTAAAGATTCAGACATGTTGACTTTAACTTCTGATCCAAAGAATGTAGCTAACGTAGAGCCATTCGTTGAGAAGGTATTCAAACGATACCGACTTAGCCCCGATATGTATGGTAATATCTTGATTACCTTAACGGAAGCGGTTACCAATGCAATTATTCATGGTAATTCTCGAGATCAATCGAAAATGGTTAAAGTTGAGCTTAAAAAATTAAAACATTCTTTAGCTTTTATGATTTCTGACGAAGGTCCTGGTTTTGATTTCGATAGCTTACCTGATCCAACCTCCCCTGAAAATATTCTAAAAATAGGTGGACGAGGTGTTTTCTTAATGCGTCAACTCTCCGATGAAATTCATTATCATGACAACGGAAGTACCGTTGAAATCCAATTTAATATATGATCCAAGGGGAAATTAATTTCTATCCTGAAGATATTGATTTCGAATTAGACCAGCCAGAATTAATTTCTAAATGGATTCATTCTGCTGTAGAAGAAGAAGGCAAATCTGTATTTTCCCTAAGTTTCGTTTTTTGTAGCGATACCTATCTTCACGAACTTAATATTCAATATCTTCAACACGATACCCTTACAGATGTTATCACTTTTCCTTACGAAGAAAATCCTATCGAAGGCGATATTTATATCAGTATAGATCGAATTTCAGAAAATGCTGATAAATTTGGCGTTTCATTCACAGAAGAGTTATCTCGCGTAATGATTCATGGGACACTTCATTTAATGGGATATGGTGATAAAACTTCTAAAGAGAAGGAGATAATGACTAAAATGGAAAATAAATATTTAACTTTGCTTCAATTAAATACTTAGTTTAAACTTAGCTTTCTACCTACCAAATTATTCCATCTTTTAATTAATCAATGCTTATTATGCTTAGACTGAATCTTTAGTCTAAAAAAATCGTTTTACGCTTTTGGAACAGTCTTTTAACATTCTTCATAAAAAAGATATAAATTCGTGTCCTTAATTTATAAAATTTAGTAAAGTCCCAAGACAATGAAAGTATTAAAATTCGGTGGTTCCTCTGTAGCTAAACCTGAAAGAATAAAGGGAGTCCTTAACATCCTAAAGGATTATTATAAAAAAGGCGAAAAACTAACAGTCGTTTTTTCTGCTTTTGGTGGTGTGACTGATTCTTTGATTAGAATGAGTACACTAGCAGCTCAGGGAGATGAAACATACAAGGAAGAATTCAGCGCTTTTCGACAACGTCACATTGATGCTGTAAAAGAATTATTAGAGGCACCTCTACAGGAAACGATTCTTGCAGAATTGGTAGAAAACCATGAAGTATTAAAAAATTTACTTCACGGTATTTTCTTAATTCGTGAAGCATCGACTAGAACTATGGATTATGTTTTAAGCTTCGGTGAAAGAAATTCTGCGTTTATTATTGCTAATGCTTTAAAACAGGAGGGCATTAATTCCGCTTATCTCGATGCTCGAAAAATTATCAAAACAGATAAAAACTTCGGCGCAGCTAAAGTTGATTTAGATGAAACTTATAAAAATATTGCCGAGTATTATAAAAATACACCTGGAATTCATGTCGTCACTGGATTTATAAGTTCTGCAAAAGGTGGTTTGACTACAACACTTGGTAGAGGTGGTTCAGATTATACCGCTGCTCTCTTAGCCGCTGGTTTGGAAGCAGATTTAATTGAAATTTGGACAGATGTAGACGGTGTATTGACTGCAGATCCTAGAATTGTGCGTCGAGCATTCACCATTCCAGAAATGACTTACGCAGAAGCTATGGAAATGTCGCACTTTGGTGCAAAAGTAATTTATCCCCCTACACTTCAACCCGCTTTGACTAAAAAAATACCTCTAATCATTAAAAACACCTTTAATCCAAGCTTCAAAGGAACCTATATTTCTCAAAAAGCGAGTAAAAAAGGACACCCTGTTCGAGGTATTTCTTCTGTAAATGAAGTGGCGCTATTGACTTTACAAGGAGGAGGACTTTTTGGTGTACCTGGAATAGCAGGCCGATTATTTAGTTCACTAGCCAATGATGGTATCAATATTATATTAATTACTCAAGGTTCTTCAGAACACTCTATTAGTTTCGCTATTCAACCAAAATTTGCCAATAAGGCAAAAAAACTAGTCAATAAAGCTTTTGAATATGAAATTAAAAGTGAATTAATAAATCCTGTTGTTGTAGAGAAAGACTTATCCGTTATAGCTATTATAGGTGAAAATATGCGCTATCAACCAGGAATTTCTGGTCGATTGTTTCAAGCACTTGGTAAAAACGGAATCAATTGTATTGCCATTGCTCAAGGTTCTTCAGAGTTAAATGTATCTGTAGTGATACCCCGAGCAGATGAAAGTAAAGCCTTAAATGCGCTTCATGAATCCTTCTTTTTATCTGATACAAAAGAATTACATCTTTTTATGGTTGGTGTTGGCTTAATAGGTAGCACTTTAATTAGTCAAATAAAGGAACAAGCTGCTTTCCTTAAGGAAAAGCGCTCTCTGGAAATCAAAGTCGTTGGATTATCTAATAGTAAAAAAATGCTCTTTTCACCTGAAGGAATTGATTTAGACAACTGGAAAACGGAATTATTAGCCTCAGACAAAAAAATGAGCTTATCGCAATTTGTAGATAAAATGAAAGAGCTTAATCTTTCTAATACCATTTTTGTCGATAATACTGCCAATAGCCAGATTGCTGATTATTATGAAAAAATTCTAGACTCCAGTATCTCTATTTCTACACCTAATAAAATAGCCACCTCATCTTCTTTTTTACAATACCAACGCTTAAAAAACATTGCTGAAACACGTGGAGTTCAGTTTTTATATGAAACGAATGTAGGAGCAGGTCTTCCAGTTATTGGTACCCTAAATGATTTAATCAATAGTGGCGATCAAATCGTTAAAATAGAAGGTGTACTTTCTGGTTCTCTTTCTTTCATTTTTAACTCTTTCAAAGAAGGCGTTTTATTTAGTGATATTGTCAAAAAAGCTAAAGAACTAGGATATACAGAACCAGATCCAAGAATTGACTTGAACGGAATTGATGTTAGAAGAAAGCTAATTATTTTAGCAAGGGAGACAGGACTGAGTATGGAACAGGAAGAAGTAGACATTGAAAATATTCTTCCTCAAAACTGCCAAGATGCTAAAAATGTAGACGAATTGATGACTGCATTAGAAGACGCAAACACATTGTTTGAAAATAAGCGAGCTGCCGCTGCAAAAGATGGAAAGGTATTAAGAATGGTGGCAAAGTTAGAAAATGGCAAGGCAACCATTGGCCTACAAGCTGTAGATAGCAATCATCCTTTCTATTCTTTAAATGGTAGTGACAACATGATTGTCTTTACGACAGAACGATATAAAGAGCGGCCTTTAGTTATTCGTGGCCCCGGAGCAGGAGCAGAAGTTACAGCAGCAGGAGTTTTTGCTGAAATCATAACAATAGGCAATTTTTTAATATAAATTACTGAAAATCAGACACTTAAGTAACAAGACAAAATATTTCTAATAAAAATGAGTAGTGGAATAAAAGTTTTTGCACCAGCAACAGTAGCCAATGTGGCTTGCGGATATGATTTATTAGGTTTTGCTTTAGATAAACCTGGTGATGAGATCATTGCTAGATTCTCAGATTCACCTGGATTAAAAATCACAAAAATTACTGGTGCTAAAGGGAAACTTCCTTTGGAGGTTGAAAAAAATACTGCTGGTGTTGCAGCACTAAGAATGTTAGAACATATTGGAGAAGAAGGTCGAGGGATAGAGTTAGAAATTCATAAAAAAATGCCTTTTGGAAGTGGATTAGGTTCTAGTGCAGCCAGCGCCGTAGCTGGTGTTATGGCCATAAATGAATTATTGAAAAGACCTTTACAAAAACGTGAAATGCTACATTTTGCAGTATTAGGAGAACAGATAGCTGATGGTGCATATCACGCTGATAATGTTGCTCCTTCTCTATTAGGAGGCATGATTTTTATTAGAGACAATGCTTCGCTTGATGTTCATAGAATACCATTAATCCGAGGATTACAAGCAACAGTTATTTATCCTCATATTGAAATATTGACAAAAGATGCTAGAGATGTCTTAAGTAAAGAATTAGAACTAAAACAACACGTTACTCAAAATGGAAACTTAGGAGGTCTAATTGTTGGATTGTATAATAGTGATTTAGATTTAGTGGGCCGATCACTACAAGATGTTATTATTGAGCCTCAGCGAGCTCGCCTAATTCCTGGTTTTCATCAAGTTCAAGAAGCTGCTTTAAAAGCAGGAGCCTTAGGCTGTAGTATTTCCGGAGCAGGTCCATCCATTTTTGCATTGAGTGCAAATACCTTGATTGCGGAGAATATTGGAAACGATATGCAACGGGTATTTAATGATCTAGGCATAAAAAGTGAGTTGTTTATTTCACCTATTAACGATGAGGGAGCTATTTTACTTTAATCATTTTATAAAGCTATTCCTTTATATTAATCTCCTTTTAGTTTCTTTTCAAGTTTTTAATTACAAATCTATTTCCATTCCATTTACATATACAAGTACGACAAAATCATAAATCAGATCTGATGAAACTCTATAGCACTAATAATTTCGAAAACAAAGTATCATTAAAAGAAGCCATTTTCAAAGGACTTCCCGAGGATAAAGGTCTATTTATGCCTGAGGAGATTCCAAAACTATCTAATCATTTTTTAAAGAATCTTTCTTCCTTCTCCTTTAAAGAAATAGCATTTGAAGTAACTAAAACATTATTTCAAGGAACGATACCCGAAGAAGACTTAAAAATTTTATTAGATAAGGCTATTTCTTTTCCTGCTCCAATTGTTTCATTAGATGATCATTTACACATCTTAGAACTTTTCCATGGACCTTCCTTAGCTTTTAAAGATTTTGGTGCAAGGTTTATGTCTCAATTGATGAGTTATTTCAATAAAGAGGAAGAAGAGAAACTCGTCATCTTAGTTGCCACATCTGGTGACACTGGTGGAGCCGTTGCAGCTGGATTTCATAGAACACCTGGAATTGAAGTGGTTATTCTTTATCCGAAAGGAAAAGTGAGCTTCCTACAAGAAAAACAATTAACTACTTTAGGACATAATATTACAGCCTTAGAGATTGATGGAACCTTTGATGACTGCCAAGCTCTAGTGAAACAAGCATTTCTTGACAAAGACTTAGCAAAAAAAATTAGATTAAGCTCTGCTAATTCAATAAATATTGCTCGATTAATACCACAGTCCTTTTATTACTTTGAAGCATTCAAGCAATTAAATGATCCTAATGCTTCTGTGGTCTTTTCTATTCCTAGTGGTAACTTTGGCAATCTAACTGCAGGTCTATTGGCTAAAAGAATGGGACTTCCTGTTCATAAATTTATTGCTGCTACCAATAAAAACGATATAGTCCCTAGCTATTTAAATTCAGGTATTTTTCAAGCTAAGCCTTCAGTTGCTACTATATCAAATGCAATGGATGTAGGAAATCCTTCTAATTTTGTAAGAATGGTTGATTTATATTTGAAAGAAGGGATTATAGAAAATAAAGCAAGTCACACGTGTGACACACTCAAAAAAGACGTAGCAGGTTATGCTTTTAATGATGATTTAACTAGATCAGCTATTAAGGAAGTCTACGAGCATTTTAATTATATTATAGAACCACACGGCGCTATTGGTTATTTAGCGCTTCAGAGCTATTTAGAGAGTGATCCAGGGCATCATGGAATTATTTTGGAAACGGCACATCCTTCTAAATTTATATCTGATGTTGAACGTATTTTAGAAAAGAAAATAAATATTCCAGAAAGGCTTGCTTGTTTAAAGAATAAAGAAAAGATATCTACATTAATGGATACTAACTTTGAACCATTTAAATCTTGGCTACTAAAGCACTATTAATAATTCTATCTTTTCTATTATCTTTTACCGTGATTTTTACTTGAAAAAAATATGCTAACTCAAATTCATTAGTTTTCCACATTTCCTTATTTTTTTAGTTAGTAACTATTAAAATTTGATAATTATATTCTTATTTCTTTTCTCATCTTATTATCTATAATATAAATTACTACTTCTCCTAAATCCTCTTTCTCACGCCTAAATTCTCACTTTTTTAATAAAATTTCAATCTACTATTTAAGTCACACGTGTGACTTAAATAGCTTTCAATTAGTTTTCCACGTTTTTTTTAAAAAAAAGTTAGTAACTCTAAATCTAAAGACATTTCTATATCCTTTTATCTCTTTTATACTCATCTGTTACTTTATGATAAATTTTTAATAATTAACAGTAATTACTATTTCGTAATTTAAGTTGTCACACGTGTGACAACTTAAATTTATTCATTCTTAACTTAGGCATTTATTAAGAAAGGAAATCAACCTTTTATATTTATATTTGTATCTCTTCACAAATTTGAATAATCAAATAATTTCTAAATGAACACCTTTAAATTAATAATTCATCATTTCTTTATCTTTTTTATAATCGTAATTCCTTGTTTACTAAATGCACAAGAAGATAATATCAATAAAAATAAATTCAGACAATTAGGCCAAGAGCTTCCTACTCCCAATGTATACAGAACTGCTTCAGGAGCTCCAGGACATTTATATTGGCAACAGCAAGCAGATTACATAATGGATATTACTTTAGATGATGAGAATCAAAGAATATATGGAGAAGAAACCATTACCTACCATAATAATGCTCCAGAAGGCCTCACTTATCTTTGGTTGCAGTTAGATCAAAACATGAGAGCCAAAGATTCAGATACTTATAAAGTCCAAACTCAAAGAATTACAGATGAAATGAGCTTTCGTCAACTCAATAGTATTAATCCAGAATTTGATGGTGGCTTCAAAATAGATCATGTTAAAGATGCCAATGGAAATTCATTACCTCATACTATAAATAAAACCATGATGAGGATTGATCTTCCTCAAGTATTAAAAAGTGGCGAAAAAGTTACTTTTCAAATAAAATGGTGGTACAATATTAATGATCGAATGAAAATGGGTGGTCGTTCTGGTTTGGAATATTTTAAAGAAGAAGATAACTATCTATATACTATTGCTCAATACTTTCCTCGAATGTGTGTTTATAATGAAGTAGAAGGTTGGCAGAATAAACAGTTTCTTGGAAGTGGAGAGTTTACCTTAACTTTTGGAGACTATGAAGTTCGAATTACTGCTCCTGCGGATCACATGGTTTCTGCCACAGGTGTTCTTCAAAATCCTAAAGAAGTTCTAACAAATGAACAGATCAAAAGATTAGATCAATCAAAAGAAGCTTTTGAAAATCCTGTGTTTATCGTTACTGCAGAAGAAGCATTAAAAAATGAAAAGTCTAAATCAAAAGATAAAAAGACATGGATATTTAAGGCTGAAAATGTAAGAGACTTTGCTTTTGCTTCATCTCGCAAATTTATCTGGGACGCAATGGCGGTAAAAATGAATGATGGAAGTATAAGAATGGCTATGTCCATGTATCCTAAAGAAGGAAATCCCTTATGGGAAAGATATTCGACTAAATCAGTAGCTCATACCCTAAAGTGGTTTTCTCATTACACTTTTGATTATCCTTATCCTATTGCTTGGTCTATTCATACTGATAGAATAGGAATGGAATATCCAATGATCTGCTTCAATGGTGGTCGTCCAGAAAAAGATGGAACTTATAGTAAACGAACGAAATATGGTTTAATTAGTGTAATCATTCATGAAGTAGGACATAATTATTTTCCAATGATTGTAAATTCTGATGAACGTCAATGGACTTGGATGGATGAAGGACTAAATAGTTTTGTACAATATTTAGCAGAACAGCAATGGTCTAGAAACTATCCTTCTCGACGAGGTGAAGCTGCTGATATTGTAGACTATATGAAAGGAGATAAAAAAAGAATTACTCCAATCATGACGAATTCAGAATCTATTTTTCAATTTGGAAATAATGCATATGGCAAACCAGCTATCGGTTTAAATATATTGAGAGAAACAATTATGGGCCGAGAGCTATTTGATTATGCATTTAAAGAATACTCCAACCGTTGGAAATTTAAACATCCTGCTCCAGCTGATTTTTTTAGAACAATGGAAGATGCCTCTAGTGTTGACTTAGACTGGTTTTGGAGAGGTTGGTTTTATACCACCGATCATGTTGATCTTGCAATTAAAAATGTTCAATGGTATCAAATTGATAATAAAAATCCAGAAACCCAATTATCTGCTATTGCTGAAAAAAGAAAGGATGCGCCTCGTAGTATTACTAAAATTAGAAATGAAAAAAATATAACGAAAACACAGGATGAAATAGATCGATCTTTAAGAGATTTTTATACGGACTATGATCGGGAAAAAGCTAATATAGAAACTAAAAATAGTTTTAATAAATATATAAATTCTTTAAC
This sequence comes from uncultured Saprospiraceae bacterium, assembly GCA_964441245.1. Lineage (GTDB taxonomy): Bacteria > Bacteroidota > Bacteroidia > Chitinophagales > Saprospiraceae > JALZUU01. Next base: position 32,159 of record CAYTVR010000005.1, on the reverse strand, counting down.
TTCAAAAGAAGCGAATACTATTTCTAAAGCTCAACACTACTATCAAATTAATTTTGAAAGTAAAGGAGGTTTAGTCATGCCTATTATTTTAGAATTTGAATTTATGGATGGAAGCAAAAAAGTGGAGCGAATACCTACAGAAATATGGAGAAAGAATCATCAAGAGGTTTCGAAAGTATTTATTACTAATAAAGAAGTTCGAAACATTACCCTTGATCCATTTTTGGAAACAGCAGATATTGATAGAAACAATAATTACTTCCCTCCTAAAAAAGAGATAAGCAGATTTGAACTGTATAAATATAAAAGGAACAATCGTAAAAATCCTATGCAAAAAGCGAGAGACTTAAAAAAGAAAGGAGCAGGTACTAATTAAAAGTGCTGTAGAAAAAAGTAGCGTGATACAATTGTTGAATCACGCTACTTTTTTTTGAGCTAATCTGGTCAAAAACTGTTCAAGGTGTTGATTGAAAACTTCAGGACGCTCCATCATAGGTGCATGCCCACAATTGGAAACAAATACTAAATGAGATCCTTCAATCAATTCATTAAATTTTTCACCAACAAAAGGAGGTGTAACCGTATCATGATCTCCCCACAATAATAAAGTCGGTGTTTTTATTTGATGAAGCTTATCTGCAAGATTATGTCTCACTGCAGATTTTGCAGTTGCTATTACTCTGATGGCCTTGTTCCTGTCATTTACTATATCGTAAACTTCATCTACCAATCCTTTAGAGGCTACCGATGGATCAAAAAATGTCGCCTCCGTTTTCTTTCTTATAAAATTATAATCTCCTCTCTTTGGAAAAGTAGATCCTAAAGAGTTTTCAAATAGTCCGGAGCTTCCTGTCAAAATAATAGACTGTACTAGCTTTGGATGATCCAAAACATACAGCAATGCAATATGTCCACCTAGAGAATTTCCAAGCACATGAACCTTATCAAAATTTTTGTGGCCAACAAATTCACTGACATGAGAGACTAAACCAGTAACAGAAACTTCTCTAATTGGAAGGTCAAAAATTGGTAAGATCGGTACTACAACATTATAATCCCGAGAGAAATAATCAATAATTCCCTCAAAATTACTGAGCGCGCCAAACAAACCATGCAAAAGCATCAAGGTTTCTCCGCTTCCGCCAGTTTCTATATATTTGAATTTACCTTCTTCCTTTATATCGTGTTCCATCTACAAATTTGATGTATGAAATCTAAGCCGCAAAATAGAAAAATTCCAGCGTTACTACAATATAACAAATTATTTTGATTACTGCTTTAGATATTTCTTTATAAGAAAAACCAACTACTTATTAAGTTATCCACAGGTTTATCAACATACGTTAATTTATATCTGATAGTTTCGAAAATTTAATGCTTATCACGAACTATTCACAATTAAGGTCTAGTATTCCACAATTATGTATATAAATAAGGAAAAAATGAGCATAAAATTACAAAATATTCACATTACTAACATAGTTTTGCACAATCTTAATAACAATTCACATTTATTAAAATAAATACAAAAATTGATCATAAACATCTAATTGTCAATAAGTAAGGCGCTATGCAAATAGTGGATAACTATGTGGATAAGTGAATAAAATGATATGATTTCTTTCATTTTCCACATTAAGTTATTAACTCTAATTTATTCTCGTTTTACTAAACTGATAATTCACTGTTAGTAGAGAAATTAATAACAATAAAGCTACTGCTTGGTGAAAAACTCCATAAAATATTGGGATTCTACCTATACTGTTGATAACCGTCAAAATTCCTAAAATAAATTGAATTACTAACAGACTTACCAACAATACTAAACCTTTGTTCAAGTTTTTAGAAATTTTCAATTTTCGAGCTTTAAAAAATAAACCTAAAATTAAAAAACTAAGAATATAAGCAAATCCTCTATGCACAATTTGAACCCAAGCCTTGATAGCAGCAGCAGATTCATAATTAACTAAACTTTTACTACTCAAATCGGAATTGTTAGTCAAAGCCTCTAATAATCGATCTCCTTCAACAAAAAATGGAAAATATGGGTGAACCAAGCCCGCTCGCATTCCTGCCATCAAACCTCCTAAAAGAATCTGAACGAATAGCACTCCTGTCACAATCCAAGCAAAACGCTTTAAGGAATAAAAACCTTCATCTTTTGTGAAAGGCTGTTGTGCCCTTAACCAAGTCCAGTAGAGATAAGCAAACAAAACTGTAGCTATCGCCAAATGAGTCATTAGCTTATAAGCACTTACCCAAGTACGAGTATCATCATTTAAACCACTAGCCACCATAATCCATCCAAAAGTAGCTGCCAACATGGCTAAAAGAATCACGACTCCTAATCGTTTAACCATCCAAGATGGTAGCATTCCTTTAAACAAAAAAAACAAAAAAGGGAATAAAAAAACAAAACCCATCATACGAGCCCATAAACGATGAAAATATTCCCAGAAAAAAATAACCTTAAACTCTGATAAAGTCATATCCCCATGCAATGATTCATATTGCTTCTTCGCAGCAACTTTGTACTTATCAAAAGCTAAATCCCAATCTGCTTGATTCATGGGTGGCAATGTTCCTTGAATCACAGCCCATTCCGTAATGGACAATCCCGAATCTGTTAGACGAGTAACTCCTCCAATAAAAACTTGAAAGAAGACCATCACGACTCCAACCAACAACCACCAACGAACAGGTCGACTAACGATCACATCTTTTGTGTTCATTTTATTTACTTCAACTTCTTTTAACATCTTTTAAATTTTTAAAACATTTTAAAACTTCCAACAAAAATAAATCCTTTTGCTCTATTCTTTTTTCCACTTTGCTGGTTGGTATTAATTATAATTATTATAAATTTTTTAAAATCCCTTATCATCATCAGTGCTGTTAGTTTGTAGAGAAATAATCACGTTAATTTTATGTAAATTCATTATTAAATAATTGAGCCTTTAAATTCACACTTAACTAACATCAGTTTTAGTTTATAATCAATGACTTATGAGTTTATAAACAAGTCGTTAGTAAGTTATTAATAGAATAACTTTTTTAAAAGTGCAAAATGAAAACTAGTCTTCGAATGTCAATAACCTATGTTGAATTCAACATTTTTTGATCAATTATCGATTATTTTATATTTGTTATTTTAAAATTCTTAGTAGCTGTTAATAAACTAAGTACTTATTCACCAACTTATTCACAAATCGTGTGGAAATCATTTTTTATAAAATCCTGATTATAGGCACTTTAGAAATGGAACAAAATCCTGATGTTGATAATAAAATGAAAGATTGAAACCATTTTTGTTTTAAAAGTGAAGACCACTTCTAAGTTTGATTTGTTGTTAAAATTATTTGTTGTAATTTCAATCGACCTTTTCTAAGGATATATGAGAAAATTTCTAACCTACAATATTATAACATGTGTAATAGATTTTCGTTTATTGCTTCTAAAGAAGAAATAGAAGATAATTTCAATGTGCTCATCAATAATAACTTTCGCCAAAGTTATAATATCGCCGCTACTCAGCATGCTTATGTTATTACCAATGATAATCCGGAACGATTGCAGTACATAACTTGGGGTTTGATTCCTAATTGGTCTCGCGATGGACGAAATACTGGAAAGTTGATCAATGCTCGACAGGAGACTATTTCAACACAAACTTCTTTTCGTATTCCTATTCGACGACGGCGCTGTTTAGTCTTAGCGGATTCTTTTTATGAATGGAAAAAAGTAGGAACTGAACGTATCCCATATCGAATAAAACTAAGTGAAGAAAAAATTATGGTGATGGCTGGTATTTGGGATGAATGGTATAAAGATGATTATGCACTAAAAAGTTTTGCGATTATAACTACGAAGTCGAACTCCGAAATGCGTGAAATCAATGATCGAATGCCTGTAATCTTAAAAGATGAAACCCAGCAAAAGCAATGGTTGAAAAATCTGGATCTTGGAGAAGTACTAAGTTTGCTGAATCCATTACCTGAAAATTATTTAGAATTTTATAAAATTTCTCAACAAATAAATTCTACTATACCTAACACAATAGATTTACATAAAGCAATATCATGAGAGTCGTTATTCAAAGAGTTAGTGAAGCCTCGGTTACTATTGATGGAAAAATAAAATCTAAAATTTCTACGGGCTTACTTATATTAGTTGGTATTGAACCAATGGATGGAAAAGAAGATATTAATTGGCTTTGTAGAAAAATATCAAACTTGCGAATTTTTCCAGATGAAAATCAGGTAATGAATAAATCTATTCTTGATATTCAAGGAAGTTTACTAGTCATTAGTCAATTCACCTTACACGCAAGTACCAAAAAAGGAAATCGACCTTCTTATATTCGAGCTGCAGGTCCTGACATTGCGATACCTTTGTATGAATCGTTTGTTGATACCCTAAAAACAATAACAAACCTTGAAGTGGGGACTGGTACTTTTGGTGCTGATATGAAAGTAGCATTGTTAAACGATGGTCCTGTGACGATCATGATGGATTCAAAGAATAAAGAATAAAGAATAATTTGAATCAAGTTTACTGATTGTTTTTTGCCTACATATATATACAGCTAATTTTGCTTAACGAGTTTTTCCAAGAAAATTAAAAAATCACTTAGTTTGAGAGCGTTTTCCACAAAAAAAGGCTAGTTTATTAACAATGATGTGAATAAGTCTAGAATTATTTAAAATATATTATGACAATCAAAGAAACACAAGAAGTTGTAGACAATTGGATCAATACTATAGGCATTCGTTATTATAATGAATTGACTAATATGGCGATTTTGACAGAGGAAGTGGGAGAAGTAGCCAGATTAATGTCGCGGATCTATGGAGAACAATCCTTTAAACGAAAAGAAGATGAATCGACTGCCAAAGAAAGATTAGCAGATGAAATGGCAGATGTGATGTTTGTATTAGTTTGCTTAGCCAATCAAACAGGAATAGATTTGACACAGGCGCTGAAAAAAAATTTAGAGAAAAAAACGAAAAGAGATACGGATAGGCATGCGAATAACAAAAAGTTAAAAGAGAAATAATTACTAATTTAATTATTCTTTTGATCCCAAGTCAGGATCTTCTTCTTCTTCTTCTTCTTCTTCT
>CAYTVR010000005.1:0-26939 GCA_964441245.1 uncultured Saprospiraceae bacterium | reverse complement strand
TCTTCTTCTTCTTCTTCTTCTTCTTCTGTCAAATTATCTTCCATTAAATCAGCAATAGCATCGTCCATATTTTCGTCTGTAACTTCTTTCGAAACTATGATTTCTGCATCTTCAATATCAATAGGTTGCTTTTTTGTAACTTCTATGTTATTGTCTACATTTTTAAAGGGAGAATTATATTGATGTAAGCGAATCAAACGAATTGAAAAATAAATACTGATCGCTAAAGTTAGTGTTGCAAAACCCATTAACCAATCATAATATTCTTGAAGAATAAAAAAATCATAGGTGCCATGAATAAAAACGGCAATAAATAATCCTATGGCAATTAGAGAAAATCTTTTTGATTTATTAAACTTGGCCAACCCCACATAATATCCCATCATAACTGCAAATACTGCATGAGCTGGTACTGCCGTAAATGCCCGGATAATTGTAGTATGATATCCATATTGATCCGCGTATAGAATATTTTCCAAGGTAGCAAAGCCCATTGAGATCATAACGGCGTATACAATTCCATCTAATGGTTCATTAAATTCTTTTTGAGGATAAGCATAAAATATCAAAGCCAAAAATTTGGTCAATTCTTCACTTAATCCTACAACGATATAAGATAATACGAGCAGCAACCAAAGATTAGTTGATTCTTCTAAACCATAGTTTTGTCCAATTTCTTCTAGCTTCATCGCAGGGTAGGTCACCAACATACCTAAGACAAAACAAATGATCAATTGCCAATGTGATTCTTTGTCAAATTTGTCCACGCGATAAATCGCATAACAAATAACTAACGCAGGTAAAATAGCTAAGGCAATGAGTAATGGATTCATGTATTAATTGCGATTCTTTGAGCTTCAATAAGTAGTCGAAAATGTAGTGCAAAATTGAACAAAATCATTGATTTTTTTTGCGATCTTTTTGGGAGATTCATACATTCCCATATGACCGATTTTTGGAAAAATCTGAATAGATGAAACGGAAGGAAGATAAGTTTGTTCCAAACTTCTTTCTATTGATATGACATTATCTTTTTTTCCGATGATAAATAAAACAGGACAAGATAGCGCAGATAATATTTTTGATTGATCAGGACGATCTCTCATCGCTTCTAGCGTTTGAACAATTGCCTCTGATTTATAATGAATGGCTTGATGAATCAATTTACTAATTAGAAAATCGTTATCCACTGCATAATTATGGCTAAATAATTTTGGAATCAATTGTTTGAGGTAAAGTATATGAGTGTTTCGTTGTATAAATTGTATGCTTTTATTCCTATTCCTAATACCTGCTTCTGTATCGGCATAAGGATGTGAATGAAATAAACTTAAACCTAAAAGTTGATCTTCATATTTTTTAGCGAAAGCTAAGCTAACATACCCCCCCATACTATGCCCTAATAAAATAGATTTTTTTATACCAAGATGATCTAAAACAAATTTTACAGATTCTGCCATTTGATCAATACTTTGTTGATTCCCCAAATCTGACTGACCAAAACCAGGTAAATCTATCTGAATAATTTTGCAATGATTAATCAAAGCAGTAAGTGTTTCCCAAGTACGACTATCCTCACAAAAACCATGAAGTAATACTAAAGGAGTCCCTTTTCCAGAAACTTTGTAAGCTATGTTTTTTTCTTTGTAGATAATCCTCTCCATGTTTATTTATTTTTTTCAGCATTGGCTAAATTACTGAAAAGTTGGTCATAACGAGGCGCTAAATTACTCCAATCATATTGGGCAACAAAATTTTGACAGTTTTTCACCTGTCGGGCTATTGTTGTCATCGTAATTGACTGCACTAATTTTTGGTACATTTCCTTTTTATTGTGATAAAAATAATTTGAATGATTTTGCAGAGGAATATGCTCTGGGTAAGCCAATCGATTAGGCAATATAGGGAGGCAATGACAATACATCGCTTCAATAACACTCATACCAAAAAAATCTTGATTACTAGTGACCAATGAGATATCTGATTTCCACAACCAATAAGCATAAGTGGCAAAGTCTGGAGCATAATCAAAATATAAAATATGATCGGATAATTTTTCTCTTGCTTCCGCAAAAATAGTCGGGGATTTAGGATAAGATTTTCCAAGTACGACTAATTTAAACTCTAAGTCATCTGCTTTTAGTTGAAATAAAGCGTTAAAAAAATCTTCAGGGTTTTTATCATATTCCCAACGGTGATTCCATAAAATGATTGGAATATCATTTGTTTCATTGATTTGATATTTATCAAATCTTCTTAGATCAAGGCCAAGGGGAAGCACGTCACTCTTTTCCTCAATTTTTTTAACATTTTCTAAACCACGATAATCGGGAAATTGTTTTAAAAATGGGCTAAGCCCTTCTAAAAATGATTGATAATGATAGTGAGAATTAAAAAGAATTCGATTGGCGGCAAGTGCACTTGTATAGTTGATAAAACCATACTGATTATTCCTTTGCAACTTAATATCTTGATCGGTGGGAGACCATGGATAAGTAATTTGATTTTCATGAAAATAGAGCGCTATAGGAATTTTAGCAGTTAAATCTTTAGTCAAGGCCAAAAAAGTAGTTAAATCCAGTAAATCTGTTCCTAAAATGAGATCATAACTTTCCACATTATTTTTAAATTGCCCAGCGAGATAAACGGCACCACCATGCATTCTCCATTTCCAGTGATGACCTTTCATAGAGAGGATCTTCACATTATGTTGAGAAACCTGTTGATAAGTACTAGCCCAAACTTGATGGCTATCCGTAAAAAAAGGTTCCAATAACAAAATTTTCATAAAACGGAATTTTTACATTAAAAATTAATCTAATGTTATTTTTATAGCAGATAGGTAAGTTATCTCTTTTTTATATCTTTACAAAAGGTAAAATTTGTGAATGAAAAAGAAATCAGTATCGAACGAAAACTTATCTCCAGACCAGCGAGCGGTTCAACGTTTATTAAAAAATAGACCTGCCGTATTTGGAATAGTCATGATTGTTTTAGCGACATTGTTTGCTTTATTGGGTTATCTCATTGCGCCGGATTCAAGTCCGAATGTCAACGAACAAATCGTGGAGGTAGCTTTAAAAAATCCAGGATTTAAAATAAAGATCTTACAAGTTCGAAAAAATCAAGAAATTATAGATCAAGATTTTTTTCGAACCATGTTATTTGGTCAGCCTAATTTTTATAAGCAAGTTCCGATTAATCAATTTAATTTTCGAGGAGATTCACTAGAAGTAGAGTTGTATGCAGGAAAAAGTAATGATACTGGAAAATTGAATAAAGGAGAATTCATTCAATACCATTTAGCAGATATTGTTTTTCCTTTAAAAAATGATCAAGCTAAATTAGTGAATGAGAATGGAAGGATTTCATTCATTGATGAGAAGGAGCAAACACAACAAACTTCAGTAAAAGAACTGAAATCAAGAATAGAGAAAAGCCATATTCTTAACCGAAATTTTTATTTAGGAACAGATCGTTATGGTCGCTCCATGTTAAGTCGATTGATTTTGGGCGTTCGAGTATCACTAATGGTCGGATTTATTGCAGTATTTATTTCCTTGACGATTGGCATTTTGTTAGGAGCTATTGCAGGATACTTTGGTGGACGAATTGATGATTTAATCATGCTATTAATTAATACGGTTTGGTCCATTCCAACCTTGTTATTGGTTTTTGCCATCGTATTGGCTTTAGGGCGAGGAATTGGAATCATATTTTTAGCAGTCGGTCTGACGATGTGGGTAGATGTGGCGAGAATAGTAAGAGGTCAAGTCTTAGGACTAAAAGAAATACAATTTGTCGAAGCAGCGCAAAGCATGGGATTTAGTACTTGGCGAATTTTGCGAAGACATATTTTACCCAACATATTGGGGCCAGTAATGGTCATTGCCGCAGCGAATTTTGCTACTGCAATTTTGATTGAAGCTGGGTTAAGTTATTTGGGTTTTGGTATACAACCACCCACTCCTTCTTGGGGAACAATGCTCAACGAAAATTATGGCTACGCAATCGGAGGAAAACCTTTTTTAGCGCTTATTCCTGCTTTAGCAATTATGCTCATGGTTCTAGCTTTCAATTTAGTGGGCAATGGATTGAGAGATGCTTTGGATGTAAAAACGGAGGAATAAAACATCAAGATACTAGGGCTAAGCAAATTTATTAGATCTATAAACTACTAAGTACTGACCTTTATAAAAAATCTACGATAGAAGGTTACGATAACGGGAAGGGAGGCTAGAAGATTTATTGTTTGACTGGAAGGAGTTTAAATATTCTAGGGTTTTGGTTACTTTTTACCAATGAAAAAGTAACATAATGGATGATTTCATTTAGTATACATATATTAATGAGTTGATACATTTACTCTTTCAAAGCTTTGCTTTTACAAGCAAATAAATTTTTACAAAAAAACAAAAAGCACAAACATTTCTATAACAAAACTTTCTAAAAACAGTAGAAGTAATTAATGTCAAAATTTTCTGAAATAAAAAAAGGATTGTCAAATCTAGAAAACCTGGAAAGAGAGCTTCATCTTAAGCAACTTCAGATTAATCGTTTGCTTACGATTACCCAAGCCATCAATAATAATGTATCGGCTCAGGGCTTATATGATATGTACAATTCTTTTTTAAGTTGGGAAATGGGGGTTAAAAAAATGGCACTTTATGTGCTCGAAAAAGAAAAATGGAAATGTACCTCTTCTATAGGGATTCCAGATGAATTGCTCGAAATTGACATTTCAGATAAGTTACCCAACTATCAACGACTCAAAAATACTGAGGACGACAAAGAACATCCTTTGATCAAAGAATTTGATATAGTCGTACCTGTTTTACACAAAAAAAGTCCCATTGCATACACCTTCATCGGCGGTTTCAAAAAAGATGAAGACATGTATAATAAGGTACAGTTTATCACAACGATTGCCAATATCATCTCTGTAGCGATTGAAAATAAACGTTTGTTCAAACGTCAAATTGAACAAGAACGGTACAATAGAGAAATGGAACTGGCCAGCGAAATGCAACGCATGTTGATTCCTTCATCGTTACCTAGTGGAAATGGTTATGAACTAGCGAGTATTTATAAACCACATCAAAGTGTTGGTGGAGATTATTTTGATGTAGTAGAATTTGATAATGATACATTTGCGCTTTGTATTGCCGATATATCGGGAAAAGGAATTGCTGCAGCTTTATTGATGTCAAACTTTCAAGCGAATTTTCATAGTCTAATAAAACAACGACTTCCTCTAGACGTTTTTGTAAAGGAACTGAATCAGTCTTTATATAGAATTATCAACGGTGAAAAGTTTTTAACCTTATTTGTAGCAGAATTTGATAAAAAAACTCAAGAATTGAGATATATCAACGCGGGGCATAATCCACCAGTATTGGTCATGAATGACGAAGCATATCTGTTGAAAAAAGGGTGTACTATACTAGGTTCTTTTTCAGAAATTCCTGCGATTGAAGTGGGAACGATCCATTTAGATAATGATGCAGTGATGGTTACATTTACTGATGGTTTGACAGATGTACAGAATGCAGAGGAGGATTATTTCAATGAAGATATGCTCAAAACATTTGCATTGACGAACAGTGCTTTATCTGTGAATGACTTTAACTCAAAACTGATGGAACAAATAGAGACATTTAAGGGACAGCGAGATTATCCTGATGATTTTACGATATTGACTAGTAAGTTTTTCAAAAAAGTTAACTAGCGACCATAAAACAATAATTCATAACAACCTAGGGCTTATTTTTTCCCTTATACGTCCTGATTGAAACACGCCTTATTTTTTGTATAAATCCTGTTTCAAACACTTGTACAAGGAAAAAAAAACTACTAAACGGTTATAACTTATCAATTACATGATCCTAAATAAAACTTTGTCTCTCTCTTCTGTGTTAATTTAATACATTTGAACAAAGGAAAAGTAAAATTATTTAGATCATCTTTTTTGAATTGTATAAATATATTTACAAATCAATTAATTGTTTTCAACAAGCTCTAATAATAATACTTCTCTCCGAAGATATTTTAAGTCAATGAAAGATAAAAATATTGCCGCATTACTTTCAATTTTCCTTGGTTTTCTAGGGATTCATAGGTTTTACTTAGGTCAAGTAGGACTAGGAATATTTTATTGCATTTTAATGTTTACAGGAATTAGTTTCCTTTTAATGTTTATTGATTTTGTGGCCTTCCTTGCAATGGATCAACGAGTTTTTGATGCCAAGTACAATCGAGATTATCTAGCAGATAGAGATCGATACGATACAGATTATGATAGAACGGTTGATCGTAGAAAAAGAGAACGTAGTCGATCTTATGAAAAAGAACGCCCTCGCAGAGGATCAGCCAATCGACCTCCAGTTCGAAAAACGCCTCAACCCAAAGGACGAAATAATTCTTTCAAGATAAGCGGATTACAAAAATATAAGGATTACGAATTTGAAGCTGCGATTGTTGATTTTAAAAAAGCTTTACAGATCAACCCCAATGATGTCGCTGTCCATTTTAATATGGCTTGTACTTATTCTTTGGTAGAAGAAAAAGACAATGCATTTTTTCACTTAAGTAAATCAGTGGAATTAGGATTTGTTGATTTTGAAAAAATTAGAACACATGATGCTCTTGCTTATTTGCGTATCCAAGATGAATTTGATCAATTTGTAAAGAATGGGTATCGATTAAGCCCTAAGCCAAAAACGAAACGTGAAAGCTTAACAGAATCAAGCGATCTTTTAGAACAGTTGAGAAAATTAGGTGAACTTCGAGAAAAAGGATTGTTGACGCAAGATGAATTTGCTATGCAGAAAAAGAAATTGCTTGGATAGTTGTATATTAGCAGCTATCATATGTTTTACGAAGTAAAATCGTTATATAAGAAATGAAAAATGTTGATCCAGGTTCTCTATTTGCCTTTTTTGCAATCCTTATGTTTGCAGGGGTTTTTGATGCGCCTTTCTTAATTTTTATGTTTGTGATTTTTATGGTCATTCGTTCCGCTTCTGGCAATCCAAAGACGCCAAGAAGAGGTAATACTCGAGGGCGGAATACTCGTCAAAGCACTCGTCGAGATCAAAGAGATTATCGTCGACAAGCACCCACTCAAGAGCGTCGTAGAAGAGAAGCAGATTATACTCGACAACAAAAACCACAATATAAAAGAAGAACTGCTCCAGCACGTCCAAAGAATAATCCATTCAAAGAAAGTGGTTTGGCAAAATATAGAGATTATGATTACGAGGGAGCCATTGAAGATTATACCAAAGCATTACAGATAAGTGAGAATGATATTGCAGTACACTTTAATTTAGCTTGCGCTTATTCTTTGACAGAAGAAAAAGAGAAATCTTATCATCATCTCAGTACGGCTGTGAAATTAGGTTTTAGTGATTTTGAAAAAATTAAAACCCATGATGCCTTAGCATTTATTCGTATCCAAGATGAATTCGAACCATTTGTGCAAAACAACTACAAATGGCCGTTGACTCAACAGGCACCACAGAAAGAGGAAAATATTCTCGAAAATACGGACCTGTTGGAACAATTAAATAAATTGGGAGAATTACGAGACAAAGGCTTGTTAACCGAGGAAGAATTTGTTTTGCAGAAAAAGAAACTACTAGGTTAGTAATAGTACCTCTTAGATAATCATTAAGAAAATTTTCTTTTTTTACTTTAATCATAAAACTTGGTATAACGATTGCCTTACTTAAATCTATAAGACTGAAATGTAAAATTTCAATCAATCTTCAAATTTCTCTGCCTTTTATAAAACTGAACAACGCTATTTTCGTTAATAAAGAACTCGAGATAGATAAATGAACATTTATTTGATCTAGATTCTAGATTTTAAAAGAGAAAATTACACAAAATGATAGCGAGTAATTTATTGTCTCAGACAATTGTACCTTTAAGAACTTCCGATACAGGCGAAGAAGCATTGAGCATCATGAATGACTTTTATGTTAGACACTTGCCTATTGTCAACAATACTCAGTTATTGGGGCTCATCTCTGAAGACGATATACTAGATTATGATGTGAAAGAAGCGGTGGGGTCTTATCAACTTTCCATGAGTCGACCATATGCCAAGAGTAATGATCATGCATACGAAGTGCTACGTTTGGTCAGTGAATATCAATTGACAGCAATCCCTGTGGTCGATTTAGATGATAATTATTTAGGTTTAATTTCTCAAGAAGATTTAGTTCGCTTTTTTGCCAATATTGGTTCTTTTACTGAGCCAGGCTGTATAATCGTTTTAGAAATGAACAAACGAGATTATGCTTTGTCTCACTTAGCTAGAATCGTTGAATCAGAAAATGCAGTTATTTTAAGCAGTTTTATCACTTCCAATACCGATTCTAACAAAATTGATGTAACGCTAAAAATCAATCGTCCTGAAGCACATCGAATCATTGCTACTTTTGGTCGATTTGACATACAAGTCAAAGCCTCTTTCCAAGAATCTTCTGAATTAGATGCCTTGAAAGAACGTTATGATTCTCTTATGGCTTACCTTAATGTTTAGTTTTACATTGAATTTTACTTCCATTTTATTTTTTGAGCGTCACTAAATGCATAACTTCGGCCTTCACTAAATAGTGATCCTAAATTGAAGTTATCTATTCTCCGATTTTTATTTTCATTTTTATGTCTATGTTGTATCCAGTCAACATGGGCCCAATCTGATTTTGTAGTCATTGATTCTATTCATATTGAGGGCAATAAAAAGACAAAGGAGAAAACGATTCTCCGGGAAATGACCTTTACAGTAGGAGATAGTATTTCGATTGTTGATTTGGCGACCTTAATGGAAGACAACAAGCTTCAAATATTAAACACGGGGCTATTTGTCTCCGCAAAAATAAATATATCAGAATGGAATGATCGAACAAATCGAGTACAAATTAAAATAGACCTTCGAGAAAATTGGTATATCTATCCTTTTCCTATTTTTGAACTAGCAGATCGAAATTTTAACGTTTGGTGGGAAGAACAAAACCATTCTTTAAGGAGAGTTAACTACGGTATCCGCTTTTATCACATTAATTTGACTGGCCGAAGAGATCTATTAAAGTTTGTAGTGCATTTGGGGTATACTCGAAAATATGAACTAAAATATGACTTACCAGCACTAAGATCCAATCAAAATTTAGGAATAACAGGAGAAATTTTCTTTGCTCAAAACAAAAATATTGGCTACAAATCCGTTGGTAATAAATTATTGTTTGATGATTTTAATGGAAAAATTCTCTTAAATAGGTTTAGACTAGGAGGTGGATTGACTTATCGTCCTGGCCAATTAAATTATCATCGATTTGCTTTAAAATTTCATCAAAATAAAATTGATCGATTTGTTATAGATTCTTTGAATACTGAATTTTTCCTTGACGGAAAAACGCGACAAAAGTATTTCTATTTTAGTTACGAATATATTTATGACTTTCGAGATATAAAACCCTACCCAATGAACGGACATTACGTGTCCGCAAAATTAGAGAAAGAAGGTTTTGGCATATTCAATGATTTAAATGCCCTTTATGTAGAGGGAAAATTGGCTAAATACTTTTCTTTTAGTAAAAAACTGAGTTTAGAAACGATTATAAAAGGAAAAACAGCTGTTATTCGAAGCCAACAACCTTACAACGCTTATCAATCATTGGGTTATGGTCAAGATTTTTTGCGTGGATATGAATTCTATGTGGTGGATGGATTAGATTATGCTTATCTAAAATCTAGCTTTCGACTGGAATTACTAAATTATATGATCCATTTAGGAAAACATATGCCAATAGGACAATTTAAAGAATTACCACTTCGAATGTATTTGAGTGTAAATAGTGATGTGGCTTATGTCAATGATAGTCAATACAATGAGTTTAATCCCTTAGGCAATCGGTGGCTTTTTGGAGGAGGATTAGGATTAGATTTTGTACTTTATTATGATAAAGTTGTTCAAATTCAATATAGCATCAACCATTTAAAAGAAAAAGGATTATTTTTACATTTCAAGCTTAGTTTCTAATGCAAATAGTTGTTTACGGAAAGAAGGTCAAAGAAAAGGATATTCCTTTTATTCAAAGTCTGTTTGATATACTTCATGAGGAGCGTATCAACGCTTTTGTTTATGAGCCCTATCTCAAACAGTTAAAAGAACATAAAATAGTTTTTAAAAGAGATGTAGGTCGTTTTGCAAGTTATTTGGATTTTCAAGTTAGAAGATTTGATTATGTCATTACTCTTGGTGGTGATGGAACAATCCTCAATGCAATTACAGAAGTTCGGGATAGCAATGTGCCAATTTTGGGGATCAATTTAGGGCGATTGGGTTTTTTAGCGGACATTGAAAAAGATAAAATCAAAGAAGCTATTGGAGCTTTGCAACGAGGGATGTATATCTTGGAGGAAAGAAGTTTGTTGTTTCTAGAATCTAACTTACCTCTTTTTGGAGAAACTCGTTTTGCACTGAATGATTTGACTTTATTGAAGCGAGATACTTCTTCCATGATTATCATTCATGCTTATGTCAATGGTGCCTACCTAAGTTCTTACTGGGCAGATGGAATTATTATCGCGACTCCTACCGGTTCTACCGGTTATTCATTGAGTTGTGGTGGCCCTATTATTTTCCCAAATTCAGGTAACTTTGTGATTACACCAGTAGCTCCGCACAATCTAAATGTTCGTCCAATTGTTTTGTCTGATAATTCTGTTATTTCTTTTGAAATAGAAGGAAGAACAGAGAATTTTCTTTGTACACTAGATTCTCGTTTTGAAACGATTACTGCTGAGCATCAATTGGCTGTAAGAAAATGTGATTTTAGCGTAAAATTGGTGCGATTACATGACCGAAGCTTCCTCAAAACAATCCGAGAAAAACTAAGGTGGGGAATTGATTCTCGAAATCATTAATTTTTTCGTGGTTATTGGTTGAGCCAACCAATAATTAACGTCCAATAACCACGAACCAACAACTCGCAAAAATGCTTATCACTCTTCAACATCAGGATAAAAATTTTCAAGTTGATCTATCCAAGCCTAGGGATATTTCTATTCCTCTACGAGAAGAAGCACAAGTCAATTGTTTTTATGCGCCAGTATTTGAGGTAGCACCAGTGGTAATGGGAGATTTCATTGGCTCCACAAAGGAAGGAGGAATCGTCAATTTTTTTAATATTAAAATTAATCCTCATGGCAACGGAACACATACAGAATGTGTTGGACATATTGCTAAGGAAAAGTACACAATTAATGAAAGTTTAGAAAAATTTCATTATATTGCTAAAGTAATTAGTGTTTATCCTCAAAAGGCCCAAAATGGAGATCGGGTGATCTATCTAGAACAAATAAAGGATCTGATAGAAACCAATGAAACAGAAGCATTAGTTATACGCACATTGCCGAACGACGACTTGAAATTGAGGACCAACTATTCCGGCAGCAATCCAGTTTATCTAGATTCTAAAGCCACAGACTATATAGTCAATTGTGGAATCAATCACCTACTTATTGATCTTCCTTCTGTAGATAGAGAAGAAGATGATGGAAAACTATTGTCACATAAGACTTTTTGGCGTTTTCCGTCAGCTGTACGTAAAAATTGCACCATTACGGAGTTAATTTACGTACCAAATCAAATCAAAGATGGTCTTTATTTGTTAAACATAGGAATAGCCAGTTTTGAATTAGACGTCAGTCCCAGTAAACCAGTATTATATGAATTGACACAGCTAAAAGAATAATTTTAGCTTTACTTAAACAGACTTTAAATGTACTAGTGATGCGTTACTCTGATTCTTTTTTTCATTCTAAAGTTTATCAGGAGTTCAAAGAAATTGGACTTCATGAATATCGTAGTATTGTCCAATTTTATGAGGACAGTGAGAATGATATCAAACGATTAGACTTTGATGAATACTTCGAATTATTCTTAGCTTATGGAGATGCACTTTTTGAAATGGGAGCTTATCAAAATCATTTAGAAGTTGCAGATCAAGCAATTGAGACAACCATAGAGCATAACATTAAATTTTATCAAGGACAAGATGTTTACTTTGAATTGCTATTCAAAAAAGCAGCTTCGCATTATAATCTATTAGAGTATAAAAAGGCAGAGCACATTCTTCGAGAATTAGTCAAAATGGATACAACGAATCAAGTTACCATTCGTTTTCTAAAAAAATGTGTCCGACAAAACAAGCCTACTTTTCTTAAAAAAACACGAGCAGCTAGCGTTCTATCTTTCCTTATTGCAGCACTGATTATTGGTATAGAACTAATCGTCATCCGACCTCTTTTCGAAGATTATGCAAATAGTGTTGAAATGGTGAGAAACATTATTTTTGCTTTCGGTTGGTTTATTCTTTTAAGTGGCGATCTCTTTCATCGTTTCAGAGTGAATAAAAAAGTGAATGCTTTTGTGAAACGAATTAATAAAGGGAAAGGAAATAGCAAAAACGAAGACCGTCGTATATTGGTTTAATCTTTTGTAATTACCTTGTTTTCCCTTCGTCGTATTTTCATTCTCGTTTATCGTTAAAATTGGAATCTCCTTGATAAAATGAATATTTTATAGGTATTACATTTATAGTGATATTCGTTTAATGCATTGCTTCGGGGGGACAAATCTCGAAGCATTTTTTATTGAAAACCTCTTATTTCATTCCAATCGTTCCTTGATACATCAACTCTAATTTTTTCATACTGAAAGTATCGACCAACTCATATTCTAAAGTAAGATTGTCATTGATTTCCTTTTTATAATAGACCAAGCCTAAACCTTTAGCGTAAATTTCTTGACCACTATATTGAGGCGGTTCTAAATGACCGTTATTAAAGTCGTCCACTAATTCTGTTAGTTTAAAAGAAACGGCATCGCATGCTTTATTCTTAAAAGTATATTTCGTTTTTCCCATATAACGACGATTGCGAATAAGTGTCGTACTGATCTCAGGTTCTTCTTGAAAAATCCATTTCAATTTCATCAAAAATACACCTGATGAATCTTTTACTTCAAAAGGAAAAACATTTCCCGATTCAATAATAGCAGGTACTTGTGTTTGAAGCCCTAAAGAATCAGTTTGGTATAAAAAATAGCTATGTAACAAAGTGCCATTTGAAATGACCTCTTCATTCGAAAATTGACGAACGACAAAGTTATGATCATAGTAATTTCCTGTAAAGTAAGTAGCACTGTCACTTTCAACCGTCCGGTAATACCAATATTCAACAGGTTGATTTTGATCATTGATAGGACGATATTCGTAGACTCTCCCATTTTTTAGATCCTCGAAAGGAAAATAAAAATCTTTAATGTTTTGGGTATCTGAAAAATTACATGCAGAGAAAAATAACAAAAGAAAAAAAGCGAAGTAAAAAGAAAACTTTGTAAGGGACTTGATCATTTTATATAGGTATTCAGGTAATAAATAATAAAAATAGCTTATTTGACAAAATCTTGGATATTCTCATTCCAGATTAGTTGTAAATTGGCAATCTGTCAGTTAACTTGTTAATGAAGGCGTCATTTTGGCGTAAAATTTTATACTTTTTGGAATGGTACAAAATGTGTGGAACAAAGTACATTCTGTATCTTTGACGTTTTATAAGCTAGTACGTAGTTTTATGATTACTATAAAGGCAACAATGCTTTTCAAAACTAGTTTAAAATAGGTAGTTGTCTTAGTGAGTTATATTTAAAACAACTGCAATATTCCTTCTGATCACTTAAGTCAATTATTGGCTTTTAATCAATACAATTATGTTCAACTTTATTAGTAAATCTATCGGTAAAATTTTCGGAACCAAGTATGACCGAGATGTAGCAAATTATACTCCGATCGTCGAGGAAATCAATCAAGAATACGAGCGATTGAAAAGCTTAAGTAATGATGAACTGAGAGGAAAGACTCTAGAATTCAGAGAACGAATCGCAGAGCATTTGGCCGGAATTGATGCTGATATTAAAAAAATAGAAGAGGAATCGCGTACGGAGGAAGATTTTTCCCAAAAGGAAGAACTTTTCAAAGAGATCGATAGACTCAAAGAAGAACGCGATAAGCATTTAGAAGATGTATTAAAAGAAATCCTTCCAGAAGCATTTGCAGTGGTTAAAGAAACTTGTTATCGGTTTACCAACAATGAAACGATGACGGTAACAGCTACAGAACATGATAGGGATTTAGCTGCACAGAAAAATTATATTTTAATTGATGGGGATAAAGCGAACTGGAAAAATACTTGGACGGCAGCTGGTGGAGAAATTGTCTGGAACATGGTACACTACGATGTTCAGTTGATTGGTGGAATGGTTTTGCATGATGGAAAAATTGCGGAGATGGCAACAGGTGAAGGAAAAACATTGGTAGCCACACTTCCAGCCTATTTGAATGGCTTGAGTGGAGAAGGTGTACACGTGATTACAGTCAATGATTATCTGGCTCGTCGTGATGGAGAATGGGTTGGACCTATTTTCGAATTTTTGTTATTGACAGTTGATTGTATCGACAAACATAAACCACACTCCAAACAACGGTATAATGCTTATCGAGCAGATATCACTTACGGAACGAATAACGAATATGGGTTTGATTATCTAAGAGATAACATGGTTCGATCTAGTGAAGAAAGAGTGCAGCGTAAGCATCATTATACCATGATTGATGAGGTTGATTCTGTTTTAGTGGATGATGCCCGAACACCATTGATTATATCTGGACCAGTTCCAAAAGGTTCGGAAGAACAAGAATATGAATTACTAAAGCCTAGAGTAGAAAGACTGATCGCTGCTCAACGTAAGTTAGCAACTCAATATTTAGCGGAAGCTAAAAGTCACTTTAATGATGGCTATATTGGTGTGGAAGAAGGAGAATCCGGAATGGCTTTATTAAGAGCTCACCGAGCGTTACCAAAAAATAGACCTTTAATTAAATACCTAAGTGGAGAAGGAATTAAAGTAAATCTGCAGAAAGCAGAAAATCACTACATGCAGGAACAATCCAAAAACATGCATTTAGTTGATGAACCGCTTCTTTTTACCATTGAAGAAAAAACAAGAACGATTGATTTAACGGAAAAAGGAGCAGAATTCTTGGCCAAAGGTGGAGAAGATCCTAACTTTTTTATCATGCCTGACATGGCGACGTCTTTGATGGAAATTGAATCAAATGAAGAGATGTCTGAAGAAGAAAGAGGAGAAGCAAAAGATAAATTGATCTACGATTATTCTGCAAAATCAAAACGTTTACATTCTATTCATCAGTTATTAAAAGCCTATACTTTATTCGAAAGAGATGAGGAATATGTAGTAATGGATGGACAAGTAAAAATTGTAGATGAGCAAACAGGCCGGATGATGGAAGGCCGAAGATATTCAGATGGCTTGCATCAAGCATTGGAAGCGAAAGAAAATGTAGAAGTAGGCGACTTGACGCAAACTTATGCAACGGTTACTTTGCAAAACTATTTTAGAATGTACCATAAGCTAGCTGGAATGACAGGAACTGCGGAGACTGAAGCAGGTGAGCTATGGGAAATTTATAAATTGGATGTAGTGGTCATCCCGACCAATAAACCAATCATTCGAGATGATCGAGATGATTTGGTTTTTAAAACGGCAAGAGAAAAATTTAATGCAGTCATCGATGAGATTGTCGATTTGAGTAATGCAGGAAGACCGGTTTTGGTCGGTACCACATCCGTAGATATTTCTGAAAAGTTGAGCCGAATGCTCAAAATGAAAGGAATTGATCATAATGTATTGAATGCCAAACAACATCAACGGGAAGCAGATATCGTAGCTGAAGCGGGGCAACCAGGTAAAGTGACAATTGCAACGAATATGGCGGGTCGTGGAACAGATATCAAAATTTCTGAAGGAGTAAAAGCCGCAGGAGGTTTGGCAATTATTGGTACAGAGCGACATGATTCTCGTCGGGTAGATAGACAGTTAAGAGGTCGGGCAGGTCGACAAGGAGATCCGGGTAGTTCTCAATTTTATGTTTCTTTAGAAGATAATTTGATGCGGTTGTTCCAATCAGAACGAATTGCTAAGTTGATGGATAAAATGGGACACCAAGAAGGAGAAGTTATTCAACATTCAATGGTCTCTAAATCTATAGAGAAAGCGCAGAAAAAAGTGGAAGAAAATAACTTCGGTATTCGAAAGCGATTGCTGGAATATGATGATGTTATGAACATTCAAAGAGAAGCGATTTACTCCAAGAGAAATAATGCTTTATCTGGTGATCGTTTATCCGTTGATTTGCACAACATGTTTACGTCCTTGACGGAATATTTAGTCATAGAACATCGACAAGGAGGTAATTTCGAAACATTCCGACGAGACTCTATGCGACTGGTTGGAATTGATCCGGAAATAGAAGCAGTTGATTTCAACGAAGGTGACGAGGCAGAAATAGTGGAACGTTATCAGACACAATTTTTAGAATTTTATGATCGTAAAAGTTCAAAAATTGCAGAGGTATTACTTCCAGTTATTCGAGATGTGTACAAGAATCAAGGTCATCAATATAAACGAATTGCCATTCCATTTACAGACGGAAGACCTAAGCCATTAGGAATTTCTGCAGATTTAGCGGTAGCAGATAAAACAGATGGAAAGTCGATTATGACTGATATTGAAAAAGCAGTTGCTTTAGCGATTATAGATGATAGTTGGAAAGAACATTTGCGATCAATGGATGAATTGAAGGAATCGGTTCAAGCTGCTTCTTTCGAGCAAAAAGATCCTTTAGTAGTTTATAAAATGGAGGCTTTTACCTTATTTGAAGAATTGGTATATCAAATCAACGAGCAGGCTACTTCTTATTTAGCAAAAGGAACTTTAGTTTTTAGAGATGGACGGAATTTGGAAGAAGCAAAAGAACAGAAAACAGATCTGAGTAAAGTGAGTACGAATAAAAGAGAAGATGGTGGAGCGGCAAAAGCTGCTGCTGCCGCTGCAGGTCAGGGTCGACGTAAACCAGAAACATTTAAACGAATGGAAAAGAAAGTTGGAAGAAATGCACCTTGTCCTTGCGGAAGTGGAAAAAAATATAAACAATGCCACGGCCGAGCTTAAGATCTATTTTTTTTATATAAAAAAAATAAAAGTCAGCAATTAGATTCAATTGCTGACTTTTGTTATATATGAATAGCTTAGTTCTGATTAAAATAGTGAAACTAGCGATTGAATGTTAAGTGTAGGTTTAAATTTAGTTCGCCCAGTAAGGCCTCATGAATCTTAGATTTTTATTGCCTGAGAACCAATATTTTACGAACCATGATAATTTTATCGGGACAGGCCTGTGTTCCTGAAAAAGAATTTATTTAGCCCACTAAACGCATTAATTTTTAGTTCTTTAGAACCACAAACTATTGATTTTCAAGCTAAGATAAATTTTTAAAATGCTCTAATTTTGAAAATAGAAAACTAATATTTCATAGTAAAGGTTATTGTTATTCACTTTTTTATAATATCTTGCGTAGAGGCTTGATTTAGCCCAACGTTTGAAAACAATTTCAAGAAAAGATACTACTTAGATGAATGTGGCAAGTTTTATAGATCATACAATCTTAAAACCGGATTGTACCTTAGATGATATTAAGCAGGTTTGTGAAGAAGCGATAGTACATGAGTTTAAAGCTGTTTGTATTCCGCCTTATTATATTAGAGATGCAGCTCGGTTATTAAAAGATAGCCCAGTAAAGGTAGTGACGGTCATTGGATTTCCAATGGGATATTCAGCGACACCAGCGAAAGTTGAGGAAATCAAACGAGCGGTTAATGATGAAGTGGATGAAGTAGAAGTAGTGGTGAATATTAATGCCGTTAAAAAAGGAGATTGGGCGCATGTCAAAAATGATATTGACAGTACAACACTTGCGGCACATTCTAAAGGTAAAATCATTAAATTAATTTTTGAAACGAGTTTGTTGACTCAAGAGGAAATTAAACAACTCTGTGAGATTGGAGCAGAAAAAGGAGTAGATTTTGTTAGAGTATCTACAGGAATGTTGGAAGGAGAAGAAAGTTTAGAAACAGTAAAACTCTTAAGAAGATATCTTCCAGAGAAGATTAAAATAAAAGCATCTGCAACGGTTCATACGATAAAGAACATTCAAAATATAATTGAAGCAGGCGCGGATCGTGTAGGATGTTCTTCGGGTATTGCAATGGAGAGTAATGCATAAAATTTTCATAAGCACTGCTCAACAAATCACAGAAAGAATTAAAATTTGAGCAACTACTAATATTAAAATGATGAAATATTTTTTAACTACATTTTTCTTAATTTTTATTGGAATGCCTTCGGGCTTTGCGCAAAGCGTGATTGTAGATGAAGATAATATAGTGACTAGAATGATGTTTCGTCGAACGCAAATCAATCAAACTAAAAATGCGGTAGATGGTTGGCGAATACAAATTTTGGCGACCACAGATCGTAGAAAATTAGAAAACGAGAAACGAAAATTTCAAAGCGGTTATCCTCAAATTCGTGTAGATTGGACGCATGAAAAACCATATTATAAATTAAAAGTTGGCGCTTTTTCAACTAAGTTAGAAGCAGCTAGATTGCTTTACGTTTTGAAAAGAGACTATCCTAGTGCATATCCTGCAAAAGATAATAATATCAACCCAAGAGAACTTATTGGTACTTAAGAGTAAGATAGAAGAGTAATCATTTTTTTAAATAGGTTTTCTTTTCTTTTAAATAATCATAAGCAGTATTTAATCATACTAAATGAGTGGACGACGAAAAGTTTCTGGATTTGGAAATCTAGATGTGATGACTTTCTGGTTATATCTCAGCTTAGTGGGTGTTGGTTGGTTGATGATTTTTACGGTGGGCTATGACGATGATTTGACGATAGCTGAAATGGTCTTTACCCTGAGTACCAATATTGGTAAACAGACGATGTTCATTGGTATTTCCTTTCTTCTTTTATTATTCATTTTATTTATTGATGGTAATTTTTGGCGCACCTTTGCCTATCTTATTTATGCGATAGGCATGGTCTTACTACTGTTAGTACTTGTACTGGGTATTAAAGTAAAAGGTGCGACCTCGTGGTTTTCTTTGTTGGGTTTTACCATACAACCATCTGAATTTGCCAAGGTGGCAACCAATATTGCTCTAGCGGGATTCCTAAGTACTTACAATACAAAACTGATCAATCTTCGTACACAATTGATTGCTTTCGGTATCATTTTTCTGCCGATTGCTTTAATCATGTTACAACCTGATGCAGGATCTGCTTTAATATTCTTATCTTTTTTGATTGTTTTTTTTAGAGAAGGAGCTTCGGTTAACTTGTACATTTTTGGAATTTCATCGCTCACTGTTTTCATTTTAGGATTGGTTTATGATCCCTATTATATCATTATAGGATTGATGTTATTGGGAATGATGATCATGTTGTTTTATCATAAAAATAAAATGTATTGGTTTGGCGGATTAATTTTAATTACTGCGGGTTCAGTTATAGGAGCGAGTCAAGGTGTTTTATACCCAGTTTTAGGAATCAATTTGGTTTTATTAATTGGACTAGCTTATTTACAATGGAGAGAACGGCGGCAACATTTATTGAAACCTATTTTTGCACTCTTAGTCTTAGGAAGTGTATTTGCGACGATCTCTAATTATACCTTTAATAATATTTTAGAAAGACATCAACAAGATCGAATTAATGTTTGGTTACGTCCCTCACTTTGTGATCCACAAGGTTCGCTTTATAATGTATTACAATCCAAGATGAGTATCGGATCTGGTGGTTTACAAGGTAAAGGATTTTTGCAAGGAACGATGACTAAGTTGAATTATGTTCCTGAGCAAACAACAGACTTTATTTTTTGTACCGTCGGGGAAGAACAAGGCTTTATTGGAACGATTGGTATAGTCGGATTATTTTTTTTATTATTGATTAGAATAACACTTTTAGCCGAAAGGCAAAGATCTGATTTTTCTCGAATTTATGCTTATGGTGTAGCGGGAATTCTTTTCTTTCATTTTTTTATAAATATTGGAATGACCATGGGCTTAGTTCCTATTATCGGTATTCCATTACCTTTTATTAGTTATGGTGGATCATCTATGATTGGCTTCACGATTCTGATAGGAATATTACTTAGTTTAGATAGAAATAGATTGACTGGATGAAATTTAATATAGAACATAAGGATGCTCATTCTGCCGCCAGAACTGGTTTGGTGGAAACGGATCATGGAAGTATTCAAACACCCATTTTTATGCCTGTTGGAACTGTCGGAACTGTAAAAGGTGTCCATATGGCTGAGCTAAAAGAAGAGGTGAAGGCTGAAATTATTTTGGGAAATACCTATCATTTATACCTTCGTCCAGGAATTGAGGTATTGAATAAAGGTGGAGGATTGCATAAATTCAATGGATGGGATCGACCGATCTTGACTGACAGTGGTGGTTATCAAGTTTATTCTTTGAGTCATCGAAGAAAAATAAAAGAGGAAGGCGTTACCTTCCAATCACATATAGATGGTTCTAGACATTTTTTCACACCAGAAAATGTGATGGATATTCAGCGAAATATAGGAGGGGATATCATCATGGCTTTTGATGAATGTACTCCTTATCCTTGCGATCATCGTTATGCAAAAAAGTCAATGCATATGACTCATCGTTGGCTCAAACGTTGTTGTGATCATTTTGACCAAGTCGACCCTTTATATGATTATAAACAGACTTTAGTACCGATCGTTCAAGGCTCAACCTATGACGATTTACGAAAAGAATCTGCTAAAACAATTGCTGATTTTGGGAGAGAAGCGAATGCGATAGGAGGATTGTCTGTCGGAGAACCAGCAGAAGAGATGTACAGAGTAACGGATATCGTTTGTAATATTTTGCCAAAAGAAAAACCTCGCTATTTAATGGGCGTTGGCACTCCTGTTAATATTTTGGAATGCATTGCTTTAGGAATCGATATGTTCGATTGTGTGATGCCTACCAGAAATGCTCGACACGGATTATTATATACTAGACATGGAATCATCAACATTAAAAATAAAAAATGGAAAGATGATTTCACTATGATTGATGAAGATGGACCATGCACGACAAGTCGAGTACATACGAAAGCCTACCTAAGACATTTGATTCATTCAAAAGAATTACTAGGTGCTCAGATTGCCAGTCTACATAATCTTAGTTTTTATCTGTGGTTAGTGAATCAAGCTCGGGAACATATCCAAAAAGGAGATTTTTTAAGTTGGAAAGATAGTATTGTAGTTGATTTACAAAGAAGACTTTAGTTTTTTGGAACGAGATCGTCATTTCAAAAAATTGCGATATAAGAATAATGTTTGTTGAAAAGTTAATAATTCTTAGGCAAACGAAAGGATATAATCGTTTATGTAAATCCCAATGACAAATAGATTTACTTCACATTTTCTCTTATCCAGATTCTTAAATAAAAATTATTTATACAGATTTTCACTCAAAAGCAGTTATAATATAGTTTCATATCGAAGTCGTCTAAAAATGATTTGTTTAAATTGATATTCAGCGAATGCTAAAAATTCTCGATAAGTATATTATCAAAAAGTATTTATCTACTTTTTTCTTTGTCGTTATCATTTTTACATTGATCTCGATTGTTATTGATTTGAGTGATAAGATTGAGGACTTTATAGAAGAAGATGTTACCTTTCTACAAATTTTAGGAGAATATTATTTGAATTGGATTTTATGGATCAATGGTTTGTTGTTTCCATTATATGCTTTGATATCAGTAGTCTTTTTCACTTCTCGAATGGCCTATAACTCTGAGATCATTTCTATTTTAAATGCTGGTGTAAGTTTTGGAAGATTATTGCGACCTTATTTGATTGCAGGTAGTTTTATCTTTGCATTGCATTTGGTCGGAAATCATATTTTTATTCCGATAGGAAATAAGATTCATTATGATTTTCAACACAAATATATTTGGAAATATAGTGATAAAGGTAAGACTCATGATGTACACCTTTTTATAAATCCTAATACCAAAATTTACATTGATCATTATAATAAAAATTCTAAAAAAGCGATAGATTTTAGAATTGAGCAGTTCAATAAAAGTGAGTTGGTTTATTTATTAAAAGCAGAAAGTGCTGAATGGCTTGGCCCTCCTGATAAGTGGAAAGTTAAAAACTATACCGCTCGATCTTTTGATGGAAATCAAGAGACCTTTATAAACGGAGAAGGCTCTTCTATAGATACCACAATTAATCTAACTCCAGCAGACTTTGTACGCTATGAGAATCACAAAGAAATGATGGATACTAAAACCTTAAAAGCTTTTATTAATTCTGAGCGAGAAAGAGGGGTCGGAAATATCAAAAAATATGAAGTAGAATTACATCGTCGTACTGCAGAGCCTTTTACTATTCTTATTTTGACACTGATTGGGGTAGCGGTTGCTTCTCGAAAAGTCAGGGGAGGAATGGGATTTCATTTATCTCTTGGTGTTGCTATTGGAGCCGTTTATATTTTTCTATCTAAGTTTTCAACTACTTTTGCCACTAACGAAAGTTTGTCTCCCCTACTAGGTGTTTGGATTCCTAATCTTATCTTTTTTGCAATAGCACTGATTTTAGTGTTTCGAGCACAGAAATAGTCTATTTCTCGTCTAATTTATCATTAAGGTGAAATACCCGTAATTGGGCCATTTTGTTGATTTTACACAGTTTTAAGTGTCTTTGCGCAGACTTATTTTCAAAAATTATTGAAAGTTAAATACTTTTAATAAGTTTGTTTCGTTAATTCTATATTGTTGATATTCAACTGTTTGTAGTTAAGAATAGATTGCTTATATCTGAATATAATCAAAAGCGATGTCCCTGTTGTTTAGTTTTTCGTTGTTTTTTGTTTAACAAATTCGTATCTTTGTCTAAACAATTGTGGAAAGAGAGTCAACACCATTATTTCACAAAAAACCATTACATTATGTCAATTTTAGAATTCGATAAAAAGTTTGATAATTTATCTAAGTTGCTTCATTCTTTTGCATATAATTTAACGAAGAATGGAGAAGATGCTAAGGATCTATATCAGGAAACTGCATTTAGAGCAATGAATAATCGCGATAAATTTCGTACTGGTACGAATTTCAAAGCGTGGACTTTTACGATTATGAAAAATATTTTCATCAATAATTATCGTAAAAAGTCTAAGTCTAAAACCATCATTGATTCTACAGATAATTTGTATTACATCAACTCAGGATCAAACGCTACTGAAAATGGAGCGGAATCTAATATTATGATGGAAGAGTTGTATAAAATTGTTGGGGCTTTGGAAGAAACTATTCGTGTACCATTTCTAATGCATTATCAAGGATATAAATATCAAGAAATAGCAGAACAATTAGATTTGCCATTAGGTACAGTGAAGAGCCGAATATTTTTTGCAAGAAAGGAATTAAAAAATACGGTTTTGAAACACTACGGCAGCTTAGATAAAATTAAAAGTAAATTACAAACAGGGTCATAAACTAATATTAGTTTTACTTGTCTGGTTAATGAAAATCAGAAACTGCAATTGCGGTTTCTGATTTTTGCGTTTAGGACTATTGCAAAAAAGAGAAACTATTTTTTAAAAAAACTATAAAGCAACATCAGTTGTAATATTCAAAATGATTCCTGTATCTTCGACATGATATGAGAAAGATATTTACCAAGCAATTAATGAAATGGTTTGCCACCAATAAACGACCCATGCCTTGGAAAGGGGAAAAAGATCCTTATCTAATTTGGTTATCAGAAATCATTTTGCAACAAACGAGGGTTGAGCAAGGTCTACCTTATTATGAACGCTTTCGCGAAAATTATCCGACCGTAAAGGATTTGGCAAATGCACCTGAAGATGAGGTAATGAAATTATGGGAAGGTCTGGGTTATTATTCACGTGCACGTAATTTACACGCTACTGCGAAAATAATAGCCCAAGAAAAGAAGGGTGTTTTTCCAACAACACATGCTGAAATTTTAAAACTAAAAGGAGTTGGACCTTATACTGCGGCTGCGATTGCTTCTTTTGCTTATAATTTGCCATATGCTGTTGTCGATGGAAATGTGTATCGAGTGTTATCTAGATTTTTTGGAATCGAAACACCAATTGATTCTACAGAAGGGAAAAAAGAATTTGCTCAATTAGCCCAAGATCTGATCGACACCAATCAACCAGGGAGTTACAACCAAGCTATCATGGATTTTGGTGCTACACATTGTACACCTAAAAAGCCTA
Organism: uncultured Saprospiraceae bacterium; assembly: GCA_964441245.1. Taxonomy (GTDB): domain Bacteria; phylum Bacteroidota; class Bacteroidia; order Chitinophagales; family Saprospiraceae; genus JALZUU01. Next base: position 2,655 of record CAYTVR010000005.1, on the reverse strand, counting down.
AATGTACTTCATGTTTGCTTCAAAAAAAATGTAAAGCACTATTAAATAGGAAAGTGACTACCCTACCGATAAAGACTAAAAAAATTAAAAAGCAAACGCGGTATTTTAATTATTTGGTGATTAATCAAGGAAATTATACTTACATCCATAAAAGAACTCAAAAAGATATTTGGCAAAATTTATATGAATTTCCTTTGATTGAAGGTCCAGGTTTGATGAGTAAAGAAGAATTAGAGAAAAATGATTTTTACCTTAAGTTGAATTCAAATGCAGGCATCAAATTATTAAAACTTTCTAAACTTTTTCAACAGTTATTGACCCATCGAAAAATTATTGCTGTTTTTTGGGAAATCCAAGTACCGCTTAAGGCGGAATTAGGTACAGATTTATATCAAAAAATTGAACGAAAAAACTTGAATAGCTACGCATTTCCTAAGATAATTGATAGGTATTTACAGGATAATTCATTATATTTAGAATTACTTTAAATCATAAAAGATTAGCTAATTGTTGTAAATTTTCCGAAATTTGCAGCCCTTTTTAAACCTTAAATATTAAAATAATGATTAATAAAGTTACCTTGATTGGAAATTTAGGTCGGGACCCAGAAGTAAGACGTTTTGATAATGGTACAGGAGTGGCGACATTTTCAGTTGCTACTAATGAAAATTATAAAGATAAAAATACTGGAGAATGGGTGACCAAAACAGAATGGCATAATATTGCTTGTTGGAGACAACTTGCAGATCGTGCTGAAAAAGATTTGAAAAAAGGAAAATTAGTATTTATCGAAGGTAAATTGACTCACCGGAAATATCAGGACAAAGAAGGTAACGATAAATATATTACAGAGGTTGTAGCAAACACGCTTCGACTTTTAGAAAAACGTGAAGGAAGTGGTGGAGAATATAATACTAATATGCCTTCTGCTGAAAATGCTCCTCCTGTAACTTCTACAGTGGAAACATCGACTAATACGACTACGGCAACAGAGACTGCTGCAGCGGATGATGATCTGCCATTCTAAATTGAAATTGTATTTTAAGGTGTAAAATTTAATGACTTTATTGAAGACTTACACCTTAAAATACTTATTGATTTTTTTACTAAATCAGTCTATTGGAACCTGAACCTGACCAAAGTTTTTTAAAATATTCCCTTCTATTTGTCCCATTGGCAACTATGCCCATTTTAAGTGTGGCCGCTTTGGTTGTCTTGGTGATTATTTTGCTTTTGTGTTCTGCAATGGTTTCCAGTTCTGAAGTGGCTTTTTTTTCATTAACTCCTAATGATCTTGAAAAACTAGAACAGGAAAATACACCAGCTTCACAAAACATTATCAAACTAAAAGATACGCCTCGTACATTATTAGCTACGATATTGATTAGTAATAATTTTATCAATATTGGAATTGTTGTTATTTCTGATTTTATATTGAGAGGTTTGATACCTGTGGAGACTTGTGAAAATTGGGCTAATACAGCTTTAAGCTTTTTTCCTGCTACGATCTTGGGTGTTTCTGTAGGTGTTTGTATTCATTTTATCATCACGGTAATTGGCGTAACTTTCTTGTTAGTTTTGTTTGGTGAAGTAGCTCCTAAAGTTTATGCGAAGTTGAATAACGTCAAGTTAGCAAAAATGATGTCGGGTACTTTACTTGGGCTAAATAGTTTTTTTCAACCATTAAGTCGATTTTTGGTCAAGGGAACGAGCTTAATTGAAAATCGATTAGTTAAAAAGACATCGAGCATAGCGAGTAAAGAAGATATTGACAATGCGATTGAACTGACCGTTAAAGATGATAAAAATGCAGAGCAAGAAATTGATATTTTAAAGGGGGTTGTAAAATTTGGAGAAACGACAGCGAAACAAATCATGCGTTCTAGAGTAGATGTGATCGCTGTAGATTTTCGAATTCAGTTTAATGAATTGATGAAAGTAATCCGAGAATCTGGGTTTTCGAGAATTCCAGTTTTTGATGAAGACTTTGATAATATTACAGGCATACTTTATGTAAAAGATTTGTTAGGCCATTTAGAGGAGAAAAAAGATTTCGAATGGCAAGTATTTATTCGCCCTAATGTATTGTACATTCCGGAAGCAAAAAAAATCAATGATCTGTTAAAAGAATTTCAAAAGCAACGGCTGCACATGGCCATAGTGGTCGATGAATATGGAGGAAGTTCTGGATTGGTAACTTTAGAGGATATTATGGAAGAGGTGATTGGAGAAATTCGAGATGAGTTTGACGATGCAAAGGAAGTAGATTTCCGAAAAATAGATGACTTTAATTATATTTTTGAAGGAAAGACATTACTGAATGATGTTTGCCGAGTCATCGGTGTGGATACCAATACTTTTGATGAGATAAAGGGAGAAGCAGATTCATTTGCAGGAATGATTTTAGAAATCGTTGGTCAAATTCCTAAAGTAAATAGAGAGATTCCATACAATCAATATCAATTTAAAATCGTTTCTGTTACGAAACGTCGAATAGAGAAAATCAAAATTACTTTGCCTAAGCAATAATTTTTGATATAATTTATCATTAGCTCAAATTTCTAATATCTCTAAATCTCCTTGTCGTCTTCCAATATTCCTATTAATTATTCAGTATATTAATATTGATCAAAATGAAAAATAATTATTTTCTAC
>CAYTVR010000004.1:0-82414 GCA_964441245.1 uncultured Saprospiraceae bacterium | reverse complement strand
AAAATGAACTTTCGGAAAGAAATGAGGCACTAGAAAAAGAATGGCGGTCTTTATATCGAGTTGCTTGGGCAGACTTTCATCGTTTTCTAAAAGGATGGAGTCCTAGTCATTGGAAGATTAACAGTTATAGTGAACGGGTAACAAGGGCAGTAATCAAAAGTCTATAGTAATGGATTTGATACAATTAAGCAATATAGCAATCAAGGCCGCTCTTTCCGCAGGAAAAGTCATACAACAGTATGTTAATAATGATGTTTTGGTAGAGAAAAAGAAGGGAGGGACAAGCTATGCCTCACAGGTCGTCACTGAGGTAGATAAAAAATGTGAAACAATAATTCTTTCTTATTTACTTCCTACTTGTGAGCAATTTGATCTAGCACTTTTATCCGAGGAAACCGAAGATGATCATAGTCGATTCAAAAAGGATTTTTTTTGGTGTATTGACCCCATGGATGGGACGCTTGCTTTTATCAATAAACGACCAGGTTTTTCAGTTTCCATTGCTTTGATCGCAAAAGACGGTACCCCTTACATCGGAGTAGTTTTTGATCCTAGTACAGATACATTGTATCATGCTGTCAAAGGAAATGGAGTTTATAAAAATGATGATCTCTGGAAAATTAAAAATGCGAATAATCATTTAACCTATGTGACGGATCGAGAGTTGAAGGACACACCTAATGCTGCTGATATCGAAAATTTGCTCAATGAAAATGTAAGGAAGTTGAATTTACAAGGGATAAAAGAAATGGCTGGAGCGGGCTCCGTCTTGAATGCCATCCATGTACTGGAAAATGGTCCAGCATGTATGTTAAAGCTTTCCAAAAAAGAAAACGGTGGAGGGAGTATATGGGACTTTGCAGCGACGGCTTGTATCTTTCAGGAATTGGGCTTGCTTGCAACTAATTTTGAAGGAGGAAAATTGGACTTAAATAAAAAGGATGGTACATTCATGAATCACCAAGGCGTATTTTATGCCAATTTATAGTTTGTTATGGTTTCATGATCCTGAGTCTGTTGGCTTACTAAGCCACTAGTCAAAGAAAACTCACCCCAATTTTTTCATATATTTATTTAAGTGCCAAAAACGTTGAATCATCTCTTTTGGTGGCATACAATGAATACCTCGTTTTCGATTGGCTTTGCTGATTTGATAAATGATATTCCAATGTTTGACAATATCGCGTAGGGCGCGAAAGTAATTGGTTTGTTTTGCATCATAAATATGAGTAGGTTCTGAACAAACACCATTGATCTCGATGATGACAATGTCTTCTCCTTTTTTTAGCGCATCCAGACTGCTGCATTTCAGATCGTATCTACCATAATAGAGTCCGTCAATTTGATTGGTGATTTGATCAAAAGTTTTGACCAATTGTTGATCGATGTGTTGATTCCCATTGATAAAATGAGTGCCTTTAGAATGATTGCCAATGACGCCGAGTGGAATGCGGTTTCCTTTTGCAGGAATGGTATTCAATAAATCTGGTTGCGTTGTTTCTAATCGTTCTAGTTGTAATGAAGCTCGTGGTTTGGCAATGATCAATTCTCGAACAGAAGATATTCCATCACCTGTTACATGAAGAAAGTCTTTGAGCGTTAGAGAAGAAATGCTTCCTGATTTTTCCCAAGGAAAACGATAATAAAGGACACCAAATTCATCTAAGCCTTGAATGAATTCTTGTAAAATAAAGTCAATGGGATAGGCTGCTAAATAAGAACGCAGTGCTGCGGGCGATTCAATTTTTTTAACCAACAATCCTCGGTATCCAATATCTGGTTTGGCAATGATTGGATATTCAATAGCGGCTTGACACAATTGTTTTTCGACTTGATCGAATGCTATTCCATTGGGGGCAAAAACAGTTTTAGGTTTTAAGGAATCAGGAATGTTTTCTATTGTTTTGAATTTTGATTCCAATCCTAATCCTCCAGTTTCAATACCGGGATTAGTAGCGGTAAAAAAACAAGGATGGCCAGACCTTAATTGGAGGTAAGGTAGGTAAACCCACATCGGGAGATAAAACATTTTGGCAGGCCAATATTCCCAATTGAGTAGCTTGATAAAGGTCGGCTTACTTTTGATGAAATTCCAAGGATTCACGTTGTAATTCGATTTCTTTTTGTTGAAAATTTGAATGAATCAAATCATGATATTGTAATTCGATACTGCGGTGATTTTTAATGATGCTCGTAATGCTAACAGTTTGTACGATATTGTTTCGATTCATGATCAGATCATTTGCAGGATTTCCTTCTCCAGCATTTTTATGGAAATGTAAAATCGAATCAAGCCCAAATTCATTTTCTTTTTGCCACTGGGTAAACCACTTCTTTCGTTTCTTTTGGATTGGATCATTATATAAGGTAGAAGAAGACCAAATATGAGGTTGATGACGATCTAGTTCTTTAATGTGTATATTTTTTTCGTCCCAACGAAATTCTAATAATTGTTCATTCTCAATAATGATCATTGTAAAAGGCTCCATGCCTTCAAATTCATAATTTTCAAAAAAGGAATGCGCACTAGGATAATTAAAAAACTCTAAAACCATGATCCCTCTACTTTTTCGATAGGGTGGTTGGTGCTGATGTTTTTCAAAAGCTCCGTTGAGTAAGCAAACGACACGATCCGTATTGGCTATTGCAATCCAAGTTCCACCTGCACCTTTATCTCTAGGAAAAAGAAGTTCCACCTCATCTTTAGATTGAGTTGCTATATCTGGAGAGGATCGTTTGGCACTTTCATCTCGATTAGAAGTTAAGATAAATTGATTCCTCGATTGTGGTATATAAGATACGGTGCACATTTGTTATTGAATTAAAACACGTCATCACAATTAACTAAAAAGGATAGACTTTTTTATACAATATTCAGGAATCAAAAATTGCGAATCCTAGTTTTTTTGTCAAAGCTCAAGCGATAAACATCTCACCAAGCTGTGCGGTAGAAAAAAGTCGATCGGTTTTATTTCTCAAAGTAGTATTAATGCTTGAATAATATTGCTTTTTGAATTTTATTTTTCTTGGTAACTGACATAAATGATGTGCTTAGGACTTTTATGACATATTATAAAGAACCAATTTTTGTTCTCATTTTGCTTGTCACAAATTTGGGTTTGTAGAATAATTGATGGCGAAATAGTTGTTTTGCTTTCTTTTGTTTGGTTGGGGCAGTTTTGTGGCATAAAAATTGGTTCACTCTGCTCAGATATCTTTCTCTTAAAATGACTGAAAAATTTCGAATAAATCAACTCTCAATGAAAGAATTTTCATTTAAAAGGAGCTGTTTTAATTTTCGAAAAGCGCAATAACTTTTTATAAAACATTTCAAAACCTAATATTTTGAAGTGGTAATTTGACAAATAAAATTTGCAGAAATTAGTTCTAGCAAAAGAAAGACGAATAAACCCTTAATATCGATGAGAAAAAATTTACACACTCAGATTAACTTTACATTTACTGTATTTACCTTCCTTTGTTCTTGCTTCTTTTTTAATATCTCAATCTCTTCGGCTCAAGGTTGGAGTCAAAAACTAAAGCAAATCGCTACAGATGGCGAGGCTGAAGACAATTATGGAAAAAGTGTTTCCATTTATGGTGACTATGCTATTATTGGCGCTTGGGCTGATGATGACAATGGCTCCAATGCAGGTGCGGCTTATTTATTGGCGCGCAACCAAGGAGGAACGGATAACTGGGGAATGCTTAAAAAACTAACGGCTTCTGATGGAGCTGCTGGAGATGCTTTCGGACATGCCGTTTTCATTTCTGGTGATTATGTAATCGTAGGTGCTCATGAAAAAACTTCAGGTGCAGGTGCTGTTTATATTTTTAAAAAGGATGAAGGCGGAACCGATAATTGGGGAGAATTTAAAATATTAGTTGCAGCTGATGCTGATTCGGATGATTATTTTGGCGCTAGCCTAAGTTTGAATGGAGACCATATTATAGTAGGGGCTTATGGTGATGACGATAAAGGAAGTGAATCTGGTTCTGCTTATATTTTTGAAAAGGATGAAGGTGGAGCGGACAACTGGGGACAACTAGTAAAGCTAACAGAGTCAACGGGAGCTGTCGATGATAATTTTGGTTTTAGCGTCTCTATTTTTGGAACATATGCTGCCATTGGTTCAAAAGGAGATGATAGCAATACTGGTTCTGTTTTTATTCATAGCAAAGATCAAGGTGGAACGGATAATTGGGGCATGGTTAAAAAACTGAATGCTGCTGATGCGAATCCTGGTGATAACTTTGGAGTGAGTGTTTCTATTTCTCTCATTAATTTAGCAGTAGGTGCCGACGGAGATTCTTCGAATAAAGGAGCTGCTTATACCTTTTTTCGATTCAGTAATTGGGGACAAGTCGCAAAAGTAACAGGAAGTGATGGAGTTGCGAATGACTTTTTTGGAAGAAGCGTTTCCATCGAGAATACCGATTTAGTAGTTGGGGCACCAGGAAATGATAGTAATAAAGGTGCAGCCTATTTTTATGAACAAAATTTTGGAGGACCGAGTAACTGGGGGCAACTTAAAAAAGTAACGGCTGCAGATGCTGCTATTGATGATCAGTTTGGAGAAAGTGTATCTATAAATAGTAGCAACGTTTTTGCCGGAGCTTATGAAGATGATGATAAAGGAAGTACATCTGGTTCTGCATATTGGTTGGGATTGGTTTGTGATCCAAGTCTAGCAACTATTGCTTCAACAACAGGACAGACTGGCTCAGATTATGTCAACACCGATGCAAATGGATGGACTCACTATTGTAGCTGTACAGGAGAATTATTATTGTCTTTAAAAACAGGTAGTTCTGGAGCCGTTATTCCTGTAAATGGAATAAGTGTTGAAACACAAAATCCAATCGCAAGTTTTTATGAAAAAGATTGTGGCGTGGCCGGAGATTGTTTTATCAAGAATCCAACGGGTGCAGTTATTTTTAATCGGAGTTGGGAAGTAGCGCCAAACGTTCAGCCAAGTCCTGGACAAACAGTGGATGTTCGATTTTACTTTACAGATACAGAGTTTGATGCATTGAATGCGGAGCTGACTAATCAAAGTTTGACGCCGCTGAGTACTGCGGATCAATTGAGTTTTTATAAAGTGACTAATGACGCTTTGGGCAATCATCCGGCAGTCAATACCGTGACCAGCTCGGATGTAGTATTGTTGATCAATGATGCTACTCCATCTACTTCTAAGTGGATGATGGGTATGCAAGGAGCTACTGATTATTATGCAGAATTTAAAGTGACTTCTTTCTCGGGAGGTGGAGGCGGAGCCGGTAGTAATGGATCTGCATTACCTGTTGAGTTACTCCACTTTCGTGGAAAATATCAAAAGACAAAAGTCATTTTGGATTGGGCAACAGCCAGTGAAGTCAACAATCGTGGTTTTGTAATAGAAAGAGCTGGCGACGTTTCCAACTGGGAAGAAATAGGATTTGTCGATTCTCGTGGAAACAGTACAGAACAAATAAATTATACCTTTATTGATAGTCAGCCCTTGACGGGAAATAGTTATTATCGCTTACGTCAAGTTGATTTTAATAATGAAATGGAGTATTCTAATTTGGTACATATCTTTAAACGAGCAGAAATCGAAGTGGGATTGATTACACCTAATCCAATTAATTTTGGCAAAGATGCGCATTTCCAAATTTATGCGCCTGGAGAACAAAAAGCGATGATGTCATTGCACAACAATATAGGGCAATTGGTATTGACGCAACAATTATATTTAGACGAAGGTCTGACCATCGCTAATGTACCTTCTTCGAAACTAAGTGCCGGAATTTACCATCTAAAAGTAGAAGCCAATGGAAAGGTTTTTCAACAAAAAATGGTAATTAGTAAAGAATAGTTTTGCCTTCATAAGGCTCACTTTATTGGGGAATCTCTTTTAACGTAATTTTTATGTTAAAAGAGATTTTTTCGTTGATCTCAAAGTTGAGTTTTTTGTCAAACTAGTTAATAATTTTTTTTTACCATTTGATACAATAAATCAATTTCGGCATAAAAATTGGTGTAAAAATAATATCCTTCCTAAGTATAGTTTCAAGTAATTTCCCTCCAACCAACATTAACACCTCTCAAAAAAAACTCCTATTAGTTGAGTAGATTATTTTGAAATAATTCTTTTTAGAATTATCAGAATGAATCAATGAAAACCAATTTCCTCAAAGGAATGTAAATACATAACCATGAAAAATGAATACAAAAGACAAGGGTTCTTCTTGTCGACTGATCCTCTTAAATTATTTAGTCTAGCCTTATTATTGTTGTTTAGTGTGGGTACACTAAAAGCACAAGAAAATAATGAAGGTATCAAAAAAGTCATTCAGGAAAGCGAAGGTTCTGATAACTTTGGTAAAAGCGTTTCTGTTTATGGAAATTTTGCTGTCGTAGGCGCTTGGACTGAAGATGAAAAAGGAGCTGAAGCAGGGGCGGCTTATCTCTTTCATCGGGCCGATGAAGGTAAAGATGATTGGGCCTTGATTAAAAAATTAACTGCAAGTGATGGAGCGGCATTTAATAACTTTGGAACGAGTGTTTTTATTCACAAAAACGAAGTTGCCGTAAGTGCACCGGGTAATGATGACTTTACCGGAGCAGTATATATTTTCAAAAAAGATCAAGGCGGAATGGATAATTGGGGAGAGACCAAAAAAGTAATTGCTCATGATGGTGTTGAAGGAGATTATTTTGGAAATAGTATTGCGATGACTGATCAGTATCTTTTGATTGGTGCTTACGGTAATGATCAAAATGGAAATAAATCAGGAGCGGCTTACCTTTTTAAAAAAGGAGAAATCGAATGGAATGAGTTAAAAAAATTATCAGCTAAAAGTAATAGTGCAAATGATCAATTTGGGGTAAGTGTTGCCTTGGATAATGATCGGGCAGTGATTGGTGCGGACAATGACAATGGAGTAGGGTCAATTACGATTTTTGCTAAAGCAAAAGGCGGAATGGATAATTGGGGAGAACAAGTACAAATTTTAGCATCAGACCGACAGCGAAAAGCTAGATTTGGTAGATCAGTAGCGATCAATGGTCATTATATGGCTGTGGGCGCACCGCGTACGGATGGCAGTTCAGGTACGGTTTATTTATTTAAAGAAAGTTTAGGAGGAACAAATAACTGGGGAGAATTGAAAAAAATGAAGGCAATCGATGGAGATATGAATGATCAATTTGGCCGTCATATTTCTTTATCAGAAAATTGTTTGATTGTAGGAAGTGAAGGCCACTTTATGAAAGCTGGTGCTGTATATATGTATAAGAAGGAAAAAGGCGGAATGGATAATTGGGGAAATACAGGAAAGTTGATGGCTACGGATGCAGAGCCAGGTGATTTATTCGGTTCGAGTGTAGCGATATTTGGGCAAGATGTGTTTGTCGGAGCCTACAAGGATGATGATATGGGAAGTGCATCTGGAGGGATTTATTTATTTAAATCTAATGACAAATCAGTCTTTGCATCTAAAGGGAAAAAATAAAAAATCATTTGACCATTATAATTAACAATTCACAGAATGACGGGAATTCGCTTAGCGAGTTTCCGTTTCTTTTTTTTCTAGATGGTCTATTTTAAAATTGAAAAAGGCCACTTAATGATTAAGCGGCCTTCTTCATTAGTTATTCTATCATAACTATTTTACCTCTACGGTTCGTCTTTGAGTCTGAAAATCCTCTAGTTTTGGTAAGGTGATTAGGAGTACTCCATTTTCATATTTGGCTCCAATGTTTTCTGCATCGATACCCTCGGGTAATTCAAATCGTCGTTTGAAGCCAGTAGGATTAAATTCTTGTCGACGCCAGTGTTGCTTAGGTTCTCCTGCTTCATTTTGTTGATCCGTTTTGATGATGAGTACACCATCTGCAACGGCTACTTGTAAAGCCTCTTTCGAAAATCCGGGAGCATAAACATATAGCTCATATTGATCATCGTGTTCACGTACATTCACTGGTGGAAAATTCCAACTTCCTGAGAAACCTTTCATTCCTCGACGTTTTCTTTTGAATGCTTGTTTAGCAGCCCATCGGTTGTGGCCTCTATGATGGCCTCTTCGTTTATTTTCAAATCGTTGACACATAATAATTATTTTTTAAAGGTTGTAAAATTGTAGGTGTAAGTTTTACCTACAGGTTAATGATGATGATTTTTGTCCCTCATTTATTGGACTTCTACAAAATGATAACTTGGTCTTTTCCCAAATTGAATTCGATCTCGATAGTTGTCGGAATAAAATAAGGGTTCATCATCTGAATAACTTCTGGACAAATTGTAATCGTAGGATCGTGACTGGTAATGGTCGTTGACTAATGCAGATCGAAGACCTCTAAAAAAGAGATATGGAATGCTGATCAGTACGGCTAAAAACAAGGCAGAAACGAATACTTTTGCCAATAGAAGGAATACCATGATTCCTAATGAAAGGGCGAATATTTTTCTAAATGGTTGTCGCATGATTTATTTTTTATGTAGAAATTTTAAACAACTTCTTAGTTATAAAATAGGTTCATTTAAATATCGTAGAATCCGGTTTTCTACTGTTTACATTTAAGAAGACGGGTGAGCTTTAGAATTACTTTAAATTATTTAAAGTTTTTTTTATTTTTTTTAGAATTGCTGCTTGAATCTGATTTTTTCGAACCATTTAAGGCACAAAAGGACATATAAGCCTTCTTTCGTAAAAGACCACAATAGTGAAATAGCTAAAGTGATTTCTTACTAATGATTTAAGCTTATTGATAGGCTATTTGATTGATCTAAAATTAGCGACCAGAAAGGTCTCAAATTAAAAACATCCCTGATGTTGACATCAAGGAGTTGTATTGTTTTATTTAAAAATGGATTTTACGAAAGGTAGTCTATCTTCGTCCACATCGTTCTTTCCAGCGTGCTTTGAATTCAGCTTTTTCCTCTTCCGACATATTCATCCATTTTTCTTTCCATCGGTGCTTTTTACGTCGATATTTTTTTCTAAAGCGCCCTCGATTAAATCCACCAGTTAAAAGACGGCAAAGCGCCAATAGACCAACTGCTTCCCAAAATTTGATAGGCCGTGTATTTAAAATATTAGGAATGATGGCATTCCATAACAACATGACTATGGTACCGACAACCAATCCAAATAAAATGATGGCAATAGCAAAAAATAAAAATTTCTTCGCTTTGTATTTTACCCGAAAATGTCTGTTTTCGCTATGCATAATATTGTATTTAACTTCTTGTTTTTAGTTTTAGATATTGCTTTGATTCTAGTCGATATTAAATTCCTGATACAAGCTTTCCAAGCGTTCTCGCAAATGTTGAACAGCGTATCTTTTTCTTGAAATTAAGGTTTTTATATTCGTCCCCGTTCGATCTGCGATCTCCTGAAAAGTTTGGTCTTCCAATTCATTCCAAACAAAAATATTCCGTTGGTTTTCAGGTAACTCACCTAGGGCTTCGAACAACTCTTCCCAGAACAATTCTTTTAAATTTTCTTCTTCTGGACTTGGCGAGTCCGCCATTAAAATATCTTTCAAATAAAGATCTTCGTCGTCGTTTTCATAAGCTTGGTCTTCAATTAAATCCGGTTTTTGTTTTCGATAATCATCGGTTAATCTATTTCGAGCCACTCGAAAAAGCCATCCACTTATTTGTTCAATCGAATCAATATTTCCTACACGGCTCAATTGATACCATACATCTTGAAGTATATCCTCCGCATCTGCAGGATTGGATACACGCCCTCGAATAAAACCAAATAGCTTTCGGTTATATTCTTTGATGACTCCGGTAATGGTTCGCTGTTGTTTTTCGGTCATTCTTTGTGGCTTTCTGCCTTTTATCCCTCTTTTTTCTTTCTTTTGTCTTAGCACTTAATTATGTAGACGGATAAGATTCGAAATTACTTTAAAAATAGTGAAAAATATTTTTGAAAGAAAAATGCCACATTCTAAGAAGCGGAATGAAATTTTATAGATGAGCCTCAATGTAAATTAGATGAACAAGGTCAAAATAAAAAAATAATGTTCAAAAACTATTACCTTCAGTTGATGTTTATAAGAAATCTAAAAAAACAATACTTTGGAATTAAAAAATTAGATTTTCATTTTGGATAAAATTATGCGTTTAATTTATTTTTATGTTTCCTACTTTTAGTTGGTACAGTACACCATTAGCGATACTCTATGTATGTGGCCTTGTTTTTAGTGCACTATTATTTACGAGGTACTTTCGTAAAAAAAACATCTCTGATTTTCTGTTGGGAGGAGTGCTCCTACTGCATACCTATGAGCTAACAACGTATACGATTGGTTTTATGGCTTGGTACGATAATTATCCGAATACAAAAATTAATTATTTTTTGATTTCGAGTTTTTTGATCATTGGTCCTCTGATTTATTTTTATGTGAAAAGTGTGATTCGACCAGACTTTAAGTTCACAAAAAAAGATGTTTGGCATTTTGTACCTCAGTTGTTATTTGTCATTTACCGACTTAGTATTTATGCCTATGATGTAAATCAAAGTGGTTTTGATGAAGTACAGAATGGAGAATTATTTTCTAGCCAAATGGCTAATTATATTGGTTTTGGATTCAGTATTTTAATGGATGTGTCAGTGGGGATTTATTTGGTGCTGGCCATTTGGATTTATTTAGATTATCGGAAGAAAACTCAAGAATTATTTTCCAATCAATTTGAGGTCGAATTGCGTTGGCTTCAAAATTTTCTAGCTACGTTTACCTCTCTGTTTTTTTTAATGTTTGTTTTAGACGAGATCAATGATCGAATCATTAATTTGGGATATAAAGGATATTGGTGGGGACATTTGGTTGCGGGACTTTCCTTAATTTATTTGGGTGTTTATGGATTTTTATTTGATGTGAATAAATTACATCAACATAATATTGAGGCTGGAGGAATGGATTTGAAAAGAGAGGATGAAACCAGTTTAGAAAAGGTCGATCTTCCCATATTTAGTCAACAAATGCAAATCTTGAATCAGTTGATGGAAAAAGAAACCCCTTACTTAGATGCTCGATTGACTTTAGCTGGATTGGCAAAAATGATGGAAATGCCACCAGGAATTTTGTCCAGGATAATCAATCATGAAGCAGGGATGAATTTTAATGATTATGTGAATTCATTCCGCGTTCAGCGAGTTAAAAATGAAATCAAAGAAGGTAAAACTTCTACCTATTCCCTCTTGGCTATTGCATTTGAAAGCGGATTCAATAGTAAAGCGACTTTTAACCGTACTTTTAAAAAACTCACCGGCCAATCGCCAAGCACATTTGTTCAAAATATAGAAAAATAAGTCTTTTGGTGTAAAACGACTAAATAGTTGATAATCAGTTGCTTGGGCGACTCAAATTATGATTTGAGCCAGTACCAAATAAATTTGAGACGACATTTATTACTTTTTAAAGCACCTTTGACTGGTCAATCGGAATAAATCATTTCGAATTTTAAAAACCATTAAATAAAAGATTATGAAAAAGATATTAGTGCTTTGCCTATCGCTCATTCTATTTGCTCAATTGAACGCTCAAATCAATGGCAACGGCAAACGAACGACACAAACTAGAACCTTTCAAAAACTAGATAAGATCTTAATTAACATCAACGGAAAAGTGGAGATCATTTCAGGAGCTACTGAAAATCGGATTGAGATCAGTTATGATGAAAATATTGTTGATTATGTTTCCACAGATCGAAAAAGAGGCTTCATTGAAATCGGTCAAAAAAAATGGATCGAAGGAACCAAAGAAATCGGTCTGGTCATTTATACCAAAGAATTAAAAGCACTTTATAATGATTCATGGTCGGAAATAAAGGTGACCAATTTGGATCAGTCGGCATTAGAGGTAGCCTCTAGTATTAGTCGAATTAAACTATCTGGTCGAGTCGATGATTTAGAGATTATCTCTGAAAGTTCGATTATCGATGCTTATGATTTATCTGCTCAAAAAGTAAAAGTGAAAATCACAGAAGATGGCAAAGTATATGTCAATGCTAATGAATCATTAAAAGCCAAAGTGAAAGAAGATGGTGTCGTCAAATATACTGGAAGCCCTAGTCTGATTGAAGGCCTTTCTTCTCAAGGAATTGTAGATACCCAAACACAGCCAATTGATACGAGATTTATCCAATTTGAAATAAAAAATAATAGTCTCAATCGAATTCATGCTTACGTAAAAGGTCCTAAACCTGATGGTAATTATTTTAGCTATGGCTTGAATCTTTTTCCAATGATGACGAGAAAAGAGAATTGGTCTATCGGTACAAAGTTGTATAAGAAAGGTAAGTTGGGAACAAAGACTTTAATTTATGAAGTAAAAGCGGAAGATGAGGGAAAGGTGGTGAAATTGTTTTAGGGGGAAGAGGTGTAAGGAGCACTCGGTTCTTAGGATCGCGCGCTCCTGACACCTGATTTATATTAAAAAATTAAACGAAATTGGGGACTGGTAAATAACCAATATCCAGTAATGAATAATCAATATTCAATCGAAACGCAGTAAAGATCCCGACCGGTTCCCGTCATTAGAGCAACTGGAAGTCGGGATAACCAATCATCAAAGATCCCCCAACTGTGGTCGTAAAATGATTTCTTCCATAACTGCTGAGGGAGTCATATTATAAGCACTCCAAATAGCATCGGCCACATCGCTAGCTTGCATCAATCGTTCGACAGGCAGATCTACGCCAGCCCAGGAATTAGACCAAGTGGCTCCTGGCAAAACAGCACTGACTCGAATCCCTTTGTCTTTCATTTCCTCCCGAAGGACTTTTGAAAAACCATATAAAGCAAATTTGGAAATACTATAGGAACCGCCATTTGGATAAGCCATGATACTGGCAATGGAACACATATTGAAGATATAACCACTTTTGCGTTTTAACATCAAAGGTAAAATGGCACGCGTCAAGTGATAAGCGCTATAAAGGTTGGTATTGATTTGTTTTTCAAGTGTTCCTTCTTCCTCTAGATGAATGGCGCCAGGTAAAAATACTCCGGCGTTATTGATCAACACATCTACTTTTTTCCATTTGGACTGAATATGTTTGGCGAAAGCCATGACCTCCTTCTGCTTAGACATATCGGTTTTTTTTATCAAAAACTCAATCTTGGGAAAGCGACTTGAAAAATCCTTTTTCATCGCTTGCAGATCTTTGTAATTTCTAGAGCAAATTGCTAGGTTAAATCCATTTTGCGCAAATTTTTCAGCTATAGCTAGACCGATGCCCTTGGTACCTCCAGTGATAATTATATTCATATTTTTAGGAACAATAATAGGGAAAAAGAGTTTTAAATAAGGAAGTATCTAGTTTAAATTTTGGTGTGAATTATAATTGTCTTTGCAATCCTACTAAATTAAACTATTTTTGCGCCTCATTTAATATTGCTTTTGCACGTATGAATTTAAACGTTTTATATCATGTTGGCCGCTATTTACTGTTGATGAAAACAGTTTGGTCTCGCCCAGAGAAGTTTTCCATGTACTGGAAAGAGACAATGAGGCAAATGAATGATATAGGAATTGGTTCACTAATCATTGTTATTTTGATATCCGTATTCATCGGTGCAGTGACGGCATTGCAGTTTGCTTACCAGTTAGAAGATAGTTTTGTTCCCGCATTTTATATTGGATATATCGTCAGAGATACGACGATTATTGAAATGGCACCGATGGTGACTTGTTTGGTCCTTGCCGGAAAAGTCGGATCGAATATGGCCTCCGAAATTGGTGGTATGCGACAAAAAGAACACATTGATGCGATGGAAATTATGGGAGTCAATACTGCGGCATACTTGATCATGCCTAAAATTATTGCTGCTGTATTTGTGATTCCTTTGTTGGTATCTATAGCAGCTTTTGTAAGTATTATGGGGGGATATATCGCGAGTGTTTATGGAGGTTTGATCACAGATGCTGAATATGTCCTAGGAATCCGATCCTTCTTTTTGCCTTACAATGTTTATATGATGTTTGTCAAAGCGATTGTATTTGCCTTTATTTTGACTAGCGTTTCTTGCTATCAAGGCTATTATGTAAAAGGTGGAAGTATTGAGTTAGGCCAAGCCAGTACTCAGGCGGTAGTGTATAGCGATATTTTAATTCTATTAGCAGATTATATGATCGTAATGTTGTTAACTCAGTAAGCAGTGTCATAGTATTCACATTCAAGTGACCTTAACACCAATAAAAAAATGATTCGAGCAGAAAATATATTCAAATCTTTTG
Organism: uncultured Saprospiraceae bacterium; assembly: GCA_964441245.1. GTDB lineage: Bacteria > Bacteroidota > Bacteroidia > Chitinophagales > Saprospiraceae > JALZUU01. Next base: position 68,172 of record CAYTVR010000004.1, on the reverse strand, counting down.
ATGAAACGGAAGTTTTAAAAGGGATCGACTATACTTTTGAACAAGGTAAGACCAACTTGATCATTGGAAAGAGTGGAGCGGGTAAAACTGTTTTATTGAAATTATTGGTAGGCTTGATGACTCCTACGAAAGGAAATGTGTGGTACGGTGATATTGATTTTCATCAGCTGGGAAAAAAGGAAAAGCGAGAGATCCGAATGGATGTGGGGATGTTATTTCAAGGTTCTGCTTTATTTGATTCTATGACGGTAGAAGAAAACATTCGCTTTCCTTTGGACATGTTTACCAATAAAACCAAAAAGGAAAAATTGGAGCGAGTCAACTATTGTTTGGAGCGAGTGAATCTGGAAGGGGCAAATAAAAAGTATCCCTCAGAAACAAGTGGTGGGATGCAAAAACGGGTCGGTATTGCGAGAGCCATTGTGCTAGAGCCCAAATACTTGTTTTGTGATGAACCGAATTCTGGTTTAGATCCCAAGACGGCTTTGTTGATTGATGATTTGATCAAAAGTTTGACTTATGAACAAAATATGACCACGGTGATTAATACCCACGATATGAATTCCGTTATGGAGATTGGAGATAATATTGCTTTTCTTCATCTGGGCAAATTAGCTTGGAAAGGAAATAAAACGGAAGTCTTGGACAGTGATAATGAATTGTTGCAAGATTTTATATTTGCTTCTCCTTTTTTACAAAAACTCCGAAAGGCAGCCTTATCTAAATAGATTCTACGATTTTTTTTGGACTAAATACAACGAACGTTGTTCCTTCAAGGAGCAACGTTCGTTCTTATTTCCATCCTTTAGTAAATCATTATGGGGAGCATAAAAAAAGCCTATTCAGAGATAGGAAAACTTCTGAATAGGCATAGATTGTTTAGTTTCTCAGAAACTAAATGTTTTCAAGTATGTTTGTAGTAAAAATATTTTTAGAAATCGAAATAATTATTCATCCTCTGAATAGCTCAAAGTCATGCAATGATTTGCTATAACTCAAACTAAATAGTCTAAGTTGTTAAGTAGAACATTATTCGATTGTAAAATTTCTAGTTTTCATTGAAATATGCGTTGAACATTTCGGATGTTCTGTCAACATTTCAATTTTTTATTTCATTAAAAATAATGATAGGTTTCTGCGACAGGTTCGTCAGCAGATGTTGTATGCTCTTCTAATTCATTATTAGAAAGAGAGGTTATCCCCAGGCGATCTATTCTAGAATTGAAATTGTCCATGGCTGGATTAGGAGAAAATTGATTCTCTGGATCGCTATTAGAATTTGCAGTAAAATTTTGAGGTGTTTCCGTAAGTATTATTGAAATAAAGCAAATCAAAGTGATTGCTATTACATAAAGTAACATTAGCGGCATAGGCTCTAGTTTTGAAGGTTTAATCGGCTTTTGGAATTAAACCAAATGTTCAAGGTATTGGATTATAATTTCTCTAAGTCTGAATTCTGAGTCAAATATATTAAAAAATAATATATGAACGCAAGTTTTGGGAAAATCTACTGTGACAATGAAAATACCTATGAATGAGCAAAATAGGTTAAAGGTTTAAGAGAAAGGATGAGAAAATTAAAGACAGTAAACGGATATAAAACGAAGGGAAGTGTACTATTAGAAGGATATACGGTAAAATTGCCTGATTATAGGAGAATTAGATATTGAATAAAAAAAGATAAGAATAAATCATATTGTGACATTCTAAGCTTTATTTTTTTTCAAATTTTAACATTTAAGCTTAAACAATTATGATTTTTTAGCCTAGAGAAGCTTCTGGATTGTGTTTTTTATCAGCATTCTTGTTGCATCAAACCGGTGTTTAAAGAATAGTTTTTCATAAAAAAAGGATAGAAAACCCTAGAATTTGGGGACTTTCTATCCTTTTTAAGTTTGGTTCTTCGACAAATCCTTTGTGTATAGACATTCAAAATTGAGATTCAACGCTTCCTTTGGTCGCTTTTTCATCTCATTTTATGAATGTCCACAGAATTTGTCGAAGAAGGTTAAGTTTCTAGAAATGAGTGTTTACCCATTTTGCGAAAGCAACTCCTATCGATTAAATAGGATCGAAATGACATTATCCAGTAAAATAAGCAAGGATACCAATGATCACTATGACCAATACTGCTGAAGCGATCAAGTCTACTTTTGAATAACTATTTTTAGCTGAAGCTTTTTGTTCTTCGGTCAATGTACCAAAAGTTAAACCAGCTATCTGCGCTTGTGATGGAGGAGGCGTTGCCAAACTCACACCGATACAAACCACAACACAACAAAGGAACATGATGATGGCCATGTGTGCAAAATTGATGGTCGCAAAAGTATGTATGAATCCACTTCCGCCTTCTACGACACTCAGTTCAGCCATGATTCTCAAGGTTCCCATGATTAATCCAAATAGCAAAGTAGCAATGGCTCCTTGTGCGTTGACTCGTTTCCACAAAATTCCTAGAAGGAAAACCGTGGTGATTGGTGGAGCAATATAAGATTGTACACTTTGCAAATATTTATACAAGGTTCCTCCACCAATTTTTTGCATGATGGGAATCCAAAGCATTCCTAATATAACGACAAAGACAGTGGATAGTCGACCAATATTAACTAATTTTTTTTCAGGGGTATCTGGATATAATTTTTTAAAAATATCAACAGTGAATAGCGTAGAAGAGGAATTGAAAACAGAAGCCAATGAACTCATCAACGCGGCCATCAATCCACCAGCAACTAATCCTTTCAAACCAACTGGTAGAAGATAAGCCACCAATGCTGGAAATACCTGATCACTTTTTTCGTAAGTCATTAATCCTTTTTGCTTCAAACCATAAGCAATGATGCCAGGTACTAAGAAAATAAAGATTGGCAAAATTTTCAGATAGGCACCAAAAATAGCTCCTCGCCTTCCAATTTCGATATCAGCAGCGGCTAAGGTTCTTTGTACAATATATTGATCGGTACACCAATACCAGATGCCTACAATTGTTCCACCAAAGACCATTCCCGTCCAAGGATATTCAGGATCAGAAGCAGGTCGCCACATATTAAAATGTTCGCTACCTACGGTTGCTTTTAATTCAGCAAAACCACCAATGGCATTCAAACCTAATGCAGTAATAATCAGTGATCCGACGATCAAAACTACCGTTTGTAATGCTTCGGTATAAACCACTGCTCGCATTCCTCCAAGTATGGTATAGAGTCCGGTGATGATGACCGTTCCAAAAGCTCCATATAAAAATGGAATATCTAATAATTGAGAAACAACAATTCCTCCTGCATAAATGGTTACAGAAACTTTCGTCAAAACATAACCAACAATGGATAGAATAGAAAGGAACCATCTAGATCTAGAGTCAAATCTTTTTTCCAAAAATTCGGGCATGGTAAAAACACCGCTGCGCATATAGAAGGGGAGAAAGAGCCAACCAAGCAAGAGTACAATCCAAGCATGGAGTTCGTAATGTGCCATTGGCATTCCGGATTCTGCACCGGTACCTGCAAGTCCGACTACATGTTCAGATCCAATATTAGAAGCAAAGATAGAAGCACCGATTACAAACCAACCGACATTTTTTCCTGCTAAAAAGTAATCTTCTGTGTTTTCATTTTTTTGTCTCATGACCCATACTGCGATGGCTAAAAGCGCACAAAAGTACAGTCCTAAAACGACCCAATCTAGGGTTTCAAATAATGGAGTTGCTTCATTCATAGTTGATGTATTGCTTTAGAGTCTGTCTAATTTTTTTAATTGAAAATCAATATTTTCGACAAGCTCTTAGTTAAGGAGTAAAATTGTGGACGAATAATACTTTTCGAAAAAAATATCATTCGTCACATAAGGATTCTTAGGTATATACAGGGAGATGCAAAATTTTCTTGTTTAGAATTTTTCACATCAATCATTATTATCTTATTTAATATACATATTAATCAATCGTTCGTAGATTTCTTGTTGACCGCTGATCTGATTGGGTTCTCCATTTTTCATGGCATGTTTACGCAAAGTATCTAAGGTCATTTTTCCTTTTTCGAATTTAGCGCCATTGCCTTTATCAAAACTAGCATAACGCTCTTTTCTCATTTTAGAAAAATCGCTGTTGTTCAGTAAATCTTCAGTGATTAACAATGCTCTGGCAAAAACGTCCATTCCTGAAATATGTGCGACAAACATATCTGCCATGTCTGTTGAATTTCTTCTAACTTTTGCATCAAAATTGACCCCTCCAGTTCCTAAACCATGTTGAGCAATGACCAACATCGCTTGGACTAATTCAAATAAATCAACAGGAAATTGATCGGTATCCCAACCATTTTGATAATCTCCTCTGTTGGCGTCGATACTTCCCAATACTCCTGCATCCGCAGAAACTTGTAACTCATGTTCAAAAGTATGGCTAGCTAAGGTAGCATGATTGACTTCAATGTTGAGTTTGAAATCATCCATGAGGTCATACTCTTGTAAAAATGAAATACAGGTAGCCGCATCAAAATCATATTGGTGTTTGGAGGGTTCCATTGGCTTAGGTTCGATCAAGAAAGTTCCTTTGAATCCTTTTTTTCGACCGTAGTCACGAGCCATTTTTAGGAAGGTCGCCAAGTGATCTTTTTCTCGTTTCATGTCTGTATTGAGCAAAGACATATAACCTTCTCGGCCACCCCAGAAAACATAATTTTGTCCACCCAATTTGATGGTTGCATCGATACATGCTTTGACTTGTGTTCCGGCGTAAGCCACCACATTAAAATCAGGATTGGTAGAAGCACCATTCATATAACGTGGATGAGAAAATAAATTAGCCGTTCCCCATAATAGTTGGATGCCTGTTTCCTTTTGTTTTTTCAAAGCATAATCTGTAATGAACTTCATTCGTTTTTCATATTCAGCAATGCTGCCCCCTTCATCGATCAAATCTACATCATGAAAACAATAGAAAGGAATACCTAATTTGCTGATGAATTCGAACGCAGCATCCATTTTATTCTTGGCCCTTTTGTAAGCATCTCTACCTTTATTCCAAGGTAAAATTCTTGTGCCAGGTCCGAATGGGTCAGCTCCTGTTCCGTTGAAACTATGCCAATAGGAAACGGCGAATCTAAAATGTTCTTTCATCGTTTTTCCTAGCACCACTTTATTTTCATCGTAGTGTGTGAATGCCATCATTTCTTTTGAATCAGGACCGAGATATGGGATTTTCTTTATTTTGGGAAAATAGGCCATTTGTAACGTTTTTATTTATTTGAAATAATTTTTTTAAAACTACTATTCTTTGAGTTGAATCTATAATCAATTGCTGTCTATGCTTATTTAAAAGGCAAAAATTAAGAAAAAGATTGAAAGTATCGAATTACTAAGTCTTATATTTAAAAATGTGTTAAGCATCTTGATTTGTTTTTCCATTTAGTAAATGTTTTAAGTCTTGATGCCATAGTTCATAAGCTTGCTGATAAGCTGATCTTTGTTCAGAAGCTTGATAAGTTTTGATAACTTCCATTTGCTGAAAAGCGCCTTCTAATGAAGTATAAATACCCGGTGCGACACCCGATGCTTTGGCTGCTCCAATAGCTCCAGTGGTGTTGACGACTTCAATTTTACAATTCAATAAGTTCGCAATCGTATTAGAAAAAGTAGCAGATTGAAATAAATTGTCGTTGCCTACTTTGATCACTTTGGGTTCTAATCCCAGTGGGCGCATCAATTGAAAGCCGTAACAAAAAGAAAAAGCAACTCCTTCCACCGCAGCTCTAAAAGAGTGTGCTCTGGTGTGTCTGTTGAATTGTAAGTTGTTCATTTGTGCGCCGGTTTCCTTATTGGATAACATTCGTTCAGCACCATTTCCGAAAGGAATAATTCTCAGTCCATCGGAACCAATTGGGATTTCACTGAGTATCTTTTCCATGTCATCATAAGTGGTTCCATCCAAAGCCATTTGTTGTTTTACCCATGAGTATTGGATGCCTGCTCCATTGATACACAACAATATGCCGACGCGTGGTGCGTTTGGACTATGATTGACGTGCGCAAAACTATTTACTCTAGATTGTGGATCATATTTATATTGATCTGCAATGCCATAGATTACGCCAGATGTACCGCAAGTCGCAGCGACTTCATTGGGTTGATGAACACCTAGAGATAAGGCATTGTTGGGTTGGTCACCTGCACGATAGGCCACTACTGTTTGTGTACTTAGTCCTGTAGCTTCAGCTGCTTTTTTGGTAAGTTGTCCTTGGACGGAAAAAGTATCGACTATGTCAGGAATAAGGTTTTTTGAAATACCATAATGATTCAACAAAACATCTGCAGTGCTGTTATTTTTAAAATCCCATAAAACGCCTTCAGATAAACCAGAAGGAGTGGTACAAATTTTACCCGTTAGTTTCATGGCAATGAAATCTCCGGGCAACATTATTTTATGAATCTTGCTATACCGTTCAGGTTCATTTTCTTTGACCCATTTGAGTTTAGAAGCCGTAAAATTTCCGGGTGAATTAAGATAAGTGGCTAAACATTTTTCTGGGCCAATATTTTCAAACGCATCATTACCAATTTCGACAGCTCGACTGTCACACCAAATAATAGAAGGTCGCAATACTTCTTGGTTTTCGTCTACGACGACCAAACCGTGCATTTGATAAGCGATTCCAATACTTGTTATTTTGTTAGGATCAATCTGCGTATTTTTTAATAACATTTTGGTGGCGATACAAACAGATTCCCACCAAAGTTCAGGTTCTTGTTCTGCCCAACCCGTTTGTTTTGAAATGATGTTCATTTCTTGAGAAGGATGTTGAACTAAATCCAGCGTTTTACCACTTTTGGCTTCAATCAATGCGGCTTTAATGGAGGAGCTTCCTATATCGTATCCTATTAAATACATAGTTTTCAGATTAGATGTTAGATAATTCAAAATTAATCTAGGATAATGACTGATTCTCTAAATATTATTTTGAAAGATTGAATAAATACAAAACAAAGAAAGGGGATTAAGTGGGAGTTCTAAAATCTTTTGCTACTGCAAAAACACGCCTAAATTTTAATTTTATACGTCAAAACTACGTCAACAGGGTGAGTGGTTGAATGATTTGAATGCGAGAATTTTGAATGCTTCTATAACGCGTTTTATCCTTATAAAGGTCATTCAGCATCTTTTACTCAATATCCAAATGTTATTTATAAACTGAGTTGATTGAGGACTTCTTGTGCTTGTTTGTTTTCTGGGTTTATTTTGAGAATATTTTGAATCAATTTTTTTACGGTATTGATATTATTCTTGTCTTGTATGAGGATGGCTACTTTATTCATTAGTGCGATTTCGTAATCTGGATCTAGTGCGATGGCTTGGTCATAAAGGTCTAGTCCTTTAGTCAAATTGCCTAAAAGTACATTGGTGAAACCAAGATTATTGAGTGCTAATTTTCGCTTTGGATTTTCTTGTAAAATAAATTCAAAAGTTTTTTTGGCTTCTTGTAGGTATCTTAATTCCATGTATTGTGATCCTAGTTTTTCTTGAAATTCTAAATTATATTTGTCTAATTGGATGGCTCTTTTAAAATAGAGTAAGGCTTTGGTTTGTTCATTCTGATTGACTAATGCCTCTCCAATTCGATAAGCTGTCCAGCCATCTTTTATACTTTCATTAGGATGATCAGTAGCTAGGTTGACGATTTTAGCATAGTCTTGTTTGGAAAAGAAGTAATGAATTTTGGTTTTAAAAATAGGATAAGATTCTTGAGAAATCAAAGACAAATAATGTGCGGCAGAATCAAGCATGGCTGGCGATGAAAGAAATTTATCATAAAGTGCAATGTAGCCTCTGGCCATGTCTAAATCTGTTGGATTATCTTTAGTCAAAATTTCTAGTTCTAAAAATTGGACAATTTTTTCTTGCTCTTCTTGCGCTATTTTTTCTCCGCGCTGTGCTGCAAATTTGCTAATGTAATGATCAGTAATATTGACGTGTGGAATATCGATGCTTTCAGAAGGTGGCATATGGCAAGCGATGCAATTATCAGCCTTTTCGTTTCGAATATTTTGAGCAGCACTACATTTGATTTGTTGGTCAGTAGTATGACAAGAATTACAAGTCTGGTTATAATTTTGAGCAGTGCTTTGTTGGACACTTATGTGTGGATTGTGGCAAGTCAAGCAACTCATTTCTGATAATTGATAACATGGACTGAGTCGCAATCGATCTGCTTGAGAAGCCATTATAAATTTTTCATCAGAGTTGGTCATTCTGGGCAAAAATACATTGACGACTTCTTCTAATTTCATACCTGGGCGAAAATCAAAAAAGCTTTTTCCTTCTTCCAAAACAGCGACTCCTTGTAGGTGACACCGCTGGCATAAATCCATTTGAAGGTCTCGCGGTAAATGCCTAGGATTAACAATACTATAATCAATGTATTTAGAAGTATCGATGATATTTCCAGCTAGTTTTTCTTTGACATGTACTTCACCAGGACCATGACATCTTTCACACTCAATACCTGTTGGCATATCAGAAAAACGATTGATGGAACCTTCGACAAACTTTGGGAAATGATTGTGGCAGGTAATACATTCAGGGGTAAGTGTCCGATTGAAGCGGGTATTTTCTTTATCAAAACTGGGTGCTAAATCCCATTCTCCTTTTTGGGTGTAATAGGTGATGGGCGCTTGAAAAATATAACCATTGATATCGATAATATGAGAATTGGTATGATGACCTGAACCAATAATGTAGCTGATTTTTTCTGTTCGTTGATGCGTGGTATCCCCATTTTCAATTCTAAATTCGGTGATATACATGATGCTATCTTTGAAAAAAGGGCGATAATATAAATTCTTGTTTTCATCGTAGACTAATTCATGCCCCGTATAAGTTGCGTCACTTTTTTCGGCGGAAGCCCGATCTATAGAACGGCCCATTCCAGTATGTATAAATGTTTGGTGAATCTCATTATGACAAGAACGACAAGTATTCATGCCAACATAATCCACGGAGTCTCTGATATTTTTGAATTGACTCACATCAACCTGTTGAGAATTGAATCGACCACAGTACATCAAAACAAATGCACTAAGGAGTAGAATACAATAAATGATTTTTTGATTTTTAAACATTTATGGATTATTTAGATAACATCATCAGCTTGGATTTATGGTCAAAATTACTGATATCGAAAGAAATTAGAAAACAAAATAATGGACTCATTAAAAAAAACTAAAGTCTTAAAGATTTTGTCTAAGAAGGAAGATTTTTAAAATATTGAACAAGCTTAATTCCTTTTGGTAAGTTTAGCTTTTTGCGTAAGCGATACCGTTTTGTTTCTACTCCTCGAGTGGAGATATTAAGTTGAGTAGCCATTTCTTTGGTCGATAATTTGAGTTTTAGAAGGGCACACATCTTCAATTCTTCAAAGGAAAGTGAAGGAAAAGAAGTACTAATGTGATGAATGAATTGATCATTTAATAAATCAAAATGCTCTTCAAAAATATCCTGTGTTTTATCGATACTTTGTTCTTTTCGAATTATTTTTTTTAGATTTTTTACTTCTTGTAAAACGTCTGGATCTTGGCTTGATTTTTCTAAATTCGCAATCGACTTTTTGATGGAACTCAATAACTGATTTTGGCCATCAATCTGAGCAGCTTGAGAAGTGATCAGTTGATGTTTTATTTTTAATTCTTTTTTATAATTTTGATTTTCATCTCGCAGCTTTTGAGCGATAGATGGATTGTTTTTTCCACTTGTTTTGTTTAAGACTTTATTTAAGGAAGCTAACCAATAGTTGTAGGCTTGAGAACACATTCCATAGTTGAGCGTAGGCTCAAAAACAGTTTCTGGTTGAGTTTCTTTTAGTGCATTTTCTATGGTATCATAAACGCCAATGGCCACTCCAGCAGCATGTGCTGCTCCAATTGCACCAGTGGTATTGAAAACTTCAATTTGAATGCCGAGCAAGGTGGCGATCGTATCTGAAAATATTTTTGATTGGAACATGTTATCATTCCCCACTTTTAAAACATCTACCTTTAGTCCCATGCTTTTTAGCAAATTAATTCCATGGACAAAAGAGAAGGCAACTCCTTCCAAAGAAGCGCGATAAAGATGTGCCCGAGTATGGCGATTAAAAGCAATATTGGAAATATGTGCATCTAAATTTCGATCATTGAAAATACGTTCTGAACCATTCCCGAAAGGAAGTAAACAAATGCCTTCCGATCCTACAGGAACGGTACTCGCCATTCGTTCCATATCATTGTAATGTTTACCGCTTAGAGCGATTTGTTGTTTGATCCAACTGTATTGAATCCCTGCTCCATTAATACAAAGTAATATGCCGATGCGGTCAAAATTATTTTCATAATTGACATGTGCAAATGCATTGACTCTTGATTGCTCGTCATAAACGGGTTTGTCTACAATTCCATAAACAACTCCTGAAGTACCACTGGTCGCAGCGACTTCACCTTGATTCAAAACATTTAATGAAAGTGCATTGTTAGGTTGGTCTCCTGCACGATAAGTAACGGGTGTGCCGATGGCCAAACCTGTCTGCTCAGAAGCCGTTTGATGAACTTTTCCGCTAAGGGAAAAAGTAGGTGTGATATCCGCAATAAGTGAGGGATCAATTTCAAAATGACTGAGTATTGGTGTGGCTAATTTTTTCTTTTTAAAATCCCAAAGTACTCCTTCGGATAATCCTGAAATAGTGGTATTCAATTCGCCTGTTAATTTCATAGCGATGAAATCACCAGGGAGCAAAATTTTATGAATTTTTTGATAGACGGTCGGTTCGTTGTCTTTGACCCATTTGATTTTGGAGGCAGTAAAATTTCCAGGAGAATTGAGGAAATTTTTTAAACAATATTCTTCACCTAATTCCTTAAAAGCTTGTTGGCCAATGGAAACAGCACGACTATCGCACCAAATAATCGATGGCCTCAAAACTTGCAAATCACTATTGACGGCTACCAAGCCATGCATTTGATAAGAGATCCCAATTCCCTTTATTTTTTTAGGATTGATTTTATGTTTTGCAATCAATTTTTTTGTACCGAGACACAAATTACGCCACCAGATTTCGGGTTCTTGTTCTGCCCAACCTCGTTGCCGAGAAATCATATCCATTTCTTGTTCTGGATATTTAGTGATTCCAATAACTTTTTGATTATCAGCACGAATCAAAGCCGTTTTGATACTCGAACTTCCGATGTCATATCCGATTAGGTACATAGAAATTACGTCATTTATACTTCAAGATACTATTTTATTTTTAGAGGAGCCTAGTAAAATTTAAATTATTGAAGGGAACTATTCTATTTCCAGATATTGTTTGTAAATTTGTCACCACTTTAGATTTACCCACGTGACGGAATTGGTAGACGTGCTACCTTGAGGGGGTAGTGTCCTACGGACGTGCTGGTTCGACTCCAGTCGTGGGTACAACAACAAAACCGTTTTGTTATTAGCCTTACAATTTATTTTGTAAGGCTTTTTTGCATTTAACTCAAAAATTGACTTTATATAAACAAAGAGAACGAATTATTCATACAAAATCTAGGACTAGGGATGAAATAATTTGTTTTAAGTCTAAAACATTTTGTGTATATTTGTTGAGTGTTTTTAGAAAACAAAAGATTAAGAGAACCTAATTCCTTATGCCAAAAGCGAAAGTCAATATTGTTTGGTTAAAAAGAGATTTGCGATTAGAGGATCATCCTCCTTTACATCATGCTGCATTGGATGGTCATGCAGTTTTGTTGCTGTATTGTTTTGAACCTTCTTTGATGAAAGATGAGCATTATAGTGAACGTCACTTTCGATTCATTCAGCAATCGCTTGAAGATATGAATCAAACTTTATCAGCTTATGATACAAAAATATTGACCCTGCATTTAGAAGTGACTGAGGCCATGGAAACATTGGATCAATATTTAGATATACAATCGGTATACTCAAGTGAAGAAACGGGATTGAAGATTACCTATGATCGGGATAAGTCGTTTAAAACATTTTGTCAAAAAAAGAAAATTGAGTGGCAAGAATTTCAAAATAATGGAGTTATTCGAGGTTTGAAAAATCGAGATGGGTGGAAAAAAAGTTGGTCCAAATATATGAATCAACCCATCTTAACTTTTGTCGGTGAACCGCATCTTTTTGTCAACAACAGCCGAATCCATAACCTGGAGACCTTATTTGATCCGTTTGAATTGGCGACTAAAGAAAAGTCCATTCGCTTTCAAGAAGGAGGAATGACAAAAGCAATGGAAACGCTTGATTCGTTTTTGACCGATCGAGTCGAAAATTATATGAGTAGTATTTCCAAACCACGAGAAAGTAGAACTGGATGTAGTCGATTGTCTCCTTATTTGGCTTGGGGAAATTTGTCAATCCGACAAGTTTATCAACAGAGTATAAAAAGGTATAAAGCTGGACAACACAAGAAACAATTGTCAGCTTTTATGTCTCGCTTGAGTTGGCAAGGACACTTCATTCAAAAATTTGAAATGGAATGTGAAATGGAATTTCGTCCAGTCAATCGAGCTTACGCAAAACTAGAAAAGTCAGTTGATGAAAAAAAACTAATGGCATGGAAAACGGGAAACACGGGCTATCCTTTGGTAGATGCAGTGATGCGTTGTCTGATCGAAACGGGATATATTAATTTTAGAATGCGTGCCATGATTGTTTCCTTTGCAGTGCAACAATTATGGCTTCCTTGGCAGGCCATCGCTCCTTATTTAGCTAGCCTTTTTTTAGATTTTGAACCTGGTATTCATTTTCCACAATTACAAATGCAAGCAGGTGAGACAGGAATCAATACCGTCCGTATTTATAATCCTGTCAAACAATCGAAGGAGCAAGATCCAACTGGGATTTTTATCAAAAAATGGGTTCCAGAATTGAAAGTGATGCCTGATGCTTTTATTCATGAACCTTGGAAAGTAACCTTGATGGAGCGAACTTTTTACCAGTTGGAAGATTGTTCCTATCCGCCACCTATTATTGATTATCAAAAAAGTTCTAAATACGCCAGAGATGTACTTTGGGCCATGCAAAAAGATCCGGAAGTACTCAAAGAATCTCTAAGGATTTTAGCAAAACATACGGTATCGAAAAGGGTGGTATAAACTCATTTTAAAAATATCTTTCCTCGATAAATTCTGTACGTACGTATGTATGGACATTCATAAAGTGAGATGAAAAAGCGACCAGAGAAAGCGTTGAATTTCAATTTAGAATGTCTATACACACAGGGTTTGTCGAAGAACCAAAAATATTAAATATGCCTTAACTAAAAATCCCTTTCGATCATGATCGAAAGGGATTTTTTACAATATGTTATTATGATTACATCTAATTCAAGTCCTAAAGAGTAGATAACTGGATAGTGTGAGTACCCGTTTTTGATCGCATGTTTACTGCATAAATTCCTTTTGCTAAAGAAGAAACATCAATATTGATGCTTTGCATTCCAGCGTCATAATTTTGAGAAGAAATAGACTGAACCACTTGGCCAAGAGTATTGACCAACTCAATACTGATAGTCGTTTTTTCTTCTAAATTAAATTCAAGTGTAGCGGCTGTAGAGGTTGGATTAGGAAAAAGTTGAGTACCGCTCATTCCTTCAATAGTGGATACAGCGGTCAAAGTTTCCACTACACCACACTCAGGAGTTAATCTGCTTCTGATTTGATTTGCACCGGCAGTTAATGGCCAGATATCCCATGTAATAGAATTATCATTACAAACAACAGCATAAGTAGGAAATCCTGTGAAATTGAAATTACCTGCAAATAAATTGACAGCAGCAGCTCCTCCTCCAGCACTTCCACCAGTAAAGTGGTGTTCGTGAGTAGATTTGAAAATACTGTTTTCGATGGCCACATCAGAATCTCGATCACTTATGGCCCAAACTTCAAGCGTAGTCCCTTCATAATCTTCGATGATTTGGTCAATTTCTGGAGCAAGACTAATACAAGAACCACAATTGACAAAAAAGAAATCTAATAAAATCACTTTTCCTTCAGCAAGCGCCTCAGACAAGGTATGTGAGTCTCCATTCGTATCTGTGAAAGTGAAATCTGGAGCCGTTTGGCTATAGCCAGAAGTCCAAGTTAATGTAAAAATAAGAGCAAGCGTAAAAATTTTTTTCATTTTGTCTAGTTTTAAAAAAGATGATAAAATAAAGCGGAGTCAATAATAAGGATTAGTTAAGAATTATGATGAATCTTTAATCTGCTAATCGAGGATATGTTACATATCCGACTAAACAGTCCGCACGAAGACTTTATTAATAATAAAACAGAATAGATGTCATAAAAAAGACAATACATCTAAGGTAAAAAAAATGAAAGACTTAATGAATATAAAGCCATTCATTTGTAACAAGCCTAAAGGAAAACTAAAGATCTCTTGATGGGCCAAGCATTGAAGGAATGAAAAATTAAAACATTTTATTAACAATAATAAAATAAAATATCTATTGCCTGCGTTTTAATGACCTCTTCTGTTGAATAAAGGATCATTTTACGAAAATGGTCTATTTCCCTAATACTACAATTATACTTATACACTTTGTTTCTTTCTCTCTAAATCTTGCAGAAAGATTGGAGATCTGAATATTGGTGTACCAAAGTTTCTTTTATTAACCCCTAGCTTTTATTGGAATTATAACCAAAGTCTACCAGTAGATTTTGAAACCTTATTTTCAAATATGAATGATTTTTAATGGTCTTTCATGTTAACAATATTCCTATGCCCCTGACCAAAACATAACCATTTTTTAATCAAAAACACACACCATATTGAAACTAAAAGATACATAAAACTGCCCATGTTTAAATTTGATTAACTCTTGATTAATTAACTCCCGATCGATAGTAAATCAATAACTAGGTAAGCGATAATTAATAATTTACAACCAAAAATCAACAACATGAATGATCATTAACAGACATACAAGATCAAATAATTAGGACTTGATCTTATGACAAACTAAAGTGCAACGATTCTACAATTTATTAAGCAAAGTCTTACAGGCTATTTTCAGTTGAGGCAAAATATTGAAATAGCAATGACCTAAACAGACTTACGAGATAATTACACAATTATATCACTTAAATAAATCAAAAATCGATGAATTTTTTTAAGCACACATTATGTATTTTAATTGTTACGATATTGGCTGGAATCACCAGTCTTTACGCACAAAAGGTGGAGCGAGGGCCCTATTTACAAAGTGGAACAGCTTCCAGCATCATCATCAAATGGAGAACAGATGATAAAACATCTTCAAAAGTTTGGTATGGGACCAATCCTGAATCATTAAACAGAACAGTCTATCTTTCCGAAAATGTAAAAGATCATGAAATATTAATTGATGGATTAAACTCCAAAACAAAATATTACTATGCCATTGGTAATGAAGATGAAGTTTTGGCTGGAGGAGAGAGAGCGTATTATTTTAAAACATCACCACAAATAGGAGAAAGAGGTGCTTATAGAGCTTGGGTGTTAGGAGATTGTGGAACGGGTGGTAGTACTGCACGAGATGTTCGTGATGCCTATTACGAATACGTTGGTGATGGTCATACGGATATGATCTTGATGACTGGAGATAATGCTTACCCGGATGGCACCGACTCCGATTATCAAGATGCTATTTTTGAAGATATGTATGTTGATAAATTAATCAATTCCGTTCTTTGGGCTAGCCCAGGAAATCATGATTATGACAACGGTTACACAGATGGATATAACCAGACTGGCCCTTATTACGATATTTTTAGTTTTCCTAAAAATGCTGAAGCAGGTGGCCTTGCCTCAGGTTCGGAAGCGTTCTATTCATTCGATTATGGAAATATACATTTCATTTCTTTGGACTCCGATGATGTCAGTCGAGAGGTCGATGGTCCTATGTTGACTTGGTTGAAAAATGATTTATCAACAACCAATCAGGAATGGATCATTGTATTTTTTCATCATCCACCTTTTACGAAAGGAAGTCATGACTCGGATGATACTGGTGATAGCGGCGGACGAATGCGAGATATGAGAGAAAATGTAATTCCAATTCTAGAAAAATATAAAGTTGATCTAGTTCTTTCTGGACACAGTCATTCTTACGAAAGGTCGCACATGGCACATGGACATTATGGAAAATCGAATACTTTAGAATCTTCTATGATTTTAGATAATGGTAATGGAAGAAAAGACGAAGATGGTAGTTACCGAAAAAGAAAATCTGTAGATGATGGTACGGTTTATATCGTTACCGGTACTGCCGGAAAAACATCGAGTGGAGATTTTGATCATCCCATTATGTACTATAGTGACAATCCAGAAGGATCTACGATTGTAGAAGTTGAAGGATCTGAATTGACTGTACAGTTTTTAAATGAAAATGGAAATATCGATGATTATTTTACGATTTCAAAATTAGAAGCCAATTGCCCACCAGAAGGTACTAGCTGTGATGATGGTGACAGCAATACCATTAATGATGTAGAGGATGGCAACTGTAACTGTAAAGGAATTCCAAATGGAAATACGACGATTTGCCAAAGAATATCGAGTAGTAAAGATGACGTTGAAGAAAATGGCGAAAATGGGAAAATGGAAGACAATAGTTCTGATTTGGAATTGACTTATGATTCGAAAAACGGAAATAGTAATCAGATTGTTGGATTGAGATATCCAAATCTTAGAATTCCACAAGGAGCCGCTATCGAAGAAGCATCAGTCCAGTTTACGGTTGATGAAAAAAATTCAGTCTTTACCAAACTTCAAATTTATGGAGAAGCAGCTAATCATTCCGTTTCTTTTAGTGATGAAAGATATGAATTGACCGAAAGATCTTCTACCAATGCTCGAGTAAATTGGGAACCCGCTCCATGGACTTCAAAAGATGAGGCTGGCCCAGATCAACGAACTCCTGACCTTTCCTCTATTATTCAAGAAGTCGTTAGTCGGCCTAGTTATAGCGAAAACTCTGCGATCAGTTTGATCATCAAAGGAGAAGGAGAACGAACAGCCAGATCTTATGATAAATCTTCCAGCAAAGCACCGATGATTTGTGTGACTTACAGTGCCTGTCCAGTAGCTGGTTCTGCTTGTGATGATAACGACCCTTGTACCATCAATGACAAAACAGATGATTATTGTAATTGTCAAGGAACATTTGTAGATACAGACAATGATGGAGTTTGTAACGCACAAGATCTTTGCCCAGGTTTTGATGATAGAATAGATGATGATGAAGATGGAATTCCTGATAGTTGCGATGACTGTGATGGACTTATTGTCGAAAATGCCTGTGATGATGGAGATGATTGTACGATCAATGATATCTATGATACCGCATGTAATTGTGAAGGTGTTTTTGTTGATGCAGATGGAGATGGATTTTGTGTCAGTGATGACCCCAATGATAATGATCCTTGTGATCCGGATGAGGATCGAGGAGGATGTGATCCAGAGCTGGCTTGTCTAACTGTTGAATATGTAGACTTCGAAAGTGGATGGGGATTATGGAGAGATGGAGGAGAGGATTGCATTCGAAATTATTGGGATTCCGATATGGCAAAAAGCGGAGAGACTTCCATAGAATTGAGAGATGGTAATAAATCCGTTTCTTCCATTTATACTGATCCTTTGGATCTATCTGCCTTCAATTCAGCCATCGTTAATTTCACTTTTATTGCTGATGATATGGAATATGGAGAAGATTTTTTATTAGAAGTCTCACTTGATGGAGGCGATAACTTTGAGATCGTAGAAGAATGGAATTCAGGTCGTGATTTTGAAAATCTAATTCGACAAGAAGCGCTTATCGAAATCTCTGGCTTTAATTTTACAGATGAAACGGTTATCCGAATCAGATGCGATGCCTCCTGTGATGAAGACATGGTCTTTATTGATGATCTCAAATTAGAAGCTTGCTTTAGCGCTGGAAGTCGAAGTAATTTTGATCCTGATGAAGCGGATCAAGCGAGTCTATCCAATGAGTTTAGTGCCAATGTTTATCCCAATCCAATTATTGCAGGAGAGGCACTACATCTAGATGTAACAGGAGCCAGAAGATTTTTACGAATTTATGTCTATGATAGATTAGGTGTGATGCAAAAAATGTACAAGGTTTCCAATCCAAGAGCACCTTTTATCGAAATCCCAACGGAGGAATTAGAACTTGGAATCTACGTAGTAAAACTAGAAACGGAAGGCGGTACATTAAGCGAAAAAATCTTAGTTGTGCGATAATTTTTCAGAGGAATTTCAAAGAAGATCATTTTTCTAAAACTGTCAGATTTAGTCCAAGTACTGAATTTGACAGTTTTTATTAGAGACTGATCTGGGTACTTAAAATCAAGTCAGCCTGCCTTTGCCCATTTATAAGAAAATTAGTTTCCCATTTATAAAAATATTCCCTATCATTAGCACCAAAATCGTAGATCCCGCCGAAAGGCAATCAAAGGTTGGACATCAAAACACCATAACACCATGCTACCCGAAAAAGAAAATTGGCAACTTTTAAAAAGTGAAGAAGGACCAGAAATTCCGCTCTTCAAAATTCGATATGATTTTCAAAAAAACAAACGCAACGGAAAAGTAATCAAAGCATTGGTATTAGAAAGTCAGGACTCAGTAAATGTGATCGCTATGACATCAAAGCAGCGAATGCTCTTGGTACAACAATTACGTTTTGGAGTACAAGAAGAAACTATTGAGTTACCAGGTGGATTAGTTGATGCAGGCGAAAACCATCAGCAAGCAGCCATCCGTGAATTGAGCGAAGAGACCGGATTCACTTCGAATGATTGGAAATATTTAGGAGCAGTACAGAGCAATCCTGTTTTTATGGATAGTAAAATACATCATTGGCTTGCGCTAAATGTAGAACGAACAAACGATACTGAATTAGATGATGGAGAGTCGATTGACCTATTAGAAATTACAATATCAGAAGTGAAAAAACTAGTTCAAGAAAATAAAATTCAACATCCACATACCCTTTCTGCATTGATGAGAGTCATGAATATATGGGAACCTATATTCTAACCGTTCTTTTATGGAAACGGGAAGACGCCTGAGCACTACCGATATAAAACCGAACTATTTGTTGAGAAAATCCTGAATTAATAACACTTTATTTTCTTCTTTTTTTACATAAATCATATATTTGATTTTATAACCGCCCTATTTTTAAAAAATATTTACCTTTTTATAAGGTCAGCAGACTATCCACCTAAAAATTGTTTACAGCTATAGAATGGATTGGCAGAGTATTGTTATTACGAATACTTTGCTATCTGATTTTCTTTTCTTAAAAAGATATAATTATTTGTTTTCCAAAATTAGTGATCAAAATCACGAAAGTGAGTTCATACACAAAACACAAAAAAATGACTTTTAAATCAATCTACATTACCTTACTTTTTTTATTCTTAGGCACTTTTTTATATGGTCAAAAATTCCCAATGAAATTTGGGAAAATTAAAAAAGAAGATTTAGAAATGACCGTTTACGATCAAGACTCCTCTGCGCATGCAGTCATCTTGGATGATTTTGGATATTCAGAATTTAAATATGATGTAAGCGGAGATAAGGGATTTTATTTAAATTTTTATCGCCATGTGAGAATCAAGATTTTAGATCAAAGAGGTTTGGAAGAATGGTCTGATTTTAAATTCTTTTTATATAACTCTGGAAGAGGAAAGGAAAAGATAGTGGGCTTAAAGGCTTACACCCATAACATGGAAAATGGAAAAATGGTCAAAAAGAAACTAAGCTCAAAACAAGTATTTGAAGAAGAGCACAGTAAGAATTATGATGTACTACAATTTGCGATGCCTGAGGTGAAAGTAGGATCAATCTTAGAGGTGAAATATAACCTTTTGTCAGACTTTCTCTTTAATCTCCAACAATGGAAATTTCAAAGTACCATTCCAACAAGACGAAGCGAATATCGTACAGACATCCCTGAATATTTTAATTATAATAAGACGCTTAAAGGATATGAAATGGATAAGATGGTGGTCAATGAGAGTAGAGAAAAACCTGAAAAATTTAATTATAAAGTAGCTCGACGAGGAGTCGGTCAGCCTGCAAGGATAGAAGAAGTTAATTATACTTCAAACTTTTCTCGTTGGGTAGTAGAAAACATGCCAGCTTTTAAATCGGAAGCTTATATGACTTCCAAGCAAAATTTTCTAACCGCTATGACTTTTGAATTGTCTTGGATTAAATATCCTCAATCGTCAATTGATCATTATACCTTGGATTGGAAAGCGATCAATACAAGATTTTTAGGATCCTCTTACTTTGGAGAAAATTTAAAAAAACGAAAATTGATCAAAGAGGATGCTGCTCAAATTTCCGAAAAATATACTACTCCAGAAGAAAAAATGTTGGCCGTTCATAATTTTGTAAAAACCAAAGTGAAATGGAATAAACGAATGACCTCTGGAACACGATATATGAAAAAATCTTATGAGAAAGGTAAAGGAACTTCAGCTGACATTAATTTATTATTGATTCTAATGTTGAAAGAAGTAGGATTAGAAGTAAAGCCAGTTTGTTTAAGTACTCGTTCACATGGATACATCAACCCTGCCCATCCAACAGAGTCGCAACTCAATTATGTGATCGCAAGAGTGACCATTGGTGAAAATGATTATCTACTAGATGCAACCGATCCACTATTACCAGCCTCTTTACTTCCAGAACGTTGTTTTAATGGTCAAGGTCGATTAATTCAAAAAGGACAGGGCAACTGGATCCCCATAGAACCTTTAGCAGGAAAAAAAGAAACCATCCAAGTCAATGTAGAAATACAAGAGGAAGGTCAATTAACGGGAGTACTAAAAACGGTTCGAAAAGATTATTCTGCCTATTATTTTAGAAAAAGAAAAAAAGAAAAAGGAGACGATGCAGGTTACACAAAATATTTGGAAGAAAAATACGAAGGCTTAGAAGTAAAAGAATATAGTTGTGAAAATGAAAATGATCTCTCCAAAGATATTAGAGAAGAGTACAGCATAGAAATTAGTGATCAAATCAATGCGAATGGCGATTTTATTTATTTGAATCCATTATTATTGTGGTCGACAACTGAGAATCCTTTTAAAATGGAAGATCGAAAATATCCTATTGATTATGGAGTACCTATAAATAACAAGATTGCTGTAAAGTATATGATTCCTGAAGGCTATCAAGTAGAAGAATTGCCCGAAATTTCTATCGTTGCTTTACCAGAGAAAGCTGCAAAATATACTTTTCATGTCACCAAAACAGAAGAAGCCATTCAGATTGTTAGTAAATTTCAAATTAATAGAACTATTTTTACTTACGAAGATTATAAAGCACTCCAAGAATTTTATAACTTAATCATACAAAAAAATTCAGAGCAAATTGTTCTTAGAAAAATTTAATTGAAAACCATTGTCTTAAATATTTTATTATCGCTATTTATCATTGGAGAAGTAGCTGGAAAAAAGGAATACACGTTTATTCCTATCCAGTCTTTTCACTTCACTGAGCGAGAACAATTAAGTCCCAATACCTTTCGCGTACCTTTTAAAAATGCAGGTCGATTGATCATCGTTCAGGCCATGATTGATGGCCAAAGTGGTAATTTTATTTTTGATACTGGTGCACCAGATTTGATTTTGAATAGCAATCATTTTAAAGGAAGTGCCTTGTTAACTAGTAATAAACGTGGAGGAGTCACTGGTGGAATTGATGAAGTTTATAACGGTCAAATAGATACCTTTCGATTGGAGTCATACTTAATCGTTGATAAGTTAGTGGAAGTATTTAACATGACTCATATTGAAGAAAAGAAGAAGACAAAAATTTTGGGTCTGCTTGGCGCAAAAGTCTATGAAGATTTTGAAATAATGATCGATTATGCCAAAAAACAATTGACTTTCTCACGAACCAATAAGAATGGATTAAAAATTGATGGAAATATTTATCAAGAGCGTCCAGAGGATAGTTTAAAAATACAAGTTCGAAATCATATCCTAATCGTTCGGGCAAAAGTAGGTAAGAAAAAACTAATGTTAGGTTTGGACTCTGGAGCAGAATTCAATCTTTTACATCATAAAGTGAATCGAAAAGTATTGGATCATTTTGAGATTCGAAAGCGAGCTAACTTATCTGGAACGGGAAACCGAAAAGTCGAAGTATTGGCAGGTCTTTTAAAAGATTTAGAATGTGGCCAATTAAAATGTAAGCCCATGCGAACCCTATTGATGAGCATGAATCAAATCAATAAAACAAGTTCTGTTCAATTAGATGGAGTTCTAGGATTTGAATTTTTATTTCCTTTGCGTGTCGCTATTAACTATAAAAGGAAACAAGTGTATCTTTATCAACGTAATTTTCGACCATGAGGTGTTTTTTAATTTTGATATCAATGATTTTATTTTGTTTCTCTTTTGTAATAGAGACAAATGCTCAAGATATAGATTCTTTAAAAACGTATTATTTTGAAGGAGAGGAAGTCGTTTTTGAATTTGATATTCGACAATATTTTCTAATCGGAGAAACAGAAGAAGGTGTACTCGAATTTGAAGATTTTGAAATTAATGAAATCATTGTTTCGGGATCATTCAATGATTGGAGTCGAGACCATTGGAAAATGAAAAAAGTCAGTCAGTTTATTTACCAACTGCGCAAACCAATTAAAGATTTTGATGATCCTTTTTTTGGCGATCTAAAGTTTTTGATCAATCAAGACTATTGGATCAAGCCACCGGATTATGACTCCAATTCTTTACGAAAAGAAAGTGATCCTTTTTGGGAAGAAGTCTTTAATGTCAAAATGTATGATGTAAAACCAGACTCTAACGGAAATGCCCTTTTCTTTCTAAAGGGATGGAACAATACCAGACAAGTAATCCTCACCGGAGATTTCATCGGCTGGGATGAGCATCAATTAAAAATGACAAGAGTTGCGGATGGTTGGTCTTGTCAACTTGATTTAGATCCAGGCCGTTACGAATACAAATTCATTGCTGACGGCGAATGGTTAGATGATCCTGATAATACTAAAAAAGTCAAAAACGAACATAATACCTTCAATTCTATTTTAGAAATCACCCAAGAAGTTGTTTTTACCCTAAAAGGATTTCCAGACGCTAGTAGAGTAGAGTTAGCAGGATCTTTTAATGATTGGAATGACAGCAATCATTGGATGATGGAAAAATCACAAGAAGGCTGGACCTTCAAAACAAATTTGGTAGGAGGCAAGCATTTTTACAAATTTATAGTCGATGGCGAATGGATGACCGACCCCGACAATATCATGACAGAACATGATTGGCGAGGTTATGTCAATTCCGTTTTATTTGTAAGATAAAATTCACCGAATTATGGTTTTTATAATTATACGACTTATCATTTTTGCCTTAATAGGCTTCGCATTATATCAATTTTTTGCCTACTTCCTTCGATCAGATAAAGAACTCAATTGTCCTCGTTGCCTAGGAAAAGGCTCATGGGATGGTGTCCGATCCAAAGAAAAGTGCAACCGTTGCAATGGAACGGGCAAACTGCTAAAAAGTCCTATCCAAAAATAAGCTCCTCCTTTTATTAAGGCTGCTAAT
Source organism: uncultured Saprospiraceae bacterium (assembly GCA_964441245.1). Classification (GTDB taxonomy): domain Bacteria; phylum Bacteroidota; class Bacteroidia; order Chitinophagales; family Saprospiraceae; genus JALZUU01. The sequence continues at coordinate 44,568 of CAYTVR010000004.1, read as the reverse complement.
CTTATTCAGAATTCAACTAAAAATCAGGTTCAAAAACCAAATTCCCAATAAATTTTCCCTTTTACCAAACAATACGAACAAATGTTCGTTTCTTTCTTTGAGGACTCCTCAAAATACCTTATTTTTGAAAAGACCTTAAAATTTAGTCTAAAAGTCCATGACTTTAGATCCCATTGAAGGGCATTCAATTGTTCATAAACCAATAATTATGAGTCTAGAACATTCCTTAGAAGAAAAATTCCAGCAAAAGATAGATGCAGAAATCAAGATTGAGCCCAAAGACTGGATGCCAGAAAAATATCGAAAGACCCTAATCCGACAAATATCCCAGCATGCTCATTCTGAGATTGTGGGGATGTTACCCGAAGGCAATTGGATCACTCGAGCACCAAGTCTTCGTCGAAAATTGGGATTGTTAGCCAAGGTTCAAGACGAGGCGGGCCATGGCTTATATCTTTATGCTGCTTGCGAAACCTTAGGAATCGAGCGCGATGAATTGTTCGATCAATTGCACACCGGAAAAGCTAAGTATTCAAGTATATTCAATTATCCAACCTTGACCTGGGCAGATATCGGAGCCATTGGTTGGCTAGTAGATGGCGCAGCAATCATGAATCAAGTACCACTTTGTCGATGTTCTTATGGTCCATATGCTAGAGCAATGGTGCGCGTCTGTAAAGAAGAAAGTTTCCACCAAAGACAAGGATTCGAAATTTTATTGACCTTAAGTAAAGGATCAGAAGGACAAAGAAAAATGTTGCAAGATGCGATTAACCGATGGTGGTGGCCTTCCATGATGATGTTCGGTCCTGGTGATGCAGATTCTCCAAATACGGTGCAATCAATGGCTTGGAAAATCAAACGATTCACCAATGATGAGCTCCGTCAAAAATTTGTAGATGTTTGTTTTGAACAAGTCAAGTTATTAAATGCGACATTACCTGATCCAGATATCAAATGGAATGAAGAACGTGGTCATTACGATTTTGGTGAAATCAATTGGGATGAGTTTTGGAACGTAGTGAAAGGAAATGGACCTTGCAATAAACAACGTTTGAAAGCAAGAGTTGATGCTTGGGAAGAAGGCGCTTGGGTAAGAGAAGCAGCTATGGCTTACGCCGAAAAGAAAGAAAAGCGAAAAGCTGCAAAAGACAAAGTAGCCTAAACTTTTTTTGTCACCAAAAACTCTATACCAAAAACTAAGAACTACGAAACCAATAAATAATAAAATGGAAAAGAAAAATTGGCCCTTATGGGAAATATTCATTCGAAGTCGTCAAGGTTTGCATCACAAACACGTTGGAAGTCTTCATGCAACCGATGAACAAATGGCCATCGAAAATGCCAGAGATGTTTATACCCGTAGAAGTGAAGGAGTGAGTATTTGGGTAGTCGAATCTAAAAACATTACCGCATCAAGTCCAGAAGATAGCGAAGCCTTTTACGATCCGGCCAACGACAAAATTTATCGGCATCCAACCTTCTACGATCTACCCGACGAGATCAAACACATGTAGTTAATAGAGGCTTACGAATAATTTAGGATTATCTATCAAGTGGCGGGTTTGGAATGGCAAAATAGGAGAGCGCGGAAGAGAGGCAGTGAGTATGGCTTTTGTTTTGCCAAGAATTTTGCCGACTTTTTTCGACTGAAAAAGTCAGTTGCCGAAGGCCAAATCAAAAAGGTTTAAAAATGAATATGTAACCGTCATCAATCATTAATAAAATTCACGCCCTCTACATTCAAAAAACAATAAGATCGTAAATAATAAATTTTCAATGAACAATAAAGAAGCACTCCATATCTATCTCCTCCAACTAGCCGACAACGCATTGATTCTTGGTCATCGCCTTTCTGAATGGTGTGGACATGGGCCCATCTTAGAGCAAGATATGGCCATGACTAATATAGCATTAGATTTGGTTGGTCAAGCAAGAAGCTTATACCAATATGCTGCAGCAGTAGAAGGCAAAGGAAAAACGGAAGATGACCTAGCTTATCTACGTACCGTGACAGAATATCGAAATGTATTATTAGTAGAACAACCAAACGAGGATTTTGCATACACCGTTGTCCGTCAATTCTTGTACGATATATACAGCTTTCATTTTTATACCCAACTAAAAGAAAGTTCTGATCAACAATTAGCGGCTATTGCTGAAAAATCATTAAAAGAGGTAAGCTATCATGTACGATGGAGCTCAGAATGGATGATTAGATTAGGAGATGGTACGGAGCTAAGTCATCAGAAAATCCAAAAAGCAGTCAATGACCTTTGGATGTATAGTGGTGAGTTATTGCAAATGAGCAAAATAGAAGAAGCATTATTATCTGAAGGAATTGCGGTAGATTTATCAAATCTGAAAAATGACTGTGAGAAAAAAATGGAAAGTGTTTTGGCGGAAGCCAATATAGAAAAGCCAGAAAATGTTTTCATGCAAACAGGAGGAAAAGAAGGTTTACATTCCGAACATTTTGGATATATTCTTTCAGAATTACAATATCTACAAAGAGCCTATCCTGGTCAAGAATGGTAGTTTAAGATTTTTTAGTTGAACATTTGACCAATTCATTTGAACAAATGAATTGAATTTATAGTTGTGCATTTTGTACTATTTTTTAATTTTTAAACCTTACTAAAAAAAAGTGATGCAACAACTGACCTTTGTTTTTTCTATTCTATTGTTTGTAGTCATTTTATTCAGCTGTAAAACGAAAGCTCCAAAAGTAGTCCCTGAAACAGAATTTACCAAAGCCCAAAAAATTGTTGATCAATCCATAAAAACTCATGGAGCACATTTACTTAGCCATGCAATTTTAGAATTTAATTTTCGAGCCAAAGAATATGTTGCGATTCATAAAGGCACTGATTTTCAATATGAGCGACGTTTTATCGATAAAAAGGGACAAAAAATAAAAGACGTTTTAACTAATAATGAATTTTATAGAGAGGAAAATGGTCAACGAATTTCCTTGACGGAAAAACAAAAAACAGGCTGGTCAGGTTCCGTGAATTCTGTGCATTATTTTGTACAACTGCCTTACCGGCTAAATGATGGAGCAGTCATCAAAAAATACGTTGGAGAGTCAACCATTAAAAGTAGAAAATACGATAAAGTCGAAGTCCGTTTTCAAGAAGAAGGTGGCGGAAAGGATCATGATGATGTTTACATGTATTGGTTTGATCAGACGACCCATACTATGGATTATTTAGCCTATAATTTTTTAGTCAATGGAGGAGGCGCCCGATTTCGAGCAGCCTACAATGCTAGGATAGTTGATGGCATTCGTTTTGTCGATTACATCAATTATAAACCCAAAGAAGATAGTCGAGACGTTTTCAATTTTGATCAATTATATGAAAAGGACGCTCTAAAAGAATTATCAAGAATCAACACAGAAAACATACGAGTGACACTAACCCAGTAACCAACATCCTAAAGATGGAACAGGTAAAAAAAATATGGCAATTATTATCAAAAGTCTGTGATCCAGAAGTCCCCGTGTTGACCATTCTTGATCTAGGAGTCGTACGTGATGTAAAGCAAATTGGAGAAAGTTATGAAGTAATCATCACCCCAACTTACTCAGGCTGTCCTGCTATGAATATGATCGAAGTAAACATCAAAGCTATTTTACAAGAATATGGTTTTGACCAAATAAAAGTAAGTACCATCCTGAGTCCTGCATGGACTACAGATTGGATGTCAGAAGAAGGTAAGAAAAAATTAAAAGCTTACGGAATTGCACCACCTGTTGGTAAAGTTGTGGATAAGTTAGCTTTGTTTGGTGAAAGTAAAAAAATACAGTGTCCACAATGTGATTCTTATAAAACAGAAATGTTAAGCCAGTTTGGTTCTACCGCCTGTAAATCTTTGTATCGTTGTAAAGATTGTCTAGAACCTTTTGATTATTTCAAATGTCATTAAATTTTTACCTTCTTCGATAAATTCTGTACGTACGCATGTATGGACATTCATAAAGTGAGATGAAAAAGCGACCAGAGGAAGCGTTGAATTTCAATTTTGAATGTCTATGCACACCCGATTTGTCGAAGAACCAATTTTTATAAACACGCTCTAAATTCGAAAGGCACAAAAAATATTTTTTGTATCATACCGAATGCTTAATTTCACGTTCATTATTTCAAACATAATTTATACCTCCAATGGATAGTATTTTATTTTCATTAGAAAATGGTATCGCCAAGATTACGTTCAATCGTCCTGATAAGTACAATAGTTTCAATCGGGAAATGGCGCTAACCTTTCAGCATTATTTAAAAGAATGTAAAACGAATTCCGATGTTCGAGCTCTATATGTCACTGGAAATGGTAAAGCTTTTTGTGCAGGACAAGATTTGCAAGAAGCTATAGATTCAGAAGGACCTGACCTCACCACTATTGTTGCAGAACATTATAACCCAATCATTGAATCCATTCGAGCCATCGAAAAACCTGTGATTGCTGCAGTCAACGGAGTGGCAGCTGGTGCAGGAGCCAATATTGCTTTAGCCTGTGATATTGTGATGGCCACAGAGTCCGCCTATTTTTTACAAGCTTTTAGTAAAATTGGCCTCATTCCTGATAGTGGAGGCACCTTTTTTCTCCCCAGAATTATTGGCTTCCAGCGAGCCACAGCATTGATGATGCTTGGAGAAAAAGTATACGCCAAAGATGCCGAAACAATGGGCATGATTTATAAATATTTTGCTGATGATGTATTCGAAGAGGAGACCATGAAAGTCACTCAAAAATTAGCCAAGATGCCAACAAGAGGATTAGGCTTAACCAAAAGAGCACTTAACTATTCTGTTCACAATGACCTCACGACACAATTGGGAATCGAAGAGCAATTACAAACTACAGCAAGTAACACATCGGATTACCAAGAAGGTGTACAAGCATTCCTAGAAAAAAGAAAACCCGAATTTAAAGGAGCATAAGTACAACGATTAACCAACAACAATGAAAGTAGGCGTCTTAGGAAGCGGATCAATGGGAAGCGGCATTGCACAAATCGCCGCAACGGCTGGACATAAAGTAGTGCTTTGTGACAACAATCCTAAAGCTTTAGAAAATGCGAGCAATAAATTGCAAAAGATCCTCAATCGTTTGGTTGAAAAAGGACGAATAGATGATCCGACTGCAAAGGCCATTTTTGGTAGAATTTATTTTATGGACAAAATGGAAGGCTTTGCAGATTGTGGCATGGTGATCGAAGCAATTATTGAAAATCTAGAAATCAAAAAATCTGTTTTTAGTCAACTAGAAAAAATCGTTTCAGAGGATTGTATTTTAGCCAGTAATACTTCCTCCTTATCGATTGCCTCCATTGCAGCTGCCTGCGAAAATCCAGAGCGAGTACTCGGAATTCATTTTTTCAATCCAGCACCTTTGATGAAATTGGTAGAGATCATTCCTGCGGTTCAAACTGATCAAAGCATCATGGAAAAAGCTCGACGACAAATAGATGATTGGGGAAAGTTGACCGTGCAAGCAAAAGATACACCAGGCTTTATTGTTAATCGAGTCGCTCGACCTTTTTATGGAGAAGCTTTACGAATTTTAGAAGAAGGTATAGCAGATGTACCCACCATCGACTGGGCAATGACGGATTTAGGTGGTTTTAGAATGGGGCCTTTTACTTTGATGGATTACATTGGCCATGATGTAAATTATGTCGTTACTGAAACGGTTTTTAAAGCTTTCTATTACGATCCAAGATACAAACCCTCTTTTACGCAAAAGCGGCTGTCAGAAGCAGGTTATTTAGGTAGAAAAAGTGGCCGAGGTTTTTATGACTATCAAGAACATGCAAAAAATCCAGAGCCTAGAAAAAATAAAAAAATAGGAAAGCAAATTCTTGACCGAATCATCATTATGTTGATCAATGAAGCTGCCGATGCTTGTTATTGGAATATTGCTTCTCGTGATGACATTGATTTAGCGATGACCAAAGGAGTCAATTATCCAAAAGGTTTATTAGCCTGGGCTGATGAAATTGGAATAGGAAAGTGTGTTAAGATGATGGATAAATTGCACCAAGAATATTTAGAAGATCGTTATCGCTGCAGTCCTTTACTCAGAAAAAAGGCCAGAGATAAAAAGACCTTTTATTAATTATTTAATTGAATTTCGATTGACAACATTTCAGCCGTCAATCAGAATTCAGAAAAAATAATTTTGTTTAAATAGATTGCTTATCGAATAAAAAAGAATGGACTTTTCCGTAAGGAGAAATAAATAATAATAAAATTATAAAAATGCCTCTAGTCAAATTCACTCAAGCGCTCAAACGTTTTTACCCAAATCTAGAACCTTTGGATTTGGAGGTAACGACAGTCAAAGAGGTCATTGAAAAGATAGAAGAAAAACATCCAGGAATCAGTAGTTACTTGGTTAATGACCAAGGAGAATTGCGCAAACATGTCAATATTTTTGTCGATGGGAATATGATAAAAGATCGACAAAGCTTAAGTGATCCCTTGAATGAAAAAACGGAAGTTTACATCATGCAAGCACTCTCAGGAGGATAGGATTTTTAATAGAAATCGCCACAGACAGAGCCTTGGAAAATTATTATGGATAAAACTAAAGACTACGACGCTAACTAAAAAAATGAAAAACACTTACATCATAGACGCCATACGAACACCAATAGGAAAATTTACCGGAACACTATCAAGCATCCGTTGCGATGATTTGGCAGCACATGTTATTCGAGAATTAATGAAACGAAATCCAAATGTTCCGCCAGCAGCAATTGAAGATGTTATCTTAGGTTGTGCGAATCAAGCTGGAGAAGACAATCGGAATGTTGCTCGAATGGCTTTGTTACTAGCGGGCTTACCATGGACAGTTCCAGGAGAAACGGTGAATCGATTATGCTCTTCTGGCATGTCATCCGTGATTCATGCACATCGAGCCATTCAAACTGGTGATGGAGATTTGTTTATTTCTGGTGGAGTCGAACATATGACCCGTGGCCCCTGGGTGATTTCAAAAGTATCTAAAGCCTTTGGTCGAGATGCAAAAATGCATGATTCAAGTTTTGGTTGGCGTTTTGTCAATTCAAAAATGAAAGAATTATATGGAACAGATGGGATGGGAATTACTGCTGAGAACTTGGTAGAAAAATATGACATCTCAAGAGAAGCACAAGATCAATTCGCACTTTGGTCTCAAATGAAAGCAGCCAGAGCACAAGCATCAGGTCGCTTAGCGAAAGAGATTGTTGCAGTTGAAATTCCGCAAAGGAAAAAAGATCCTATTGTATTTGAACAAGATGAATTTATTCGCTCTAATTCAACCATGGAAGGTTTAACCAAATTACGACCAGCCTTTAAAAAAGAAGGCGGATCAGTTACCGCTGGAAATGCTTCTGGATTAAATGATGGAGCTGCAGCTATGTTAATCGCTTCTGAAGATGCCATCAAAAAATATGACTTAAAACCATTGGCAAGAATTGTCTCTTCAGCAGTTGCTGGAGTAGAACCTCGAATCATGGGAATCGGTCCAGTTTTCGCTTCTAACAAAGCATTGGCAAAAGTAGGTTTGACTTTAGAAGATATGGACATTCTTGAAATCAATGAAGCTTTTGCTGCGCAAGTTTTGGCTTGTTGCAAGGAATGGGGCATTGATGGTGATGATCCTCGAATCAATCCTAATGGCGGAGGAATTGCAATTGGTCATCCACTAGGAATGTCAGGTACTCGAATTTTACAAACAGCAGCCTTGGAGCTACATCAACAGCAAAAAAAATATGCATTGGTGACCATGTGTATTGGAGTAGGGCAGGGCTATGCGACAATTTTAGAACGCGTGTAAAAGATTGGTTTAAAAATATTGAGATTGTTCCTCCAAGGGAGGTGCTTAGTTATCACTCACGGATTACAAAATGATTCTTTTTCCCGAAAAGGATTAAAAAAGTAAGTAATCACCTGTAAAACTATGTACTAGAACAAATCTTTCAATTCTGTTGTTTTAAGTGATGAAATATGATTAGTATCAAAAAACCAGTATATTTAGTGTTAATGTTTTATTAAGGAAACGGTACTTTTGGCTTGATTCTTCGTCTAATAAAATGAAAGATTTCCTTAGTGTTTATATAAAAAGGAAGAATTTCAAATAACATATACCCTGAAATAATGTAAAAGCATTATATTTAGGAATCAAAAAAAGAAAAATTTTATTTCAATTAAGTATTAAAATTATGAGTAGAAATATTTTCGAATCTAATAATCCAATGATTAAGGAAGAAGCGATAGAACGCAATACCAATGTCTTGGATTCTGAAATGGTATATTCTGGTGAATTAATGACAGTCAATGGAGCAGTCAATAAAACAGTAATGCTTTTGGGTATTATGACTATTGCAGCTTTGGGTGGTTATGTATTTGCCAGTAAATTTCTGATGATTGGTGGCGTAATTGGAGGTGCGGCAGTTAGTTTTATAGCTGGTCGTAATCTAGATAAGTCTCCTATGTTGGCACCACTTTTTGCGGTCTTTGAAGGATTAGTAGTCGGAGGAGCATCAGCCATTTATAGTTCTTTTTATGGAGGTATTATCTTCCAAGCCGTTACGTTGACTTTGGCAATTTTGTTTACCATGTTGATGTTGTATAAATCAGGTGTCATTAAAGTAACAGAACGGTTTAGAAGTATCATCATGACTGCAGTTGGTGGAATCATGCTGCTATATTTGGTAGAGTTTGTTTTATATTTCTTTGGAGTAGACGTACCCTTTTTACATGATCAATCACCCATCGGAATTGGGATCAGCTTAGTGATTGTAGGTGTTGCCTCTATGAAATTGTTAGTTGATTTTGACAATTTTGATAAAGGAGAAGAAATGAAAACGCCATCTTACATGGAATGGTATTATGGAATGGGATTATTGTTTACCTTAGTATGGTTATACTTAGAAATCCTATACTTAATTTCAGCCTTTGCAGGAGGCGATTAATAATCGTTTAAGCATCTAAAGAAAACGCGGATAAAGACTGTATTAAAACATAGTCCATTTATCCGCGTTTTTTATTTTAACCAAAAGCCAATAAATAACACGATGAAATACCTCCTCTTTTTCCCTATCTTCTTTTTAATAACTTGTACTTCATCAGATCAACCTGTCCAGGAAAATGCCGAATCTAAAAAATTAAATAAACCTTATGCAATCGTTTTGGGAATCGCACAAGATGCTGGTTTTCCTCAAGCAGATTGCAAGAAAAAATGTTGTAAAGCTGTTTGGAAAAATGCTGCTTTGCGAAAGCTAGTTTCTTGCATAGCAGTAGTAGATCCAATAACTCATGAAGCTTGGATGATTGATGCTACCCCAGATTTTCGAGAACAATTATATAGATTGCAAAACCATAGAGGAACGGACAAAATAAATTTGATGGGTATCTTTTTGACACATGCGCATATCGGTCATTATACGGGATTGATGCAACTTGGTCGAGAGGTGATGGGCGCCAAACAAATGCCTGTTTACGCGATGCCACGAATGGAAGACTACTTACGTAAAAATGGTCCTTGGAGTCAATTAGTAAAATTGAAAAATATTGAATTGAATGATTTGAAAGAAGATTCTATAATCGTACTTAATGAACAATTGCAAATACAACCAATCTTAGTTCCTCATCGAGATGAATATTCTGAAACAGTAGGATTTAAAATCATGGGCCCAAAAAAGAAATTATTGTTTATCCCTGATATCAATAAATGGCAATCATGGGAAAGAGAAATTACAAAAGAAATACATCAGGTAGATTATGCTTTTCTGGATGGAACTTTTTTTGCTGATGGGGAAATACCTGGAAGAAATATGAGTCAGATTCCACATCCTTTTATCCAAGAATCGATGTCGCTTTTTGAATCATTAGAAAGGAAAGAGAAAGAAAAAATTTTCTTCATTCATTTCAATCATACCAATCCTGTTTTGCAAGATCCAGTTATTCAAAAAATAGTTGAGGATGCTGGATTTAATATCGCAAAGGAAATGAAGCAGTATTCGCTTTGATGGTTTTCTTTAAAAGCTTGTTTAAATTTTTTTCATCAAAAATCAATAGCCTATGGTTCTGGTGAACTAAAAAATAATATTCTCGATAAATCGAGAATATTATTTTTTATAAGGCGAGGTTCATGAAAAATTGGTTCTTAGAAAGTTAAAATTTAGAGAAGCCCTAATTAGCTTTCGCTAATTCTAACTTCAGTTCTTGCGCATTATTGGCCTTTTCTTCTTCGCTTTGTATGACACTAATTGGCAAACTAATAAAGAAGGTAGTTCCTTTTCCTTGCTCAGATTCAAACCAGATTTTTCCATTGTATTTGTCTACAATGTTTTTACAAATGGTTAGACCAATTCCAGTTCCTTCGTATTGTTTTCGTTTATTGAGTTGATGAAATAGATTGAATATTTTATGCTCATATTCTTTGTTAATCCCAATTCCATTGTCACTGATACTGATGATAAATTCATTGTCTTTGACATTTCCATCAATAATGATAACAGGATCTTTTTCTACAAATTTTAAAGCATTACTCATCAAGTTTTGGAAAATTTGAACCAAGTGAATCCGACTCATGCGAATAGGTGGAAGAGGTGGTGGCGTTTTAACGACAGCATTGCTTGTGATAATTCTTTCTCTTAAATTACAAGTTACTTCCTCTAGTATATCATCAAGTTCAATTAACTCTTGTTCTGCCGATTGTTCTGTTATTCTTGAGTAGCGTAGCAAGTCTCCTAGAAGATTATTCATCCGTTTGACTCCTTTAGTTACAAAGTTCATATACTCATTGGCCTCATCACTTAATTCATGTCCAAATCTTTTTTGAATCAAACTGACAAAGCTTCCGATATTTCTGAGCGGTTCTTTTAAATCGTGTGCTGCTACGTAAGCAAATTGTTTTAAAACTTCATTGGATTCTTCTAGACGGATGTTTTGATCTTTGATCTCTTCGCTTTTTCTTAAAAGTTTGGTATTGTTTTGACCTTTTAATCTGATAATGTAAATCAAGAATAAGATTAAAAAAGTAAACATTAGTACAGTTCCTAAAAGGAATATCCTATTTTGTCGAAGCATTAAACTTTGAATTTCTTTATCACTTTTCTCTACGTCAAATTTAAACTGCATCTCAATAATTCGCTTAGTTTTTTCCTGGTTAAGCATGTAATTGTTATGCTCAATATAGGTCTCCAGATAAGCTAATGATTCCTTATGATTTCCTTTGTCTGCATTGATTTGATAAAGGCTATAATTGTTCTTTAATTCTAATTCTTTTAATTCGTTTGCAGTTGATATTTCTAAACTTTTCTTAAACGAAGCTTCGCTTTTATTGATATCATTTAATTCCAAATAAAGATTACCAAGTTTATGATTCAAGTCAGCATCATTTAAAATAGAAAGATATTCTTTTTCTTTGGTGGCTTCTTTGAAATACATTTTTGCTTGGATAAACATTTTTTTCTTGGTGTATATTTCACCAACGTTGACTAAACCTCTAGCGATAGCTGGTTTATCTTGAATTTTTTGATAAGTTTCTAAAGAAGCCATTTGCATTTCTAAGGCTTTATCTAAAGAGCCATGATCATTTAGAATTTTTCCAAAATCATAGGCCGTATTGGCTATTAGTACTTGATCTTTTAAGTGGACAGCATTATTATATGCTTTTTCAATTGTTTGTAAGGCTAATTTTTCATTCCCAATTTGATTATAGGTATCGGCAATACTTTGTAATGTGATAATGACACCAGATCCAGATTTTCGATTTTCTGCAATTTTTAGTGATTGAAAATAATATTCAATAGCTTTATCATAGTCACCAACTCGTTCATATAATGAGCCTAATCCATGATAGGCATTTTCTACCGTCTCTAGATCATGTTCATCTTGAGCAATTTTTATCGATTTAACATGATAATCTTTTGCAATAGCATATTTGCCAAGCTTTTCATTGAGTACAGCGATGTCAGTATAAATGGTGATTTTGAGGATTTGATTATTAAGTCTTTCTGCCGTTTCTAATGCTTCTTGGAAAGAAGCCAGAGAAGATTCCAATTGATTATTTTCTTCATATACAAAACCAGTTTCTCTTTGTATATCAAATAGGTCGTGGTAATTGTTTGCTTTCAAAGCATTTTCGCGAGCAAGACTCAGGTAGGCTAAAGCAAGATCTAAATCTTTATGAGAATGGTTGGCAGCATGCTTTACTAAAGAGAGCATACTTTGATCTTTTGTTTCTCGATCGATTACTATTTTCAGACTATCTAAATTCTTTCCATAAATAGAGGTGCTACAATAGCAAAATACCATTATCAATAAAAAAAGATAATAGCTTTGATTTGAAGTAGAGAGTTCTTTATTTTTTTTCATGCTCATTACACTAATGATTCATTGGATGTTTTGGAGTTCTTAGGTGGTGAATATTCATCAAAAGTGTTTTGTCAAAAACTAAGTAAAACGAATTAGAGTATGAATACCCTAATTCGTTTACTAAACTGTACTTCCTTTAAACTTAAGAAGTTTAAATAGGTTGAATTAACCTCCAGAGCTAGTGTATGAACCAAAAGATCCTGGATTAGGAGTTGAGCTTGCAGTAGTGCCTGACGCTCGAACTTTTCTTTTGTTCTTATCTGCTCCTCCTTTGAGGTTTTTAACCTGAAATGAATTCAACTTCGATTTCTTTGGAAGTTCTTTTCTTAGGTTTGCTAATCTTTTCATGTCATGGGATTTTAGATTTAATGAAATAATATGGTGATAGAATTAATGTAATTCCGAATTTCTTTGGGAGGTAAGAAGGAGGGTAAATTTGTGAGGGGTAGGATACTTAAAAAGTTGCAAAGAATATGCCAAAAAAAATGTTATAATTTAGATGAAATTGATTTTTTTACACGTTTAAATGGTTAAATAAGCAAGCAGTTTTGAACGAAAAGTCCAATAGATATAGGAGAATATCACGATTTTTTTACAGTTTATACTAAAATAAACTTTTCAAAAAATACTTACTTTTCAAAAAAAACTAAAAATAAACTTGTCACAGGAGTCTTCAAATTTAGAAATAGTTCTTACAATAGTTATCTTTACAACAAATATAGTACCTAACTAAGTAAAATGAATAAAACGCAACTTGGATCTGTTGACACCTCAATAGATCACAACGGTATTGCCCGTATTACATTTTTTCATCCTTCTCATAACGCTCTTCCTGGAAGTATATTAGCTCAACTGACTAATGCTATTGAATTAGCTGGAAAGGATTCTGCCATTAAAGTCATTATACTACAAAGTAGTGGTGATCGTACTTTTTGTGCCGGTGCAAGTTTTGATGAATTAATCGCACTCAACGATTTAAAAACAGGGAAGGAATTTTTTCTAGGTTTTGCAAATGTGATTAATGCTTGTCGCAAATGTCCTAAATTTATCATTGGACGAGTTCAAGGAAAAGCAGTAGGTGGAGGAGTAGGAGTCGCTTCTGCAACAGATTACTGCTTGGCTACAAAATATGCAGCGGTTAAACTGAGTGAGTTAGCTATAGGAATCGGTCCTTTTGTTGTTGGCCCTGCAGTTAAACGAAAAATGGGCGTTTCCGCAATGAGTCAATTGGCTATTAATGCTACAGAATGGCAATCCGCTAATTGGGCACTCGACAAAGGATTATATGCTCAACTACATGACTCCATCGAGGAAATGGATGAAGCCATTCAAACACTAGCAGAGAAGTTGGCCTTATCAAATCCCGAATCCATGAAATTAATGAAAAAAGCTTTTTGGCAAGGAACTGAACATTGGGATGAATTGCTAGACGAAAGAGCAGCGATGAGTGGACAATTGGTGCTCTCAGAATTTAGCCGAAAGGCAATTAATAAATTTAAAAAGAAAGTCTAATACATTGTAAGCTATATTTTTCACTTTGAATGCCTGGATTTTGAATAGTCCTAATTTGCTATATTTCTCTCTTACAGAGCTATCCAAAGTTCGATTGTTTTTCATTCAAAATTATAAATAGAGGTACAACTGAAAGAGTGTGTCATTCAAATTACAACGTATTAAAGCAATATAGGTATAGTAGTTTATCACAATAAAATATCTGAAGAATGATTAAGACTAAAAGAATGATTGCTAAGGACATTTTATTAAAAGGATTTCGATTGATGGCTACGGCTAAATCAATGACGGAGGTATATGAAGAAAATTTCAAAGTAGTATCCAAATACGTTCATGCAACTTCTCGTGGACATGAAGCAGTCCAATTAGCCTTGGGACTACAATTAAAAGCACAGGATTTTGTTTCTCCTTATTATAGAGATGATGCGTTATTATTAGCTATAGGAATGGAGCCTTACGATCTAATGTTGCAATTGCTTGCAAAAAAATCAGACCCATTTTCTGCAGGGCGATCCTACTACGCTCATCCAAGCTTGAAGGAAGAAGACAAACCTAAAATACCTCATCAATCTTCTGCCACAGGGATGCAAGGTATCCCGACTACGGGCATTGCTATGGGTTTACAGTATAAAGAAAAAACAGGTTTGACGAAAGTCAAAAAAGAAAACCCAATTGTTGTATGCTGTTTTGGTGATGCTTCCATTACGGAAGGAGAAGTGTCGGAAGCATTTCAAATGGCCTCATTAAAACAATTACCCATTCTTTATTTAGTAGAAGATAATGAATGGGATATTTCAGCGAATGCGGCTGAGATACGTCACGCGGATGCCACGGAATATGCCAAAGGTTTTCCTGGTATTGAAGTGGTAACGATCAATGGAAGTGATTTTGTAGCATCTTGGCAAGCCATCAAAAAAGTAATCGCCACCATACGTAAAGAACGACGACCCTTTTTAGTTCATGCAAAAGTTCCTTTATTGAATCACCATACTTCAGGCGTTCGAAAAGAATGGTACCGAGATGATTTGGAAGAACAATCTTTGCGTGATCCTTATCCTTTATTCATTCAACAATTGTTATCAGAAGGAGTCACAAAAAAGGCTATTGAGAAGATAGAGAAAGAAGCACGTCAAAAAGTGGAAGAAGATTTAGTGAAAGCTATGAAAGCCGATGATCCTCAACCTGAGGATTTATTTACCCATGATTTTGCGCCAACTCCTATCCTTGAGGAAAAAGGAATCCGGGAGCCTGTTGGAAAAAAAGATAAAGTAGTCATGGTCGACTGTGCACTATTCGCTGTTGAAGAATTAATGAAACAATATCCAGAATGTCTTTTATATGGACAAGATGTTGGAGGCCGTTTAGGTGGTGTCTTTAGAGAGGCGGCGACACTGGCGCAAAAATTTGGAGACAATCGTGTTTTCAATACACCCATTCAAGAAGCTTTTATTATTGGTAGTACCGTTGGTATGTCTGCAGTTGGATTAAAACCAATAGTGGAAGTTCAATTTGCTGATTATATCTGGCCGGGTTTAAATCAATTATTTACGGAAGTAAGTCGGTCTTGTTATTTGTCCAATGGAAAATGGCCAGTGAGTATGATTTTACGAGTGCCGATTGGAGCTTATGGAAGTGGAGGACCTTATCATTCTTCTAGCGTTGAGTCTGTAGTTTGTAATATCCGAGGTTTGAAAATTGCCTATCCGAGCAATGGTGCAGATTTGAAAGGTTTGATGAAATCAGCTTATCATGATCCCAACCCAGTCGTAATTTTTGAACACAAAGGTCTGTATTGGTCAAAAATTAGCGGAACAGAGGCAGCCCGAACAATTGAGCCTGATGAAGATTATGTGATTCCTTTTGGGAAAGCCCGTATCGTACAAGAGGCTAATGCTGAAAATATTGAAAGTGGAAATGCTATGACCATTATCACTTATGGAATGGGGGTACATTGGGCTTTGAATGCTTCAAAAAATTATCCAGGGCAAGTAGAAATAGTGGATTTACGAACTTTACATCCATTGGATGAAGAAACGATTTATGAATCTGTTCGGAAACACCATCGTTGTTTAGTGCTTACGGAAGAGCCTGTCAACAATTCTTTTTCACAAAGCATTGCTGCTCGAATTCAAGAACATTGCTTTGAATATTTAGATGCACCTGTGCGAACGATTGGCTCTGAAAATATGCCTGCAATTCCATTGAATTCCATCTTAGAAGAGACCATGATTCCTTCGATAGAAAAAGTAGACGTAGCGATAGGAGCCTTGTTGAAATATTAGACAGACGAAAAGCATAAGGATTTTGACGAACCAACATTTTTTTTAATAAAGTGAAGCTTTAAAAGTGAATACTTGATAATTTTTTTCGACCATCAATCAATAGGACAATTTTGTACAAAGATTAAATGAACCAAAGGATCTACTTCTTATCTCAAGTATTTGTCGTACTTATAGTATTGGCTTTGGTTGCTAGTGTGCTTTACGCGATTCATTTTGTTTACACAAAAAAGGAGACAGATGCGCTTAAGCTGAAAAAGCTCTTGATTTATGTTGGTTTAGGATTTTTCTTTTGGTTGTCTTTTCTGGGCTTAATGTCTTATGCTGGATTTTTTTATGACACGACTAACCTACCTTCAAGAATAATCTGGGCAGTTGTACCACCAGTAGCACTGACCATTTTTCTACTATTTTCAAAATTTTTCAACGAACTACTAAAAGAGGTGCCGATAAGTTGGATGATCTATATCCAAGGATTTAGAATTCCAATGGAATTGATATTGTGGATGGGATATCTCGGAGGCTTTGTACCTTTTCAAATGACTTTTGAAGGATTCAATTTTGATATACTTGTTGGGATAACTGCCTTATTAGCAGGCTTTACTTTTTTTTATAGAGGGCGATATTTACGGTCCGAAGCAATTATCTGGAATATCTCAGGACTAACTTTGTTGTTGAATGTAATTCTAATCGCGGTTCTTTCTGCTCCTTCTTCCTTTCGAGTCTTTATGAATGAGCCAGCCAATATCTTTATAGCTCATTTTCCTTTTATTTGGATTCCTGGTTTTATTCTGCCCTTTGCTTTCGCGGTGCATTTATTTTCGTTAAAACAACTTTTTTTGAACAGAAGAAAAAAAGCACGTACCTTTTTAGAAGGCCGATTGACGAGGAAAAAATAATCACTCTATCATTTCCAACGAAAATCTGTTTCTGCAAGAAAGAAAAAGACAGCTAATAAATGAGATAGGGAATATTTTTTTCTTTAATTTCATGCTTTATGATTTTGTTGAAAAATTTTACTTATGATAAAATAATGTTTTTATGATACTTGAAATTGTATAAACGTATTAAAATTTTAGAATTCTATGGATAGTACCTTTAAAAATAAAGTGGTTTGGATTACAGGAGCATCATCAGGAATTGGTGAAGCATTAGCTCTTCAGTTTGTAAAAAGTGGTAGTAAATTAATTTTATCCGCTCGGCGAGAAAAAGAGTTGCAACGAGTCAAAGATAATTGTGATTTACCAGATGAAGACGTATTGGTATTGCCTTTGGATTTAGCCAATCATGAGGAAATGAAAGATAAAGTCAAAATAGCCATGGATCATTTTGGCCGAATTGATGTACTGATTAACAATGGTGGAATCAGCCAAAGATCTCTTGCCAAAGACACAGACTTTTCTGTATACAAACGATTGGTCGATATTGATTATCTAGGAACAGTTGCTTTAAGTTTAGCAGTGTTACCTGTTTTTATAAAACAACAAAGTGGTCATTTTGCAGCAGTCACTAGTTTGATGGGGAAATTCGCGTCTCCTATGCGTTCCGGATATTGTGGAGCCAAGCATGCTGTTCATGGTTTTTTTGATGCCATTCGAATGGAACACGAAGACGATAATATCAAGGTCACTTTGATTTGTCCTGGGTTTATTAAGACGAATATTTCGATGAATGCATTGACCAAGGATGGATCTGCACAAAACTCAATGGATGATGCCACTGGAAAAGGAATGTCGCCAGCAGAATGTGCAGCTAGAATTGCAGCTGCTTTAAGGGAAGAAAAATATGAAGCCTATATTGGAGGGAAAGAAACTTTAGCGGTTTATTTAAAACGATGGTTTCCTGCTTTACTTCATCGAGTGGTCCGACGTTCAGCAGTGACTTAAAACGCGATTCAAACTGTTATAAGTTATTGTTTTCATGATCCTTAGCCAATAAAAAAAGCTATTTGGAAATCCCAAATAGCTTTTTTAAAACAATATTTTAATGGAAAAATTTAGACCGCAAAACTCTCGCCACATCCACACTCCCGAGCCGCATTTGGATTATTAAAATAAAATCCTTTTCCGTTCAGTCCGCCAGAAAATTCCAAAGTAGTATTACAGAGATATAAGAAACTCTTTAAATCACAAACCACTTTAACTCCATTGTCATCAAATACTTGATCGTTAGGTTGACTTTCATTGTCAAAATCCATCTTGTAGGATAAACCTGAACAACCACCACTCACAACGCTCACCCGCACGAAGTAACCATCATCCGTCAAGTTCTCTTGTTGAAAGAGTTCTGTAATTTTATCTTTTGCACTATCTGCTACAAAAACCATAATATTAAATTTTCATGTGTTGTTAAGATTTCCAAGTGCTCACGTTTTTCTCGAAAGAACGAACTAGAACACCAAAATATATTAACACCTCAACACTAAACTAAATTAATGATGTGATTTTGTTTCTTCAGAAACTTCAATACCATTTTTAGTTTGATAATCAGCAATGGCACTTTTGATTGCATCCTCAGCTAATACAGAACAGTGAATTTTCACTGGTGGTAAAGCCAATTCTTCAACGATATCCATATTGTCGATTTTCAAAGCTTCGTCAACTGTCTTTCCTTTTAACCATTCAGTAGCTAAAGAAGAAGAAGCAATCGCTGAACCACAACCAAAGGTTTTGAATTTAGCATCTTTGATCACACCGCTTTCATCATCCACTTCGATTTGTAATCGCATCACGTCACCACATTCAGGTGCACCTACTAGACCAGTACCAACAGTCTTGCTACTTTTATCTAAAGTTCCAACGTTTTTTGGATTTTTGAAGTGTTCTAAAACTTTATTTGAATAAGCCATGATTGATATTTTTAAATTATTTTAAATTTTATTTCGTTTGCCGAAAGGCAGAACAGATTAGTGCTCTGACCATTCGATTGATTCTAAATCAATACCTTCTTTATACATTTCCCAAATTGGGCTCAACTCACGCATGTGATTTACCCCGTCAGTAATTGCCTTGATCGTATAATCAATTTCTTCTTCCGTTGTAAAACGACCCAAACTAAATCTTAAAGAAGAATGTGCTAAGTCATCTCCAAGTCCTAAAGCAATCAAAACATAGGATGGTTCCAATGATGCTGAAGTACAAGCAGATCCAGAAGACAGACCAATATTTTGATTAAAGGTCATCATCAAGCCTTCTCCTTCGACATGTTTGAAAGATATATTGGTAACGTGAGGCATTCGGTGTTCCTCGCTACCGTTGATATAAACTTCTTCCATTGCATTTTGCAAAGCAGTTTGCAACTTGTCTCTTAATTTAGATAAACGTTCTGCATCCTGCGCCATTTCTTTTCTTGCGATTTCAGCAGCTTTACCCATCCCAACAATCCCAGGTACATTCAAGGTTCCAGATCGCATGCCTCTTTCGTGGCCACCACCATCCATTTGAGCCGTTACCTTTACTCGTGGATTTTTACGATTCACAAATAGAGCACCAACACCTTTAGGACCATACATTTTATGACCAGTAAAAGCCATTAAGTGAACACCCACTTCCTTTGGGTTAGTTGGAATCTTTCCAACAGCTTGAGTGGCATCACTCATGAAAAGTACTCCATGTTTTTTACAAATATCACCAATCGCTTTCATCGGCTGGATCACTCCAGTTTCATTATTGGCCCACATGATAGAAATCAAAATCGTATTGTCTTTGATTGCCGCTTCTAATTCTTCCAAATTAACCAAGCCTTCTCTATCCACATCTAGATAAGTTACCTCACCACCCATTGTCTCGATTTTTTGGCAAGCATCTAAAACTGCTTTATGCTCCGTCTTCAATGTGATGATATGATTCCCTTTTCGGCGATACATTTCAAACACACCTTTGAGAGCTAGATTGTCAGATTCTGTAGCTCCAGAAGTAAAGATGATTTCTTTACCATCTACATTCAATAATTGAGCAACTTGATCTCTTGCATAATCAACTGCTTCTTCCGCAGCCCAACCAAAAGGATGATTTCTACTCGCAGCATTTCCATGTTTTTCATAGAAAAACGGAATCATTTCATCTACCACTCTAGGGTCACAAGGAGTAGTAGCGTTATTGTCTAAATATATAAGGCGCTTGTCCATTTTAATTGTATTATTTAGATTTAGTCTAAAGAATGTTAAACATTAGTGCAAATATAACCAAATTCCAGCAAAAAAGTTCTCGAAAAAAGAAGTTTTCAACTGAAAAAGGTTTTGGAAATTTAAGTTATTTTTGGGTTCTCGCTTAAAGAGTGAAAAAGAATCGATTAATATCAATATAAACGATGAATCATAAAGAAAATCTATTCGCAGTATTTCCATCCATTTCTAAGGAAGAATGGTTGAAAAAAGTAGAAAAAGATCTAAAGGGAAGAGCTTTGACAGAATTGAATTGGCACTTAAATGAGCAAATTACAATCCCCCCTTTTTATCATGTTGAAGACATGGAGCAACAACAATTTCCTATACAAGGAAATCGATCCAATAATCATTGGCAAATAGGAGAGCAAATTGTTGTTGGAACAGATTTGAAAGAAGCCAACCAAATAGCCTTGAACGCTTTGATGAATGGAGTAGAAGCTTTACATTTTGTGATAGATCAATCTTTATCAAAGACAGATTTATCGCTATTGCTAAAAGGAATAGAAGTGGATTTTATTTCCACTCATTTTCGTTTGAAAAATGCATCAAGTGATATGGGGACTTTATTAGAAAATTTTCATGAATTGGCTATTGATAATAAAAAAGATACCACTAGTTTAAACGGTTCGGTTCAAGTCCGAAATGGTACACAGGATTGGGAGCAGATTAAAAAAGGGATCGCTTTCGCGGAAATACATTTATCAAAATTTTCATTACTGACTATCGAAGATAAAACAGTTGGTAAATCCATTACTGCAGGATTAGCAGAGATGATGGAGGATGCCAATAAAGCGATTATAGCATTGATGGAATTAGGACTAAATCCCTCACGAGTCATCCCAAAAATCCAGTTTACGATTCGACTCAGCTGTAGTTACTTTGTAGAAATTGCTCGTATTCGAGCATTAAAATTATTATGGGCAAATCTATTGAACGCTTATGAATTAGCACCTTCTGTACCGATCATTTCGGCTCAGTTTCGAATGGACAGTCAAAGCGACAATCCTCATCATAACATGATACGTGCCACCACACAAGCCATGTCTGCAGCACTCGGTGGAGTTGATCGTTTGACCGTTTTACCAGCCAATGAAAGCTTTGAAACGGCCACAGATTTCACTCGTCGAATTGCTCGAAATGTACAACATTTATTAAAATTGGAAAGCCACCTAGATCGAGTAGTCGATCCCGCAGCTGGATCTTATTACATCGAGAAGTTAACTCAAAAGTTTGGAACAGAGGCTTGGCAACAAATTAGCTAAGCAAATTCATTAGGTGCTGTAAAGCCGAAATTGTCATCCTGAGTAACCCAATGTTATATTTCACATGAAATTGTAGTAATGACAAAAATTATCTGATCCGCAGATTTTTGAACACAGATTTAACAGATCGCGCGGATTGCGCAGATTCTCCCGTTAACGAAGTCTTCGATCGTATACGATAGCGGGAAATCAGTGCAATCGAACGAAAATCCGCGTAACCTGTGAAATCTGCTAAATCTGTGTTCTAAACGATCACATAATTTTTGGGAATTCAATTTGTCATAGATAGCGACGAAGAAGTCGAAGGAAGACAGTACTAAAATAGAATGCTATTTCGACCTTGTGGAGAAATCTAACTCATGGTAATATACTTAAGTTGAAGGATCACTTAAACAAGTGGCGGGCTTGAGATCTATCACGAAAGAGGGCTAGGTTATCGGGACGGGAGGCTGGAAAATTTATAGATATATGCCAATTGTAAAATCATTTCTGATGAAGAGTATCTAAATCAAATGGAATGGAAAAAGATAGTGCTTATAGAATTAAAACAACCAATATCTCCACCATCTCAAACCAAAAGAAAAATCTTATAGAAATAAAAAAGCTTGTCCCTCGAAAGAGACAAGCTTTTTTATATTCATGTTCTAAAAGAACATTTTCTTATCGAAATAAGGTCAATGACTAGTATTTGATATTGATCACGTAGTTATCACCGTTAGGCTCAGCAACAGTATTTACAATATTAACTTCTACTATTTCAATCAAGAAGGTATTATCACCATTTCTAACGAGGAATAAATCTCCTACTTCAATTCTATCAGTGACTAAGTCACCATCATCATTGGTTTCAGTCAAAGACAAACCAGTATCAAATGCCCCTTCAATTTCTTCTTTGAATTGAACGTTTGTGAAGCTAAAACCTTCAGGAAGCGTATTCGTATCAGCAGCTTTAATTACAGAACCATTGATACCTGAAATTTGTTGAAGCCAGTTCACATCAGGAACTAAATCAGTATTGACACCTTCATCTCTGATATGGGAATCAGGATCACTTGAACCAGAACCTTGACCAGTGATTAAGTTTAATCCACCTGTTCCGGTAGGACCAGCTCTGTTGAATAAAATACCACTGAAAGCATCTGTAATCGCAGTACCTGTTACTTCAGTTGTAATATCAAAGCTTACTATTTCTCTGTTACCTGCTTCGTCTTCTAAAGTGATGGTATAACTGTGTGTTTCACCTTCTGCTGTAACAGTATTCATTACTAGTGGAGCTTCAGTAAAACCATCTTTATCAGCTTCTAATAAAGTATAAGGGTTAGCATCATAATCAGCACCATTGAAAGTAGATACTCTAGCAGCATCGATGTCCACACCATCTTCTTGAACAGAGATGGTATTTAATCTAGCACCACCAGCAGTAGCAGATACTTTGATAGTTGTCAAACCTACAGGTACAGTGATCGCATTAGGACCATTCAAGCTGAAGGTTGGAGGAGTTGATTCTACAGTGATATCTACAGCAACAGAAGAAGATTCTCCTGCATCATCTACGATAACAACCGCATAAGTACGGGTATCTGAATCAGCATGTACTGTAAATGCAACATTCCAATTAATAGAAGTCTTATTATCTCCAAGTAATAAAGCTGGATTTGCACCACCAATATAACCCGTTACAAAACGACCGATGTCAACAGTAGCTCCATCTTCAGTAACGGTTAAGTTAGCCATTGGGCTATCACCTTCAGAAGCAACTACATTTAATACAATCACAGCCTCAGAAGCAACGGTAGCATCAGTTGTAATAGAGCTAACACCATCATCTGTTAAACGAACACTCGGAGGAATGGTACCACCTCCACCTGGGCCTGTTGGATCATCTTCACATGCTGTAAAGGTAAATAGCGATATCGCTAGCAATAAAAAGAATGATTTTTGGAATAAGGAAAAATTTTTCATTTTAAAAAAATATTTAATTTATGATTAAATGATATTTAGGTTATTAATAATTGATTTAGGATCAAACAGAACACTAACGTTCTCAAATTGCTATATGTTGGCTCTGAAATCTTAAATTTTTGCAAAAATAGTCTTTTTCAATCATATGACTAAAGCCTGCGCTCTAGGTAACGAAAAATAGTGCCACTTTAACGAAAGTTTAGGATTTTTAAAGAGAAAATGTAACAGGAAAGGGAAATGGAATTTAGTTTTTGGATACTGGTTCGTAGTTTTTTGTCATTCACGACTCATTTTTTTGATTTGAGTTTCAAAAATTGCTAAAACGAAGTTTTTATATTAAAACAGATTTACCAATAATGAAGAAAAGGGCAACTAAACCTAAAATCTAAGACTGGTATCCTTATTTAATCGCTAATGACCGGTAGAAGTAAGAGAGTCTAATAATCACCTGATTTAGCAAATAATTTATTAGCAACTACCAGCCACTAGCGAATAAAAAATCTTTTGATTTATATAAATCGTTCGCCCGGAAACCTTGAGGTTTTACAAGGTCCATGTAATTTTGTAGGTCGTTAGCGCATGTTTTAGTTTAGTTTTCAATTCAATGGAAATTTAAACATGCGCTTAGCACATTTGTGCTAGGTTTCAGTAACGTCAAAGCTCAATCAGGATGTTTAAAATAATAATGGGTATTTTAAATATCCGTACTAGTAAGTATAGCTTAAATAATTATGACCTAGGTTTTGATTTTTATTTTAAGGTGGTCAATGTTTGAAAAAAACGTCAACCGAAATAAAAAACTAAATCAAATGAGGAGATTAATTATTACGCCATACTGAATTTGTTTTCATAGCTAAAAATTGGTGTTCTGATATAGGTGTTGAGCCTATTTTGTATTGAATTATATGATTAAATAAATGGGTTTCGGAAAAAAAGAATCCGTTTTTTTCCACTTTTGGAAATCTTTTTTGTGTAATGATAAAAAGTAGATGAACTGTTTTTTATACTTCCTATCCATCTAATTTCTATCATAAAACTACATATAAATAGCGGGTAAAAACAAGCGCTTAATGCCCTGAAACGACTCATTTGACCCTTATTCTTTATCTTTAACACTGATTTGGGTGTTTTGCTAAAAAATGTTAAATACCTTTACGATTATAACATTGATATACAGTTGATTAGATATTAGTTAATTTTTGTTTCTTAACACTGTTAAGAACTTTAACCCACCAGAATTCATGAAAAAAGAGGATAAATCGGGGCAAAAGGAGGAAATAGGTAAAGAAGCCATTTCTAAATCTGATTTTCGGCCTGGTGATTGGGGAAAAAATTTGCGTAAGAAAAAAAGAAGAAGTGTCAGCGAGTATGTAGAAGGAATCAAAAATGGCAATCGGATCTTATTAGGTCAAGCCATTACTTTAATAGAAAGTACCAAAGTTAGTGATCAAAGCCTTGCCCAAGAAATTATCGAAGCTTGTTTACCTCACGCACATCAGAGTTTTAGAATTGGAATCACAGGAACTCCAGGTGTTGGAAAAAGTACCTTTATAGAAGCATTAGGTTTACATATTTGTAAAAACGATCATCGTTTGGCAGTGATGGCGATTGACCCTACCAGCCAAAGAACCAAGGGAAGTATTTTAGGTGATAAAACGAGAATGGGGCAATTATCCATTCATGAATCTGCTTTTATTCGACCCTCTCCTGCGGGTGACTCATTGGGTGGTGTCGCACGTAAAACTAGAGAGACGATCATCCTTTGCGAAGCAGCTGGATACGACACCATTTTGATTGAAACCGTCGGGGTAGGGCAGTCAGAAACGGCTGTTCATTCTATGGTTGATTTTTTTCTATTATTGATTTTGCCAGGGGCAGGTGATGAGTTGCAAGGAATTAAAAGAGGTATTGTTGAAATGGCAGATTTGATTGCCGTCAATAAAGCAGATGAAGATCGGATGACTTTAGCTAAAAGGGCCAAACAAGAATATAGAAATGCATTGCATTTATTTCCGCCAACGGAAAGTGGTTGGATACCTTCTGTAGTTACTTCTTCAGGACTCAACAATATTGGAATTAAAGAAATTTGGGAGCAAAGCCAGGATTACAAAAGGATGGTACAGAGAAATAAATATTTTGACCAAAAGCGTTTGCGTCAAGCTAAATATTGGCTTTACGAAACCATCCAAAATGGTATCCGTGAAAAATTAGAAAGAGATGAGAGTTTAAAAAAACGATTAAAAGAAATCGAAAAAGAGATCCTAAATGGACAACGTACCTCCTTCCAAGGTGCCAAGGAAATATTGAGCATGTTGTTTAAAAGTTAGTATTTTAGTTTTTAATGAAGCTTTTAGATATGTATAATTTAATAATTAATTTTTTATATCTATGAAGAAAAACGTTATATTTGTAGTCCAAAAACCTATTCTTTTGAACAACATTTTATAGTCCCATCGAACATATCTAAACTGAGTTTTGACCTACCCACAAGTTTTCCTTCTTGAAAATATTTTTATATTTGTTTAAAAGTTAATGTTTTAAAACCCTTCATTTCTAATGATCTCCATTAAAATAGACTTGCCTTGAATTTTACAAAAAGATAAAATTTTCTTTTCTTCGATTATCCAAATCGAAAACCAGCAATTAAAATACTAATAACGATCAAACCAACAGTTCTATGTCACCTTTTCATTTAGCATTTCCCGTTTATGATTTAGCAGTCACTAGAAAATTTTATGAAGATTTATTAGGATGTGGCGTTGGGCGTACTTCTGATCATTGGATAGATTTTGATTTTTGGGGTAACCAAATTACCGCTCATCTCACTGAAGACGAGATTACCGAAGCGAAGAGTAATGGAGTCGATGGTAAGAAAGTTCCGATCAAACATTTTGGAGCTATTTTGAAATGGGCCGAGTGGGAACAACTAGCAGAAAAGCTTCGCCAGTATGGAACAGAATTTATTATAGAACCTTATGTTCGGTTTAAAGGAGAGGTAGGCGAACAAGGCACCATGTTTTTTTTAGATCCAAGTGGCAACGCCTTAGAGTTTAAATCCTTTAAAGACTTCGATCAGATATTTGCGAGTTAATGTTAATGTATTTGGGTGTTAACGTAGTGTAGTGCGTGAAAAGTCTAACACATTAATACATTAACACCCAAAGACAATGCTACAATCCCAGTACCTCGACTCCTTGTTCAAAAACGACATCTACCGGAATATTGGCTTCTGTCAATCGATCCAAATCTTTTTGGAGTTGTGTTTTAATTAAGCCTTGGTCTTTGACTAATTGAGCAACGTTGTCATAATTACCATCACCTTGGAGGGTCAAGATTTTTTCAGAAAGCGCTTTTGCAGCGGCGGCAAATTTTTCAAAATTAAGTTTATAAGTACCATCTGCCTCATTGCGTTCAAAAGCACCGGCTTCATTGAAAAAATTGAAACGAATCATGTTGGCTTTTCCATGTGCGCTGCTCGCGCCAAAACGAACAGAACGAAAGATACTCGCCATAAAAGTAACCAAGTAATCTTTAAGGTCTCCATCGATTTCCCCTTGTGCATGTAATTGATTGATCATGTACAATCCGAGGATATCAGCTTTGCCTTCTTCCAGTGCAGAAGAATGTTCTTTCAAGGCTTTCCGAACGGTCGTTTTCCCATCAATGGTATTTTTAATTCCTAATCCATGTGCGACTTCATGGAACATCGTGTTCGAAAAGAAAGCGTCAAAAGTAATGTGTTTTCGTTGTTCTGGTGCGATCAACATTTTAGAAATAGGCGTTAGGATTTTATCAAATTTCGCGCGCATCGCGTTTTTCAATTGTAATCTTCGAGTCCCTTTTTTGAGTTGAACTTCTTCATCATTTGGAAGATTGATCGCAATCGTTTTGCTACCAGCATTACAATCACCGGCATAAAAAACGACATCATAAGCATTCAATTCTGTATCTCTTCCTGGAGTCTCTTTTTTATACTCCGCAGCAACAGGCAATCCTTTTTGTAGATCAGGTAAAAAAGCGGCAAATTTTTCTAATCGCTTACTCCACTCCATATCCTTGATTAAGATATAAGCTTCATGAGCAGCTTTATAGCCATATAATTGATCTTCATAATTTTCAATAGGACCGATGACTACATCAATTTTATTGGTTTTCATATCTAGCCATGCAAAATCACTAGCTTGGTATTCATCATCCAACATGGCCGCTGCTCGAAGAATTAAGTAATTTTTTAAACCTGCATCATCTGCTAGTTCCGCAGCACTCAACAATAAATCAGATACTTTTTTTACTTCCGCTTCAAATTGTTTGTGATAAGGAACACTCATTAATTTCCCATTTTTATCCCTTCGGATAAAAGTGTATAAACTCTCTTTATCTTTGATTTTTGCCTCTTCAAATTCTTTCTTGGTCATATCCGTAGGGTAGTAGTTAGCACCTGCGGGTTTTGGTCCTACCCCCTTTACAAAAGGGGCATTCCCATCCAAACGATCCCATGGACCATAGTTGATATCGATGAGTTGTTTCAAACTTTCACTCTTGTCTTTTTTTAGTGCCTCTGCATTATCGCCATAAGCTTCATATAAAAACAAACCATTCATAATCTGGCCAGCTTCAATTAGAATGGGAACCATTTGTTTTTCTTTAGCTGTCAAAGAAGTGACATCTGTAGTCAGTTTGACTGGAGTATATTTGGCTAATCGTTTTTTTACATCGGGACTACTTGCAGAAGAAGTTTCTGTTTCCGTTTTTGTGTCGGTATCGGTCGTTGTTGGATTACAGCTCCAAAAAAAGATTAGACTTAATAAAGGAATAAGAAAGTGATTGATCTTTTTCATGATTTAGGTTTTGGTTGAGTGCGAAAGATAAGGGATTTTAAATAAATTGATGGTAAAGCCCTATAAAAAACAGAAAGACCGCCAAGTAAACAATTGACGATCTTCCTATTATAAATGAATGGATTGATTCCGTAATTAAGAATCAAATAACGAGATTACTCTGAAAAGCAATCTGGTTAAAATAATTAATGTATATTTTATTTCAATTTGTAACGTTTGAGATTTTAAGGAAAATTCATTTTAATCATTTGATTCTACTCACTCGTTCATGCAATTGATATTTGCCAAAATCCAATTCTAGGATATAAAATCCATTGGGTAAACGATTGGAAATGTTCAGTTGTCGCTGTGGCGAAAATTGTTGAACTATTTTTCCTGTTGCATCTATTAAACGAATGTTTTTGATTCCATCGACATCGGATAAATTTAAATGATCTTGAAATGGGTTTGGAAAAATATCAATGATTTTATTTTCAACGGTTTTCACTGAAACAGAAAAAGCACTTTCAATTGCGCCGATATCAATTTGAGTTCCTTGAATTCGATCTGCACCATAAAGATCGGTAGTGGCTACAATGTCTGTAGGATTACCAGCATCGATACATGGACTATTGATCTGTGGCACATAATTCATATCTAACATTGGAGACACATTGTTGAAATCAGCAAAGGTCTCAAAACCAGTAAGTACATTAGCCATAGTGTTATCGCTTGATATATTTCCTCCTTTACTAATAAAAGTGGATGTTGGCGTTTCAATATAATTGCCGATTTGGCTATCTATAATGGTGTTTTGTATAGTTACACTTCCGTTTTCTAATTGTTGAATTCCTACAAAATTATCAACCATCGAGACATTTCGTAAAGTTAAATTCCCATTATTGGTAATCACTGCACCTGTATTCCCTCCACTACTAGTATTCATTAATGTATTTTCAATTAATAATTGATTCGCCCCTTGATTGAAAATCGCAGCACCTTGGTTATCAGTTGAATTATCAGAAAATGTACTTTGATTTATCGACGCTAAAAGAATGCCCTCTATACTATTTTCGAAATAAATACCACCACCATTAGTATTGACACTATTATTTAGGAAGCTTGTAGAATTAATCTGGATGTCTAGAGTATCTATATCATTTCTGACATAAAGCCCACCTCCTAAAACACCCTTATTCTCATCAAGAATGGAATTATTGATGATCGCAGAAAGGGATGGAGAATTTTCAAAAGGAATATTTTGAAGAGCTATGCCTGCGCCAATGGAATTAAAATTTAAGCTTTCATTTTGAAAAAAATAGCAATTATCCATATAGAGGTTACTATTTGGAATGAAATTATTAAAGGCAATGCCTCCTCCAAAGCTAGCTTTATTTTCTAAAAAATCACTTCTGATAATCTCTATCGTAGGGTTGGGATCGGTATTTATCGAGTTTTCATAAATAAAAAGCCCACCTCCTAGAGAACTGGATGCTTGATTATTTTCAAAGGTACAATCCAAAATGCTGGTATTTGCATTTCCGATAATTAGGCCGCCACCGTATAAGTCAGCTTTGTTATTAATAAACGTAGTATTTGAAAATTGGAAATCAACGGTTTCTGAATTAGAGAACAAAACGCCTCCTCCTCCTTGGTAGGAGGTATTATTATCCAGAGTGGAATTCGTGAAAAGAACAGAAAGTGATGGTGAACCTCCAGTCGGATTCATCAAATTTTGGATTAGGAATCCTCCTCCCGAACCAGACTCTCCTTCAAGACTTACATTATCCGTAAAGAAACAACTATCAATTAGTATGGAGCTGTTAGGGTAAAAATTATTGAATTGTAATCCTCCTCCAAAAAGTGATTTATTCTCAATGAAATCACTACCGCGGATTTCAATAACTGGAGATGAAAATGTGTTAGAATTATTTTGAAAAATAAATATTCCACCGCCAACTGCCTCAGATCCAAGTACTTCATTATTTTTGAAAGTACAATCTTCTATCAAAGCGTTGGAATTTCCAAGTACAAGTCCGCCACCAAAGACACTGGATTGATTATCTTCAAAAATACAATCTCGAATAATTGGGTTCCTCGCATTTAAAACGAACCCAGCTCCTTGACCACTGATATTATGATGAATATGGTTATTGTCAAGTGTGATACTGTAATCCGCATTATTAGAGGTCGTCCATAAAGCTGATCCTAAAGCCCCATTACATTGTTTAATCTCACAGTTGCGAACCACGACATTCGCTAATAGTTCTAAACCTCCACCTCTCCAAGGTGATACATCTATAGCGCCTGCAGGTGGAGCAGTAGACAATGCATTCCCATGACCAATAGTGATGCCATCAAGGGTAGATAAACCATCTGTATTTAAAACCCTCAAAACATGTCGGGCATTGTCTTCTCGGAGATTTTGAAAATCATCATCTATATCATCTCCATTAATATCTCCACTTAAGATACTTTGGTTCATCGTCCAATTTCTTTCCTCCAAAGCGACTTCGGTTCCAATAAAACCACCATAAATATCCAAGGCTTTATCAATGATAAACCAATTACTATCTGGCAATATATTCGCAGAAGGTTTGTAAACGCCGACAGCCAACCAAAGCTGATCATTAGCAGTCGCATTGTCAATTGCGAGTTGTAAATTGGTATATGCATTTTCCCAAGAGGAGCCGTCATTACTACCTGAAGCATCTTGTTTGATGAAAATTTGTGCTTGTAGTTGTGCAACAAAAAAGATCATGACACAAATAAGCGAAATACTTTGAATTATTTTTTTTGAAAAGAAATGATAAGAATCAATAGGTGAAGTTTGTAATACGTTTTTCATGTGGTTGTTTTTAAGATATAGAAAATAAATAGCAATAAAACCTACTAGGTATTGTATGTAGTAAGTAAGTCGTTAGGTATTTGATCGTGACGACCTGTTACATTAAATGGAATGAAAAATGCGATTGATTTTTTTGAATGGCATTTTCATTTGGTTGTTTTCGGTAATAGAATTAAAGATAACTGCTTTAGTATTCTCTCTAATTTGTGGATTTTTTTGGATAGCATGAGAGATTTACCATTTTTTATTTGATGATTCATATCAAATATATATAAAATTGTATATACTTCAAATTTTCAACGGAATTTGTTAACAATAAAATCACGAAAAAGAAAAGATCGCCAAATAAAAACTTGACGATCTTTTTATGATCAATTAATGGCTAAAATTATTTCACCAGTTTAAGTGCTTAGACTAAATAAGTTACATTTTTGACCGAGCACTTACTTCAAATCCATATCATCCATTTCACCGGAAGGTAAATCTCCGCCACTATATCCACTCACGACCGGTTTTGGATAATCAAATCCAATACTGCGATTAGGCGTAGTTGGAGAAGAAATTTGTGCAAATTTTTCCGCACGTCTTCGAAAGAAACCATCCATTCGATTGGTCAAGCCAAACCAGAATATTTCTAAAATGGAAGGATCTTGATCCTCTTCATCATAAGCGACTTCAATACCACTTCCTCGTCGGTAGACCTCTACAGTGATGATGCAGATAAAAGCAAGAATCACACTAAATCCAACCAAGAAAGAGAACAGGGATCCCCAAAAACTGGCTTTATTAGATTTAGATTGGTGTACTTTTTCTTCTATCACTTCATTCGCAGCAATCTTTTTATTCAACTCTGCTTTTGCCGAAGCCCTAGCTTTGTTTTTTCGAGATTGCCATTTTTCAACTTTCTTGGTATACGTTTCTTGCAATCGTATTCTGGCATCTGCTCTTGCAATTTCCAGTTTACTTACTTTTTTGCGATACTTGTCTGCATGGCCTTTGGCCCATTTTGCACCTTTGGCATAACTTCGATCATACTTTTTGATCTTGATTTGACCATCATTGATTTGCGCATCATATTTTGCAACGACACTCAACATACCTTCTTGGTGATTGTCTTTAATCAATTGCAATTCTTTGTCAAAGTGATCGGACAATTCCAATGTTGTACTTCGAAATTCTTTTTTCAAATCAGAATCATCGAATGAAGAAACGACTGGAACATTCGATACAAATGCATGATGGATACCATTGGTGGACAATCGAAATGAAATCACTCCAATGCCAATGGTGATGAATGCAACGATGCTAAACAGACTGATGTACCATGCGTTTTTTAAACGTTTCCAAACGAGTGCTCGGGTCAAAACTTGTAAAAATTTTCGACCTCCTAATTCCAAAATGGCCACGACTAATAAAGTAGCAATAATGGATACCACGATTGCAGTTGCTTTAGAAGCGCCTGCCATTTCGCTTTGTGTAATGTGCCAGATTGTAATAGCTTCCGTCAAGGCACTAATCACTTGCGCCACCTTTCCGATAATGTCGATACTCGGCGCAATGGGACGGAACAGGTTGTAGAAATCATGGTTGGTCGCAACCGTTTCTCTCGCTTTTAGTTTTACCTGTTTTTTCATAAAAAATAAATTTTGGAGATCATACGCATTTAGCATTAGCTTAAGACGTTTGATCTCAGAACAATAAAATACTTGGCTTTAAAGCTATTGCTTTAAACACCAAAGAACACGACATTAATAATTGGTAAAACGTTAGTACAGAAAGGGAAAAAAACTAGAAGTTTAAAAATCAAAACCTGATTAGAGCATCTCTGCTAAGTACCAAAAAACAATCGAATACCTTATTTATACGTCGTCACTTCAAAAAAGTAACATGTTTATATAAAATTAATGATAATTTGTTGATAATTAGATTTGTTGGCTTGGTAATTCAGGTCTAGTAAAATATAGTATATTCGACTTTGATTTACAAAAATCGTCTTTATGAAAATGGTCAACTATACCAATCCACATCGTCAAAAACATTTTGATTTTTTTGAAAAAATGAGCCATCCACATTTTAATGTTTGCGCGAACGTGGACATTACTTTTTTACGAAAGTATATAAAAGAACATCATCTACCATTTACGTCAAGTATCGTTTATTTGATTTGTAAAACAGCGAATTCAATTCCTTCTTTTCGTCACCGCATTCGAGATGGACAAGTGGTCGAACATGATTTGGTGCATCCATCCTTTACAATATTAATTGAAGAGACTGATGTTTTTAGCTTTTGTTATGTAGACTACCAAGCTGATTATGTTTCTTTTATTGAAGAGACTCAACGGCGTATTGAAAAAATAAAAAAAGATCCAACGGTAGAAGATGAACCGGGGCGAGATGATTATCTTTTTTTATCTAGTTTTCCTTGGGCTTCCTTTACAAGTGTGATGCATGCGATGCCTTATGATCGAGCGGATTCGGTACCACGAATTGTTTGGGGAAAATTTTTCCAAGAAGGAGATCGAATTAAAATGCCCTTATCAGTACAAGCACATCATGCGGTGGTAGATGGACATCATATTGGTCAGTATTTTCAAAAAATAGAACAATATTTAGAAGAGGAGCTACTTTAGTGGTCCACGGGGTCTATTGATAAAGAAAGAATATTTTGAGAGGAATTTATGAATATTCAAATCCTTAGTTGTTGTTTAATACCTCAACTAAGGACTTGAATATTTGTGATATAAGACTAGGTTGTTAATATTATTCTACTACCTGAATTTTACTTAACATATAATATCCTGATCCCGGGCCTTCATTTCTCATACGAGATAATAGGACGATCCCTTTGGGGGTTGGGAAAAAAATGGATGGATCGACAGCCATAAATTTACTATCATCATTTAGTAATCCTGGGATTGGGACACATTCTTTTTCTTCACCTGGGAAGAGTGAGCTATCATCTTCTGTAAATCCTGATAGAAGAAGCGGATAGACCATTTTAGATGAAAACAAATTCTCCATAGCTGTTGTGTATTCATCTTTGATGTAGTTCCAGAAAATATAGAGTTCATCATTGACTAGAGTATAGGCAATTGATCCAAAATGCTTTTTTGAGGTAGTTTGAAAGACTTGGCTTTTTTTATAATAACCGTCCGAAGTACGATTCCCGTCCTTGTCAAAGGATAAGACAATGATACTTCCAAAATCGTATTTTTTTTGATAAACAGTTGGATTTTGCCTAACCAATTTAGAATCTACTTTCTGTTTTTCAAGAATCATAATGGAACTACCATCAGATTTATGAAGGACATCTTTCACGAATATATCAGCTAAAGCAATGTTTTCTTTTTTTGCTTGATTTTCAGTAAGAAATTTGGACAAGATATTTGTACTTAGGGGTTCTATTTTACTGGATAACATTTCTCCCTCGGTATTGGCTAAAAGATGCCAAGTACCTGAAATCCCTTTTCTATATAGATCTAATGGTTGGACAGCACTGAAAATTTCCAACTGCCCTTGCTCGTTAATCATCAGATATTTTGAAATAGGAAAACGATTTTCTAGATTGATATTACTGGTTTTGGCAAGGGACTTATTCGTGGTCCAAAGTTGATGCTGGTAGTTGCTTTTACCTAGTTTAAAATATTTGTACATGTAAGCTGTTCCATCATTATTAACAGCAATGGAATTGTACCGTCGGTTTTTCTTTGAATCATTCTCCAGCACTAGATCTTTTTTCCAAATAGAACTAAAATCAGTTGTAGAAAAAACTTGAAGACGAATTTTTTCTTTCTGTTTTTTCTTATGCATCATTTGAGTAAGGACTAATAGTTTACTTTGATCGGGGGATAAAGTAACCTTAAAGCTAGGGCCTTTAAGGAAACTTTTTCCAGGAGCTTTTTCTAAAGCTATACGATCATCAACAATGTTACCTTCTGAATCAACTGATTGGACAAAAAGGGTGTTTTCTTTATCGCTTTTTTTCCATCCGTCTAAAAGAAGAATGACCTTACCATTTACTAAATGAGTAGAATGATGATGCATAGAATTACTCATGGTAGGAACAGATATATCGATGTTTTTCACAAAAATACGATCTAGATTTGGCGAGTATTTTTCTAAGTGTAATTTTCTGAGTTGTTCTTGTCCAGTCTTATTCAGCAAGTAGTAACCAGATTCGTCTTGACCTAAAATCTTGGTCCAGGATGTGTTTAGTTCTTCTTTTTTAATTCTTTAGAATTAGTGATTAATGGACCTTTTTGAGCATGGGTCAAGGAATATGATAAGCAAAATATTAGAAGGAAGACTACTTTTTTCATAGTTAATGAATTATATGTTTGTAAAGGAATAAAAAGTTGATGGGTTTTTAAGATTTCGTTTGGTCTAAGTAATCTGGAAGCTGTTTTCGCCCTTTTAAAGCTTCGCGTTAAGAACCAGATGAATTTTGCTACAAATATACTAACTGTTTTGAATTCAAAGAAAATGTAATTATTGTTTAGTGAGGCTTTACGATATTAATTCAAGGATTTTAAAACGGGATTATCAAGGAGAATACCTTTTTTATGATTGTTGATTTAGAGAGGCCCTTAGGTGTATTTTATTAAGAGTCCGCTATCATTCCACCTCTCCAATAAAAACTTCCCAAATTATTTTTGATCGAGTTCCAAATTTCTTTTCAATTTTTTGAAGTGCAATATTGAAGGTCACTTGGTTGCTGGATTTTTGCTGACCGAACTCTTGTGTCAT
The DNA here is from genome assembly GCA_964441245.1 of uncultured Saprospiraceae bacterium. Classification (GTDB taxonomy): domain Bacteria; phylum Bacteroidota; class Bacteroidia; order Chitinophagales; family Saprospiraceae; genus JALZUU01. Next base: position 8,600 of record CAYTVR010000004.1, on the reverse strand, counting down.
TTGCCCCATGCTTTTCCAATGGTAAGATTCTAAATTAATGGGTTGGGCCGTTAATGGAGTTGTTGGATCGGTGAAGGTCCAATTGATTTTATTGGTTTTGTTTTGCTTTAAATGTTCTAAAAAAACTTTGATAGAAATGGATTGTGATAGATTGGTTTCCAAGTCCATGACATTAATTGGAATAGAATCATGCACAAAAAGCTTAAGCGCTGCTTGCATACTTCTTGCTCTAAAATTATCATTTAAATTAGGATCAGAAATTAAAGCAATATAATCTGTGAAATCTTGGATTTTTTGAATGCCTCTTAATTCGAATGCTTGGATACTTTTTGACGAAAGTCGAGGACTGGTAAATTCATTTTCTAATTGTTGAAAAACGCTTACGGGATATTGTGAACTAGAGCGTACATCTTGTGCATATATTTGGCTGTAGCCGAAAAGCAATCCAAAGAACCACAAAGTAATATATTGAAATTTAAATATCATTTTAATTTTCATTTTGTGAAAACCTCATTTCTATAATTTGTCCATCTTGATAATTCGTTTCGATGATTTTGATGTTTTTTAAACTGTTGACCGGAATCGTTAGTTTATCAATAAAATCTTCTTTGTTATACATTTCCATTCCGATGTTTGCTGAATTAGCGATTTGAATAATGACAGCATCATCCGAAATCATCTGATCGAGTTGTTGTCTTCTTTTTTCCCAATCCTTAATCTTGGCAGTTGAAAACAAATGAATCATCAAAGCATAATCATCTGTTTTTAATTTGATGATTTCTTTGGTGTGTTTGTTGTCCAATTTTCGAACAATCGTATCTGTATGAAAATAATGAGCATTGACGATCAAGCGAAGGTTGGGATTTTTATAGGCGACACTAGCGCAGCCATTATGATCCACAGGAATGTCAAGTGGGGATTCTTTTTTTTGTAAAAGTTGTAAAGAGATTTCCTTCCCATTAATAGGGCGTCCTTGATCTGCATCGACAAAACAAAGCGTATATTTCTTTTTACTAGGAATCATTTGTGTTGCTCCAAAAAGGAATAATCCCAAAATGAAAAAAGCTGGAATCATCCATTTTTTTTTCGTTCGTTGGAGACTTGATTTTTCAGTTAGGTCAATTTCAGATTGAATTGTAGGTCTTGTATTCTGGAGAATGAACTCTTCCCAGTTTTTAGCACCAACAAAAACGCTGAGTACATTCAAGGTATCGATTCGTGGTAGTTTTTGATTGCTTTGTGGTTTTAAGTGAGTATAAAACCATTTTTCACTGATTCGACCACCAGCATGTTCTTCTAGTAAATTTTGCAAATTGGCAATTTCTCGTCCACGAAATTCATGGATAGATTTACTCCAATAGGGAAAGTGTTCGCGATACTGCGCGGCAACTTTTTTTTTGAGTAAATAAAAATAATCCAATTCTTGCATATTACGTTTTTGCTACTTTTATAACTTGAAAAACCTATGTAAAGTTACTGTAAATCACCGAAAGATACTTTGCAAAGCTTTTACAAAGCAATATTTTGATTAGAAAACGATAGGATCATAAGTTTGAATCATTATTAACTCGTTATTGGTGTTGTTGTGTTGTGGTTAGTTGGATTTACCAAACAAACGACAACACAACAACACCAAAACACCAAAAAAAAACACCCATGAGAAATTTATGTTTTATCCTATTTAGTATTCTTTTTGTATGTACAAATGTTCTTCAATCGCAAGACCGAGGGAATTATGGTTACAACAATCCGAATCGTCCGCAGCAGAACATCCAACAAAATCCACCTCCAAATGCTCTTCTCAATTTTCCGAACCAAGCTAATCCGAATACGCCAATCATTTTTAACGTAAGTGCCTTAATCAATGAAAAAGCTGATGCTCACCTAGCAATTTTTAATATTACCCAAGTAGGGATGAGAGCTGGGCAAGCAGATACTTTGGTCAATGAGCGTTTTGAAAAATTTAAAAAAGAAGCGATTCGACAAGGAATCAAAAAGGATCAAATTTATATTGATATGTTGTCATTGGTTCCGGTTTATGAAGTAGAAGTGCATCGTAAATTTTTTAGTAAAACGTATAATGAAATTCCTGCAGGATTTGAGTTGGTCAAAAATATTCACGTCGTTTATAAGGATGCAAAGATCCTAGATCGTTTGGTCTCCATTGCAGCGAAATATGAAATTTATGATTTGGTCAAAGTAGAATATTTTGTGGAAGATACTGAAAAGACTTATGACCGACTAAGGGATCGAAGTGTTGAGTTGGTGAAAAAGAAAATGGCTTCGCTTAAAAAAATGGGCATTGAATTAGATACCGTTTATCGTGTTTTTGCAGAGCAAAAGAATGTTTCTTTTCCAATCGAACGTTACCGAAATTTACAATCTTATAAAGGTGCGTCATTAGAAGCGGTTAAAAACAAAAAACGATTATCCATTGCTCCCAAACAGACCACTACCTTTTATGAAAAGTTACCTTACAACGGTTACGACATTGTCATCAATCCGGTCATTTTAGAACCAGCGGTTCAATACACTTACAATATGAAAGTTCAATTTTTTGTCAAACCACCGCCACCGCCACCGCCACAAGTGCAAATTAAAACCGTGACGCAAAAAGAATTGATTTGGTTGACAGAAAAAGGAGAGATGAAAAGTATGATTGTGGAGTAGAAGGGAAAGGAGTCATATTGGATGTCTTACCCTGAAAAAGTTGACCTTTTTAACAATGCAAAAGATGAAAAAAGTCCTTTATAAAACGTTCTCAACGAAAGTGAAATTACCTACACGTCGAGTATTTAGTCAAAGTTTTAAAAGAAAATGAGTAGAAGAAATCGAAAAGGTTTGGAAACAGTACTTGAAGTTAGTAAATTGTATAGAGTATCACAACCATCGGTCTATCAATGGATTTATTACATACGGACTGAATCACAAAAAAAGATCGCTAGGTCAATCTAATTATTATAAATCGATCTGAAAAAATTGTTGTTACTGATCAGCTTCAACTTTTTGATTCAACTTTATTTTTAAACCAAAAGGTCAACATATTTCTGGGTAAGACAAAATAACCAATAATCGCTCACATTTTAAAATGGCCCTTCTTTTGTATAAATAAACACTATAACACCAATTAAAAAAAACTTGACAAAAGTATTCTATACCAATTTCGATAAAGAGTTGTCCGCAGAAATGCTTGGAGACTACTTGATGGACTTGCCGGATGTCCTGGCCAGAAAAATTAACCGTTACCGGAAATGGGAAGATCGACAATCGGTTTTATTTGGAAAATTATTACTACTCAAAGGATTACAAGAATATGGTTTTCCTGCGAATTGTTTAAAGCAATTGCAATACAATAAAATGGGAAAACCTTTTTTATCTTCAGCTCCATTTTTTAATATTTCTCATGCGGATAATTATGTGGTATGTGCCTTCAATACGAAAGGAAGAATTGGCGTAGACATTGAAAAAATTAAAGCAGTAGAGTTGAATGATTATCAATTTTTATTTGATAAAGAATCCTTCCGAGCTATCCGACAAGCAGCAGATCCTGAAGGTGCTTTTTTTGAAAATTGGACGATTCGCGAAGCGGTTTTAAAAGCAGACGGACATGGACTAACAGAGGATGTTAAAAATATCACACTTTCCAATCATGTTGCTAAATTTAAGGAAACGGAATGGTACATTAAACCCTTGGTTCTACAAATCGGCTACCTCACTCATTTGGCAACCGAGCATCTAGAATCTGATTTTGAAGTGAGGAAAATTGTATTTTGACTGCTAGTCTTAAGGTATAAAAGTACTGATGTGTTAGAGATACTCTGAGTACTTTAACAGCTGAATACATGAACACGAATCTCTACTTCAAATTAAAAAACACACCGACAGAGTATGCAGGACTGGCTAAGATGATTTTTCCGCTAGCAGCGGTATCATAACTTGCAGAGACACCGAATTTTTTATTGATGTTATAAGCAATCTCTCCTCCGATATTTACATATTCTGAATTGTTAGAAAAAACACTGGTGCTGGTTATTTCGCTCGCATCTTTTCCGTTTTTAAATGATTTTACGGCATTGAGTCGACCAGATAATAATAATTTTTGCTGGAACAAACTCACGCCAGCTTCTAGGCCATATCGAAATTCATCAGAAAAACCATTGGTTCGATTATTCAATCCTACGTAAGCGTTTGCGTAAGCAGAAATACCTGCTGCTTTGATCGGAATACTGGTCCCCGCATCCAAGCGTAATATTTGATTGAATTCACCATCTCCAGTTTGTAAATTGCCCTGTGATCCACCCGCCTCTTTTCCTAAAGGAATACCTAAAATCAATGAAGCTGAAGTAGCAATGGCTTTGTTAGGAGTCAATCCAAATTTGATACCCAAATCAGTATCACCAAACGAAGCAATAGATTCTCCTTGCGTAATAATATCGCCAGTTGTTTTGGAGACTTGATTGTTGAAATAAGTCCGACTGTAAAGAGGTGCATTGATGATACCCGTGATCCGATTCGTGAATCCGTATTCAGCGTAAATGCTCGTATTAAAAATCCCAGTGGTCATATTTGGATCAATTTTTCCTAAGTCGGTAAAATGTTGATCGGAAACAATCCACCATTCATATAGTTTGAAATATCCTTGACCTTTAGGCTGTGGCCATCCACCTCCAGCGAATAGGGAAGTACAGATGAACAAAAGAAAAAGAGTGGTATATACTTTTGATGTAAACATGGTTTTTACTTTTAATGTTTTGAAATGAAGGGAGTCGATGCATTCGTTTTTTTAGATTATTCTTCAATTTCTCCGTCTCCGATTTTTACATTGAAAGGTTTGCAAAAATAGAGGACATATTGATAATCGTCGATACCATTCCCTGCTGGAATTTCATAGCTGTGTGCGCCACTAAATATGGACACCTTTGAAATTTCTAAGGCACCACTAATCGTATTTGGATTGTTGGTTAGATAAACATATAGTCCAGGTAATCCAGCAGAAGCTTTGTAATCATCAGCAAAACTTAAAGTCAACATTTCGTTTTCTTCTTTTAAAGAAAAACTGCCTTCTAGCACATAATTACTGGTGACTTGAATGTTGCCTGTCTTTTCTTTTGTCTCGGGTTCGATGACAATAATGGTTGCTTCTCCGACTACTACTTTGATCTCCTCTTGGTAGCTTTGATTTTGATACCTTAATGTTGCTGTAATCGTAACTTCACCATATTCCAAACCTGTCGCAACACCATTGGCATCGATAGATACTAATGCTGGATTTGAACTAGTCCAAGTGGCTTGAATATTTTCTTCCTGTCCGATATTATTGAAAAAACGAGTGCTAAAAGCGAAGCTGTCATCTTTGCCTAGCGTATCGATAGGATTAGAAATGCGAAGAACTGGTTCTACAAAATCTTCAATAAGATCATCACCAATGCATCCCGTAAAAAGGAAAGCGGATGCAAGAAATAGGATTGAAAATAAATTTTTCATGGTCAGTGGATTTGAGGTGTTAAGGAGAGAGTGGGTGTTAAGAGTTTTAAAAAAAAGGAAGATGGAATGTGAAACTACCTAATGATCAATTTTATGTTCACCACCATCTTCCTCTTAAAATTTCAAGCCTTTAGAAAAGACTTGCTTTCCATATATTTGAAATACTATAACTCAAAATTTACGGTACCAGAAGGATAAGTACTGGCAGCAATATTATCTAATGAGTAAGTCGTGTGATCTAAAGCATTCGGGATAACATCGCCAGCCAATGGTTTTAAAACAAATGGACTTGGACTGTTATCTGGCACAGGTTCGATAGAAACAACAATCTTTGCATTAGACAAATCAGTTGGGAAATTTAATCCCGTAGGTTGATTGTTAAGGAAATCTTCACCTGGGTAAGGAGGACCTGAATTAGGACCGCTAAAAGGAGCAGAATCATCCGCACCACTCGCTGTTGTAAACGTTCCTGTACTTATCGGTGTGCCATCAATTACAGCCCAACCTTCATAAGCCCAACCAGCAGCAGGCAACGCAGGTAAGTCTAAACCAGCAAGGCCCATTCCTGAACTATTATCAATGAACCATACACCACTTTTCTCATTGGTATCGTCATCATCAGTAGGTGTAGCAAGGATATAATTTCCTGTTGCACCTGTAAAACTAGTACCTAATGCTGCACCGTGACTAATGGTTAAGTTAGCTGAAGTTCCGCTAATGTCACCTCCTAAAATATGTACGTCAGTTGGCGCAGGATCATTGTCTGGACTGGGTTCAATTGTTAACACAAAAGCGCTTGCTGCTTCCAAATCCGCTTTTTCTACCTCAAAGGCACTTTTAGACGCTGCACCTTGCGCATCTACAGTAAATACTCCAGTAGAAACAGGCGTACCATCTACGATCAACCAACCTTCGTAAGCGAATCCATCACCTAAGTTTTCTAATTTATCGAAGCTTGAGTTTAGAGTCGTTGTAGTTGGTGCAGCCTCGTCATCACCACAGCTAGAGAATACAAACATGCCAAGGGCTAATAAAGAAATAATTTTTGAAAATTTCATTTTTTTTATTTAAAGGTTTATAATTTATATTTGAAAATATGATTCGATTAATGGAATGGAGTTTTTATACAGCGACTTTTTCTACTATTGGAGCAGTAGGAAAATCTACAGGAACTTTAGTTGCATTATGAATAAAATTGGTAAAACTAATGGCATTAACATGTGCGATTAATTCTATTAATTCTTTTGCTCCATAGCCTAAATTGAAAAAAGCGGTTTTAATTTCCTCACTGATATTTCCTTTTTGTGTGGCAACTGCTTGAGCTGTTTCGATGATGATTTGAATTTTTGAATCTTCGATATTCACAGCTCGAATCGCAATGGTGTCCTCTTTTGAAAAACCATTCATTTGAGCAATTGCGGTATGAGCTGCTAGGCAATAAGCACAAGCATTTACTTGTGAAACAACGAGGTTAATCGCTTCTATTTCTTTCTTAGAAAAGCTTCCTTTTCCAAGAGCTTGATCATATTGTAGATAAGCTTCCAAGGTATTAGAAGAATATCCGATGGTTGCGTATAAGTTAGGAACGATGCCTAATGCTTTTTTTAAGTTATTGAAAATGCCTTGTGCTTTTTCATCTACTTGGTCGATTGTAGGAACTTTGATATCTGACATTGTTGAATTATTTTATGGAAGTTATCTGAAAATCGATCTTCCTGATTATTTAAATAAAAATGACAAGACAAAGATGCAGGCAAATCCTACGATAGGGAATGATGATAATTCCTGAACACTTAACAATTTTTCCCGAAAGCTTGAAAAGTGATTTGTTTTCTAGTTTTTTAATAAAAAAGTTGTTTTGAAATATTAGTCTAAATGATTAATGTTTTCGTATTTCATCCAAAGTTCGAAATCAAAATCTTCGCTATGAACGGATTGGTAAAGGCAGGGATTATGCCAAGTACCTTCAAAAAAAATAAGATTGGATGTAAATGTCTTGTAGAAAACAAATAGAAATAGATATGCCTGATTGGTCATTAAACGAATCAGGCATATTGGAGGGAAAGGGGAAAATATTTTAAGCGATGACTTGCTTTTGAAAATCAGAAGGAGAAAGGCCTGCTACATTTTTGAATAGGCGACTAAACTGTGCTGGTTCAGAAAATCCTAGTTCGTAGGTAATTTCTTTGATCGGTTTGTCTGTATAATACAATTGTCGCTTTGCTTCTAGAATAATTCTTTCCTGAATCATCCGCAATGGAGTTTGGTTCCGCAATTTTTTAAAAGTATTAGAAAGCGTTTTGGGAGATTTAAACATCAAAGCGGCATAATCTGCTACCTTATGTTTTTCACGAAAGTGTTTTTCTACTAAAGCTTGAAATTGACGAATTAAGTCAGTTTCTTCGACTGCGGGAGTTGCTTCTAGAAACAATTGTCTTTTTCCCAAACGGACACATTTTATAATCAATCTTTTCAATAATAACTTCAACATATCACCTTGCGTGCTTTCTTTTTGACTCATCTCATCTTTAAAAATATCAATCAGGTGAATATTGTTAGCTGCTTCTTCTGGGCTTGTCCGTAAAACAGGTAATTGACTGAGTGCACCAAAGAACAAACCATTGCAAGCCAATTCTTTATCATGCAATTCCAAACAGTAAAAAGGCTGATTGAATTCCACAAAACAATGATTTTGATCTTCTATTTGAACATTCGAAATATAAGAACCTGGGGTAAGAAAGCCAATGTCCCGATTTTCAAGAATGGTGTCTTCAAAGTCTTTATTGAGGTGGATCGGTGCGCCAAAATTGAGTAAAATGACAAAATTTTTCAAGGCAGAATTTTTATTCATTGCCAACCACTCATCTGCGGATGCAATAGAGAAAAAACCGTCTATTTGATCTTGATAGGTATGAAGCATAATTTTTCAGTATTTGAGTCAACTCAAAAAAATGATTTGATATGATTAAAACGGCTTAAAAGAAAAAAAGTTAGAAAAATGAAGATGAATTTCGTCGTCTAAAAAACATTCTAAGTTGATAAGGATCATGAAAACAATAACTTATAACAGTTTGAATTTTCTTTTTCCTTTACTCTTCGTTAATCCCGCTTTATGA
>CAYTVR010000003.1:0-97384 GCA_964441245.1 uncultured Saprospiraceae bacterium | reverse complement strand
GTCCTGACTATCAAGCCTTTATCTTCGACTTTGAACATCATTTTAAAACAACTTCGTTAAAAAATTTAGTTGGTAGCATTCTTTTTTTCTAATTCTTCGATTCTAATTTTGAAAATATACTGAGGTATTTCTAAGTACAATTTTTGATAGAGTTCTAAGGCTTTTTGACAATAGATAGGCTCCTCCGGTTGTACTTGGAATAACTCATAATAAATGGCAGACTGTTCTCTTTTCCCTCGGAACATTCCCAGTAGATCATTTAACGTTTTAACGGCGATATCTATTTCCCCCGCATGATAAGCAACATTTGCGGAAAACACCACTGCTTCAAAAAGCAAATCCGGATTTCCTAGTTGTTCTGCAATTTCCAAAGCTTCTAAATGTAACTCATTGGCTTTTGCATATTCTCCTTTTAAATTTAGAACAGCTCCTTTTTCCACTAAACTATAGCCTAAGACTAATTTGTTATTGATTTTTCGAGATACCTCAATGGCCTGATCATAAAACTCAATTGCTTTATCAAATTCGCCAATATGTCGATGAATATCTCCAAGCGTGTTCACCGCTTTGGCAATTCCTTTTTGATATCCTAGTTCTCGGCAAAGAGAAAGATTTTTTTCTAAATACTGGATGGCTACATCAAATTCGCCTTCTTCACTTCGCAATTCACCGATCAAACCGATAGCAATTGCGGTTCCTTGTTTGTCACCCAATTGTTCACAAAGCTCCAAATCACGGATATAATTTTCCATGGCTCTTTGAAAATCTCCTTTCTTCTGATACACACTACCGATGCAACCAATTGCGATAGAGGTCAACAGTTTATTCCCCAACTCTTCGCTTAAAGCCAATCCTTTTTCATAGCATTTCAATGCATTGTCATAGTCTCCTTTTTCAAAATAGACAATACCTAAATTAGTATTAAGAGAAGCCATTCCTCGTCGATCATCTATTCGTTCACAACGTTTGAGCTCTACTCTTTGTACTTTAATACCTTCATCATATTTTCCAGTATTCATTAAGGTTAATCCAAGGTTTGCAACAATTTGAGCATTTGTTCCATTGCCTTGTAGCGTTCGATTCAAATCTATACTTTGCGTAAAATAGGCCGTTGCTTCTTTATAATGTCCTACTCTAAAAAAGAGATTTCCAAGGTTACCTAAAGCACGAGCTTTGCCCCTTGCATCATCACTTTTGTCAAAATATATTTCCGCTTTTTCTAAATGATGTTTTGCTGTATCGTAATTCCCTTTTAAGGTCAACAGATATCCTAGACTATTGTGGGCACGACCTAAAGTTAAATCTTGATCTATTTTTTTAGACAACAAAAGAGCATTGTTATAGGTGTTCTCGCAATCGTCCCAATCTCCAATTAATTCTAAAACGGCACCTTTGTTAAGCAATGTTTTTACTTGTTCTTCTAGGTCATTTTTTTCTTCAAGGTTGTTCAGCAATTGATCATAAAAGCCTAAAGCTTGTCTGTTCTGAAAATTGCGTTTAGCATAGTCAGCTGCTTTTCCTAAATACTCATTGGTTTTATCTTCGACCTCCGCCATTCCATAATGAAAGGCTAGGTCGACATATCTTTCTTCTATGCTTTCTGGATATAATTTTTCAATCGCAGTAGCTATTAATTGATGAAGCATTCGCAAACGAGTTCCCAATTGCATTTCATAAACCGCTTCTCTCAATAAGGAGTGTTTGAAAATATATCGCAAATCATTCATTGCTCGCCAAATTTGGCCTTGTTCTGCCTGAGAAACTTGTTCTTTTAAAACGGCAACCGTATTCCCACTTTGTTTAGAAAAATCTTCATGTACTTTCATCACCTCGGACAGTACAGGTATCTCAAATTCTCGACCAATCACTGCTGCTGCTTTAACGGTTTCTTTGACCAAGTTAGACAATCGATCGATTCGAGCCATCAAAATAGAATTAATGGAGTTGGATAGTTTGATGCTATTTTCTTTGATATGCCATTGGCCATCCACTTTGTGCAATAATTTACTTTCCGAAAAATATTCAATGATTTGTTCTAAGTAAAAAGGATTTCCATTTGTTGTACGCATTAATAATTCGCTAAATTCTTGATGAATTTTTCCTCCCAATCTAAGTTCTGCAAAAGTATTGAGTGCTTTGATTTTTAGAATGTTCAAATCTACTTCTTCGATTTGGATTTGATTTTTTCCAAGGATATCGTCTGCAACTAATTTGGGTTTTGTACCATCATCTTTATAGCGAGAAGTGACCAACATGAAAATTGGATAATCTCGAACTTGTCGAACAAAACTGGCTAGAAATTCTTTTGAGCTATTGTCAAACCATTGTCCATCTTCCAATTCGATCACCAATGGTTTAATCAAAGAAATGGCAATAAAGAAATTGGATAAAGCAGCCAACATATTTTGGTAGCGACCTTTGGCATCTAATTGTTCCCAAAGAGAATTGGGGTAATAGATTCTGATCTGCGCAGCAAGAATAGATTTGGTTCGAATAATTTCACGTTGAATTTCTTTAGCTTTGGGATGATTGATTCGTTGGCTATCTTCTACGAGCCAATTATAATGTTTTTCAAAAAGGTCCTGATTGTCTTTTGGGTTATTTTCTGGCGATTGCTCGAAATAGTTTTTTAAAGCAAAAATATATGGGTTAAAAGGTTTTTTCAAAATTTGATCTGCTTGACAAATCACCCAGCTGATTTCGCCTTTTGCTTTTAAGCGTTTTTTTAGTTCAAAGGATAAACGACTTTTTCCTATACCAGCTTCACCATATATATAAGCTAGACCATTGTATTCACCTCGTAAGGAAGGCAAGACAAAACCGTTTAGGTGCTCTAATTCTTTTTCTCTACCAATCATCTCATTGGTATAGTCTGGCTTTTCTTCTACATTTCTACCAATAAGTTTATAGGTGGGAATATCCACGACAATTCCTTTGTACTGAATGTCTCCTTGATGCTTAAATACAAACTGTCGATTTTTTTGAATTTCTTCGTCCACTAAGACTTCTCCATATTCTGCTTTGATCATTAAGCGAGCAGCGATATTGACTCGATTGCCCACAGCAGCATATTGGCATCGTTCTTCTCCTCCTACAATTCCAGTATAGGCTAATCCTGATGTAATTCCAGCTCTAAATTTTAAGTCGGTCTTTTTTTGAAGAGGTTGAAGTTCTTCTTGGATAAGAGAGACAAATTCTAAAGCGCGTTCGACGTTATTTTCAAAAGAAATTGGTGCACCAAAAAAGCCAAGCATTACACCTCCTTTATCACCAAAATCTACTTCTTTAAAATAACCGGAGAAGCTATTGATCTCCTTTAAAACAATGCTTGTAAACTCATTTAATTCTTCATGGGTTTTTATTCCTGTAAAGGAAAGGAAAACAGAAATGACTCTTCTAAATTCTTTCATCTCATTAAAAGAGATGACCATTTTGGGAAGAAATTTTTGTAAAATTTTTAAAGAAAGAGGTGGTAATTTAATGGATGTAGGTAAAGGGCCAAAAGTTTTTTGCGGTGCAGTTAGTTTATAAAATCCTTTCTCAATTTCAAGATGCTCAGGTGTTTTTTGAAAACCTTGAAAAATTTTATCATCTAGAATAATCTCTTGTCCTCTGGCTCGATGTTCACTACTCGCGCAATCATCAATGGCAGGACCTCTAAAGTAAAAGGTTTTAAAATGCTCGCCTACGATTCCCCATTCTACACTTCCTTCGGAAAGGCCGATTTTGATACCAATTTGAAAGTCTCCGAACCGTGTTTTTTTCAATCCTTCTTTAGAGAATAATTCACGAATTTGTTGAGCGGTATCGAGTAGGGATTCTGCAGAAATATCAGTATTTTCCTTAGGGAAAATTGCGGTAAAAGCATCTCCAGCAAAATAAGGAATGAATCCTTTTTTGCTATACACTACCCGAACCATTGGTTCAAAAATGTTATTAAGAGAAATTGAAAGTTGTTCTGCTCCTTCATTCCCTTTACTCATCAAGGTTTCCGTCAAGGGAGTAAAACCTGATAAGTCGATGAACATGGTATAGGCCTGAAATTGGCCATTGGTTTCATCCTTTTGGTAGCGTTCTTCTATGAAATGTGGAATAAAATTTTTCACCGTTCGGTACGACCAGAGTTCACTTTTTAGAGAAAATTAATGTTATAAACCTTATGAAATGGCAATTATACGGGGAATTTACGAATTTAGAACCCAATAAAAAACATTTTTTATTGTTATTATCTTTAATCTATTGATTCACAACTCATTACTTTCCTTTATACCTATTTGCCAAAACACAGATTCTTAAAAATAATGATTTACAAACGAAGTAAAGAACAGTCCTATTTTTTAACAGCTTATAAGCTCATTTATATCAAAGAAAGTGTACTGAGCATAAGCAATAATAAAAATTGAGCGCTAATTTCTAATTCGCTCCCTTGATTTATGCAAGATTATCTTATATTCGTCCTTAAACACATATAAAATAAAACCTGCACTAAAATCAGCCTTAAAATAGTTATCCTTCCCTATTGCTCTGAATTACATCAATAGGAAAACAACAAATTATTTAGCTTACCGTATAGGAATACTTATCACCATTTTTTCGACTCTTATGATTAGCAATATAACAACTCCAACTAAAACTCAAGAAAACCTAGGTTATCAATTACCTCCTTCAGCAATGGCTGATTTGATTGATGCGCCTCCTACACCTGGTGCCAGTTTGAGCCCAACAGGTCATTTTATGCTTTTGGTTCAAAGACCTAATTTACCTTCGATAGAAGAGGTCGCGCAAAAAGAATTGCGATTGGCGGGTATCCGAATCAATCCAAAAACCAATGGCTCTAGTCGATCGGCTTATTATAATGGCTTGAAAATAAAGTCCATCACTGAAAAAACGGAGGTACTTATCAATGGTTTACCCGAAAACCCAAAAATTGAAAATGTTAGTTGGTCGCCTAATGGAACTCAAATTGCATTTACCATCACGCGTGCTAATGGACTAGAATTGTGGATCGCAGATATAAAAACGGCTAAAGCTCGCCAACTAACGGATCCAATCGTCAACGATGCTATTGCAGGATTACCCTATCGTTGGTTTTCTGATGGTAAGCATATGATTTGTAAGACCATCATCACTGATCGAGGTAATGCTCCAGAAGAATCGAATACTCCTCAAGGTCCGATCATTCAAGAAAATAAAGGAAAAGCGGCGGCTGTCAGAACATATCAAGACTTACTAAAGAATGCTACTGATGAAGCACTTTTTGAATATTATACGACTTCTCAAGTGGTCAAAATTAATTTACAAGATGGTTCCCAACAAAACTTTGGACAAGCAGGAATCATTCGATCACTGAGTACTTCTCCTGACGGTAATTATGTTTTGATGATGACTGTTAAAAAGCCATTTTCATATATTGTCCCTTACAGTCGTTTTCCAATATCAGTAGATATTTATGATAAAGATGGACAATTCGTAAAAAATATTGCTCAATTACCTTTAGCTGAAAACATTCCAAAAGGGTTTGGTGCGGTAGCTGAAGGACCTCGGTCTTTTAATTGGCGATCGGATGTTCCAGCTACGCTTTATTGGGTCGAAGCTCAAGATGGTGGAGATCCTAAAAATGAGGTGGAGATTCGAGATCAAATGTATTCTATAATGGCACCTTTTAAGGAGGAACCTAAAGAAGAAATTTCGTTTAGACTTAGATATGGTGGTGTTGATTGGGGAACAGGAACAATCGCCATGGCTTATGAATGGTGGTGGACCAATCGACAAATCATGACCAGTAAATGGCGACCTGATTACTCAGAAAATGGAAAGGAAATCATCTTTGATCGATCTTGGGAAGATACTTACAATGATCCGGGAAATTTTGAAACGCATCGAAATCAATATGGCCGTCAAATCCTTTTAAGAAGTGATGATGATACGCTTTATCTAAAAGGTCAAGGTGCCTCAGAAGAGGGGAATCGACCATTTGTAGATCAGTTTGATTTAAAATCAAAAACATCCACGCGTTTGTGGCGATCGGAAGCTCCCTACTATGAACAACCTATTTCCATAGTCAATGAGGAAAAAGCTATTGTTCTTACCCGTCGAGAATCTAATGAAGAACCGCCCAATTATTTTATGCGGAATTTAAAATCTAGTGATCTTCAACAAATTACTTTTTTCGAAAACCCCTACGAATCTTTAAAGGATGTCAAAAAAGAACTGATTAAATATCAACGTGATGATGGTGTTGAATTGACTGGTACGCTTTATTTGCCACCTGATTATGACAAGGATCGGGATGGCCCACTTCCTGCTTTTATGTGGGCTTATCCTAGAGAATTTAAAAGTGCCAATGCTGCAGGCCAAGTAAAAGATTCTCCGTATGAATTTATTCGAATTGGCTGGTTTTCTCCGATTTTTTGGGTCACACAAGGTTATGCCGTTTTGGATGATTTTGGAATGCCAATTGTCGGTGAAGGAGAAGAAGAACCCAATGAGACTTTCGTCAAACAATTAAGCGCGGATGCTGAAGCGGCGGTCAATAAGATTGTTGATTTAGGCGTAGCTGATAAAAACCGCTTAGCTGTTGGTGGGCATTCATATGGTGCATTTATGACTGCTAATTTATTAGCACATACTGATTTGTTTGCTGCAGGTATTGCGCGAAGTGGCGCTTACAATCGAACACTGACTCCTTTTGGTTTCCAGTCTGAAGAACGTACTTTTTGGGAAGCTTCTGATACTTATTTTAAAATGTCTCCTTTCATGCATGCCGATCAAATCAAAGAGCCCCTATTGCTCATACACGGAGAAGCAGATAATAATTCGGGTACGTTCCCAATGCAAAGTGAACGATTCTATGGTGCTTTAAAAGGTCATGGAGCGCCAGTGCGACTGGTCATGCTGCCACACGAAAGTCATGGCTATCGAGCACGCGAATCCGTTATGCATATGTTATGGGAAATGACGGAATGGCTAGAAAAACATGTGAAAAATCGGTAAAACTAAGCGTCCAAAATACTTCGTTCTTACGATGGTGGACTTCCTATACACATCCAAATAACAATCATGGCATAATTCATCTACACATTTTTTTGATGGCCATTTTATATTTAAAATAAAAAAAGTACGTTGAATTTTATGGAATTTCGTGGGGTACCGCGTCTTAGTATAAACTTTCTAATATGCTAAGATCAATATCCTCCTTTGCGAAAGCACTCAACCATCCTCTTCACTTAGATAATAAAACGGGAGAAATTGGATCTTTTGAAAAACAATTATCCATGATCAAAGAAGATTTTCTCCACTATGTTTGGCGACTCAAACGTTTTAACTTTATCGAACTTCATACAACGGAAGGAGAACCAATTCAATTGGTTTATGTTGGCGAGCTCAATACAGATGCTGGTCCTGACTTCACCAATGCTCGAATTAAAATAGGTGATACACTATGGGCTGGAAACGTGGAGATCCATGTCCAATCGTCTGAATGGATTCGACATCAACATCAAGAAGACATGGCTTATGACAATGTGATTCTTCATGTAGTCTTGGAAGAGGATCGACCCATTTTTCGAAAGAATGGAAAACGAATTCCTTGCCTTGAGTTAAAAAAAATAATCCCGCCCCAACTCTCAAAAAACTATCTTCGATTATTGAATAATGAACAATGGATTCCCTGTCAACATCAGTTTAGCAAAGTCTCTGAAATCACCAAAAACATTTGGTTAGATCGACTATTGGTAGAACGATTAGAACAAAAAATAGAAATAATTCATCAATCATTGGACAACAATAAATATGATTGGGAAGCTAGTTTTTATCAAATGTTGGCTAGAAGTTTTGGCATGAAGGTGAATATGGAACCTTTTGAATTATTGGCGAAGTCAGTTCCACTATCTGTGTTAGGAAAGCATAAAAATTTTCTTTTGCAACTAGAGGCCTTATTGTTCGGTCAGGCCGGAATGTTATCGAATGATTTTGAAGATCATTATCCCCAAAAATTGAAAAGAGAGTATTTATTTTTACAAAAAAAATATTCGTTAGAACCCATTTTAAGCGAAAGTTGGAAATTATTGCGCATGCGTCCTGCTAATTTTCCTACGATACGATTGGCTCAGTTGGCTCATTTACTTTTTCAATCAACGCATTTGTTTAGTAAAATTTTAGCGGCTAAAAATGTTGTAGAATTAGAGCATATGTTTGATGTAAATGTTTCGTCCTATTGGTATACCCATTATGTTTTTGACAAGATTTCGCCAAAGCGAAAAAAGAAATTAGGGAAGAGAACCGTTCATCTTTTAATCATTAATACTATTGTCCCGTTTTTATTTGCTTACGGCAAAAGGAAAGCAGAAGATAAATATATCGATAAAGCCTTACAGCTTTTGGAAGAACTACCTCCAGAACAAAATAGTCAAATCAATCAATGGAAAGCTTTGGGTTATTTGCCGCAATCGGCTTACCAGTCTCAGGCGCTTTTACAATTGAAAAAAACGTATTGTGCCAAACATCGATGTATGGAGTGTAGTATTGGAAACGCGATTATGCAAGGATAATTTTAAAAAAAAATGGGTAATGATTAGGAGATGTTTTTTAAAAAATCATAGGTGACTTGTTGTGCTCGAATGATTTTATCTGTTGAAGATCGGATCACGTAAGGATTATCTTGAGCGGGATTAATGTATCGGGCTTTGCTGTTATCACTTAACTGAATATTGATGATTTCGCGTAATTCTTGATAAACTGCGGGGTCATAAATAGGAATGGCGACCTCTATGCGACGATCTAAATTTCGAGTCATCCAATCAGCCGAAGCGGTGAACATGATTTCTTTATCTCCATTTCCAAAAATATAAATCCGAGCATGTTCTAAAAATTGATCAATGATACTGATCACTTCAATATTTTCACTCATGCCTTCTACACCTGGCACGAGACAACAGATCCCTCGAACGATCATTTTAATGCGTACGCCAGCTCGACTTGCTTCATATAATTTGTCGATCATGCCAGGGTCTTCCAAGCTATTCATTTTCAAAATGAGGTAGGCTTTTTTTCCTGCTTTCGCAAAATCAATTTCGCGATCAATCAATTGAATAAAGTTTTTTCGAAGATTAAATGGTGCTATAAAAAGATGTTTGTTTTTTGGGATAATTATTTTCCTTTCGAGGATATCAAAAACTTGTTCTACCTCATTTCCCAAACGAATGTCAGTAGTAAACAAGGCATGATCTCCATAAAGCTTGGCTGTTTTTTCATTAAAGTTTCCGGTGCCCAGATAGGTGTAATGTTTAGGGATTGACTCTTTTTGAGTTGTGATTAATAGTAGTTTGGTATGGACTTTTATTCCAGGATAGCTGTACAAAACATGAGCGCCAGCTTCTTTCAGTTGATCGCCCCAGTAGAGATTAGATTGTTCATCAAATCGAGCTTTAGCTTCTATAAAAACGGTCACTTTTTTTCCTCGCTCTAAAGCATATAATAATGCTTGAGTTACTTCTGATTTGGCCGCTACTCGATAGAGTGTGATCTTTACCGAGACGACTGTTTTATCTGCTGCTGCTTCGCGAATTAACTTTGGGACATAGTCATAAGATTGATAAGGAAAATGCAGCATAAAATCACGTTCCAGTAAAGCATCCATCATTCGATCATACTGGTCAAATCCGGCATGATTGAGTGGAGGAGTCTTGGGGTCGTGTAATTGTGGATTATTTGTTGGGTCAGGAAAAGTAAAGAAATCATTGAAATTATGGTAGCGAGCGCCAGGAATTAAATCACTTTTGGTTAATTGAAAAATTTGCTGTACTTGCTCTAAAACTTTATGAGACATTGCCGAATCAAATAAAAATCGAGTAGGCGTTCCTATGTTTCGCTTGTCCAAACTCTTTCGGATTTTATCAATCAAATCACCAGAGTATTCATCGTCAATATATAATGCTGCATCTCTTGATACTTTTATTGCATAGGCGTCAACTACTTCTAGATTTTTAAAAAGAGTTGGCAAATTATATCGAACAATTTCATCCAAAAAAGTAATGTAATGGTTTGTTTTGTTCTCTGGAAAAACGATGAAACGTGGGAGCGTTTCCGATGGAATATTGACGACGGCTAAATTTTGATCTTCATCCTTAAATTGAACAATAAAGTACAATCCTTTTCCTTTTAGGAAAGGTTCCGCGCCGTCTTTTTTTAGAAAAACAGATTCAATATTTGGTAGGATTTTTTCATTGAAATATTTTTTGGCGAAAGCCATTTGATTAATATCAAACTCACTTTCTTGAATCAAAGAAATTCCATTTTTTGATAAGGCTGGTAAAATTTCGGTACGGAATGTTTGGCCAAATTCACTTTGTTGCTGATCTACTATTTCTTGAATTTTTTTTAATTCTTTTTTTGGTTTAATGGCTACTAATTTTTTTCGAGTTTTCTTTTTAAGCTTTTTGAAACTTCGAAGAGAGGCTACCCGCACTCTAAAGAATTCATCTAGGTTGGAGGAATAGATCGCTAAAAATTTGATGCGTTCGTACAGTGGAACGCTAGGATCTTTGGCTTCTTGTAAAACTCGATGATTAAAAGAAAGCCAACTTAGATCGCGTTTAATGTATTGATTATTTCCCATTTTGATATTGCATTTGGTTCCAGATTGGCCAATATAACATTTTCTATTTAGAAGATCGATTTTTCCTTTTTAAGGAATTATTAATTCCGGAAAGAGGACCATTTTCTTCCTTATGAGAATAGAATCTAGATTTGTTTTTACCAACAAAAGGGAAGTTTTGGAGATTAAACTTTGTTAGTTTTTTCAAATACTTTGTGGAAACGTTCCGCTAAATTTCCAAAAACAAAAATACCGGCATAATTACAAGCCATGTCCAATAATTCAAAATTTCGTCGAGCTATAAAAAGTTGACTACATTCTTCAATTGTGGTAAAGATGACTAAACCTAAACAGCCCAATAAAATGGTACTTGAAAATAAGGTAATCCTTTTTCTTTTCAACAGTAAGTTGACAAAAAATGACAAAAGCCCGATTAGAACAAAATGAAGAATCTTATCTCGATATGGGAGCACTGAAGTCCATTCCATAAAAAACCATTGCCAACCTAAATTGACCGAAATAATCACAAAACCAATAAATATAAAGTAGGCAAATGCTGAAATTTTTAATAACATCTTTAAGGTGTTTTGAGAAGTCGTTTAGAAACTTCTGAGTAAATAAAAGTGAGGTACTAAACAGAGTCGTTTAGATTGAATAGGAAGAGGAAGTTCAAAAATTTTAGGTTGAAATAGAGATAATTCTATGAATTGAAATATCCCAAGAGGTAACTAAAATTAAGCTTTTATTTTATAGGAGTCAAGTAGAAAGCAATAATTAGTCATCATGCTCCAGCCATCGAATTAATGGTGGCATTAAAAATAAATCACTGAGTAAGGCGCTAAACAAAGTTAAACTAATCAACAAACCAATATTGACACTTGGTGGATGTATAGAAAAAAGCAAGACCAGAAAGCCGAAAAATAAAATCACGGTAGTGAGACAAATGGCTTTTCCCGTTTCCACGAAAGTGGTGTGCAAAGAAGATTCAATATCCATTCCTTTTCGGCGACTCAATTGATACTTACTTAAAAAGTGTATGGTATCATCTACCGCAATACCAAAGACGACTGCAAAGACAATAGAAATACCTGCATCTAACTCGATTCCTAAAAAACCAAGCAATGCACCAGCCATAAGCAAAGGAAATACATTGGGCACCAAAGAAATAATGACCATCCGCCAATTTCGAAAAAGAAAAGCCATCAATAGACTAACAATCAAAATGGCCATGCCTAGTCCAAAAATTAGATTTCGTCGAATGTATTCGGCATTTTTATCGAGAATTAATCCGGTTCCTGTTTGCTGATAAGTAGCGATTTTAGGGTCTGTGTTTTCGGCAATCCATTGATCGATTTTTGTTTTTACTTCTTGAATACTATCGGCGCCCATGTCCAATGTTCTACTGGTAATTCGAGTTTTCTTTTGGTCTTTGCTTAATAAAATAGCGGTACTGCTATCTGGCAGTTTATCAACCATTTTTTGATATTTCGCAAACTTCTTTTTGCTTTGAGGCATTTTATAAAAAGCTGAACGATTATTGTTTTGCATCTGATGCACACTTTTGTAAACGGTGGCCAAAGAACTGATTGAACCTAAGGAAGGATATGTCCGCATATGTTGTTCCAAACGATCGACTTCCATTAATACTTCATAGTCATCTGCTTGATAATCATTTTGTGCAAACACTGCAACTTCTAATGGTCGAAAGCCTGCAAAATTTTCTTCAAAATATAGAAAGTCTGCCGTTATTTTTTCGCCCCTAGGCAAATTACTTTCAATACGATAATTCGTTGAAACTTGAGAAATACCGAAAAGACTAAGCCCCAAAACAACAAAAGCGCCGATGGTGATTCTAGCGGTTTGTTTTTTAGTCATATCGTACATATAGTTCATCAATCGTTCCCAAAATGCTTGGCCTTTTCCAAATTTGATTAATTGATCTGCATTGAACATAATCAATAAAGACGTCGTAAAAAAGATTACAGAAATATAGGCAATGATCACTCCGATGGCAGCATTTAAACCAAACTCTTTAATGGGAATTACTTTACTGGTCATCAAGGAGGCAAAGCCCACAGCCGTAGTAATGGACGTCAATAAAGTAGCTAGGCCGATCTCCCGAATGGTGATTTGGATGGCCTCGCTTTTGGAGAGACCTTTTCTCAATTCATCAATGTATTTTGACATGATATGGATCACGTCTGAGGTGCCGACAATAATCATCAAAATGGGATAGAGTGCAGCCATCGCGCTCAGCTCTCGTCCCCAGGCACCAAGCAATCCAAGAAAAATCAGGAAGCCTAAACCGATAGATAAAACGGCAATCGTAATTCCCCAAGGTTTTCTAAATATCCAAAATAAAATGAGTCCAACAAGAATAGAAGAAACAATCGCTGAAATGGTGATCTCTCGCTCCTGCATGTCGACCATTTCTTTTTGAAAAAAAGAAGGACCTAATACATAATGATGATCAAAAGAGTAAGTGGCGACTAATTCATCTAATGCATTGATCAACTCTTGCGACTCTTTAACGAGTACGGTATCAGCAGTTTTGATTAATACGACCAAGGCGTCTGCATCTTGCGTAATTAAAGTGTTGACAAAACGCTCGTCTGATAGAATCCGTGCCTTGTCTTTTTTATATTTTTTGGGTTGCTTGATATGAATCGCAGGTACGCTAGTAATGGCAAAAGGCGTTTTTAAAGGATAAGAAATCGTTGTTAAGGATTGGGTTTTATTGACGTGAGGAAGTGCTCTCGACTTTAGGGTGAAATCATGGAAGTCCTCTAAAAATTTTTGATCGAAAACACCTTCTTTTCGTTCTACGGCCACCATTAAGAAATTGATGTCCGCTTCAAATTCTTCTGAAAAAGCTCTATAAAATTCTAACTCTGGATCTCCTTCCGGAAAAAATTGATCAATAGAAAAGGAAAATTTTAACTGAAAAGCAAAATAGACACTAAGTATCGCAATAAATGCAAATAAAATCAGGTAATTCCTCTGTGGTTGAATCATTTTTTGTAGCGGTAACGGGTTCTAGTAGACGTTTTTTCTAAGTAGTTGTTCTAATAATAACTAATGAAAATAAAAATAGTTGGAGGAAAAGGACAAAAAGAAAAGTAGAATCAAACACATTTGTGTTTTGTCTTTTGAAAATGATTGAAATACAGAAAATGAATAGTCCACAAAAGTCATTCTCTTTTTAAAATTCTTTCATCGTTACTTAGTATAAAAAATATCGACTTAACTATTTCTAGACCGGAGGTAGTTACAACGTGTCTTTAGATTTTTTTCAAAAAAAATACTTTTACAAAAAGTGTGATGCTAGCTTGATTTCCTAGTTTGTTAAAGTTAAAATTTGGTCCTAAAACAATTCAACCAATAACTTTTCAAAAAAATGTTCGTACAAATGGATAAAATATCTTGTTACTCTAAAACGTAGCATGATTTTTAGTAATAATATAATGAGCTCATTTTATAGTGAGTCTGATTAATTTTAAACAAACATTTACCTCCTTCCTACCCATAATGACAGGATTCTATGCGATTAGAGTTCTTGTTCTATCACTATTGAATGGATAGTCGTCTCGACTCCAATCCAATTTTTGGAACTTGAATTTTTGGAAATCTGTTACCAATTTATACCGCTAGGCCATGAAATGACGTTTATTAATTGTAATAACTCAACAAAAGTTATGAAAGTCCTAAGCACTTTATGGATCATCCTACTTGTCAGTAGCTCGCTTTTTGCGCAAGCTCCTGCCCGTATTTTGGCTGAAAATATTGTCCCTAATCCTGGTTTTGAGAAATATTCTTCTCGACCAATCGGATGGTTTTATAAAGGTCAACACTTTACAGATGTGATGAAATTTTGGAATTCTGCGACAGCAGCTTCTCCTGATGTTTTTGGTCCAAAGACTCGAGTACCTTCTCATTGGGCCTCTAAAGGATTTGGTCAACAAAAAGTGAGAAATGGAGATTCTATGGCTGGAATTACGGCTTATGGCTGTGAAAATGGTAAGCCTCATTGTCGGGAATATGTTCAAATACATTTAAAGGAACCTCTAGTTGTGGGGCAAAACTATTATGCAGAATTCTGGGTGAATCCACTGGAACGATCTTTACGGGTGAATAATTTGGCCATGTATTTTTCGGAAGAAAAAATAAGTTTACATACCGATAAGACATTGGACGTCACTCCACAAGTTATTGCCGAAGATATTGTAGAAAATAATGGCAATCAATGGGTCAAAATTTATGGTCATTTCAAGGCAAAAACTGCATCAGAGTATTTAACCATCGGTAATTTTATCCCTGACAGTTTGACCAATACTAAGGTGGTTCATCCCAATAGTTTAAGCTATGCTTACTTTTATATTGATGACGTTTTGGTCAAAAAGGAAAACCCGATTCTTTCTGTTCCTGTACAGGAAAATGACCTAAGTCGAATTAAAATTGAAGAAGGTAAGATTGTTTTATTAAAAAATATCTTTTTCGATAGTGATAAAAGTGAGTTGCTTCCTCGATCTTATGTTGAACTCAATAAATTGCTTCGTTTACTTCGAGATAATCCAACAATGATCATCGAAATCAGTGGTCATACGGATGATATGGGAAAGGATGAATATAACTTAGATCTTTCTAAAAGAAGGGCTAAGGCTGTTCGAGAGTATTTGAGTGCTAAGGGAATTGATGAAAATCAAACGATGTTTACTGGTTTTGGGAATACTCGGCCATTGGCTTCTAATTCTAATGAAACTGGTAGACGGATGAATCGGAGAGTCGAGTTTTTGATTATCCGAAAATAAAATATTTTCCAAACCTCTTGCGCATTTTCAATCAAATCATGTTATGTTTACGGTTCATCCATTGAATCTAAAACATGTTAGCATCTTATCTTAATATTAAGGAAGTAGAAGCGGGTTGCGACGAAGCAGGACGCGGTTGTTTGGCTGGACCTGTCTTTGCTGCTGCAGTCATTTTTCCTACAGATTTTCATCATAAAGAATTAAACGATTCCAAACAGCTAAGTGAAAGTAAGAGAAAAGAATTTCGAGATCTTATCGAAAAAGAAGCAACTGCGTGGGCTGTTGCTAGAGTAGATGCGCCAGAAATTGATGAAGTGAATATACTCAATGCTTCCTTTTTAGCCATGCATCGAGCGGTTGATCAATTAAAAACAAAACCAACGTCATTACTGATCGACGGAAATCGATTTAATGCATATCCAGATATTCCTCATCATTGTATCATCAAAGGAGATGGAAAATATTTATCGATTGCTGCGGCATCTATTTTGGCGAAGACCTATAGAGATGAATTTATGCAAGATCTAGCAGAACAATTTCCTGTTTATAGTTGGAAAAGCAACAAAGGCTATCCTACAAAAGCACATCGAGAAGCGATTCGAAATCATGGACCTACTGATTATCATCGACGTTCTTTTCGGTGGTTACCGGAGTAATTGAATATTCGTTATTCTAGGTGATTCAATACATATTGTTGGTAACCTCCATTGGTTTGGAAGGAACCGCAATCTAAGTTTTGACCAATTTGATTTCGGATATATTCACTTCGATTAGAAATACTGGGGCGTGTAAATAGCCACATCCAATCCTCTTCTGGCGAATCTAATAAAGGAACAATACCTAATCTATCCATTCTAGAACTTTTACAAATCAGATCGGCAGTCAAGACATCTACTTCTTGAACAGTCAATTCATCAAAGCTCAATTCGGAAATAGCTTGTGCCAACGTTTTACTTGTTGCACCATTTGGAGAAGGTTGACCATTCGCGACATTGCTCAAGGTATTCGTATTGAATTCTTGAATCAAGTTGGTCAACAAATATCGATCATTCATCAATATAGCTTCAAAAGCTAAAATATAATAAAGTTGATGTTCTGTTTCTAGTGAGCGTAGTAAGCCGGTGCTTAGATACAGATTGCCACCAGGAATAACAAAAGCATTTTTTTGAGGTGAATCAAGAATAATGATTTCCCATTCTTTATTGGGATCCCATCGGTTGGTAGAAGAGGAGTGATTATCGATTCTTAGGGAATTCGTTACCTGATTGTATAAGGTCTGGGTGTACCAATAAATAGAGGTGTCAAATGGTGGGATCTTAGGTAATACAGGGAAATTTTCTTCATCAAATGCTAAAGCGATTTGAATTTTTTCTCCAAGAATGATTCTTTGATTTTTTGTAAATTCACTAGGAGCAATCGTTGGTGGATCGGAACGCTTTTGGCAGGCAGAATGCAATAATAATATGGCAAATAAAGTCAATAGACTCCATACGGGCTTTGTATTCAAAAAGGTCATGTTGTTCAAGTATTTTGTTTTCTTTTATCCTTTATTGATAGGACATCAGTAAAAGAAAAGCTGCAAAAAACGCTCCAAAAAATGTTAAATATTTGATAATAAGGGGAGGGAATATGGAGAAGGAATGAAGCTTGCTTTTGGGTTAAAAGCAAGCTTCATTGGGTGAAAATATCGATCAATCACCATAAATAGAATTGATTTCGCTTTTATATTTTTCACGAATAACTCTTCTTTTCAATTT
Source organism: uncultured Saprospiraceae bacterium (assembly GCA_964441245.1). Taxonomy (GTDB): domain Bacteria; phylum Bacteroidota; class Bacteroidia; order Chitinophagales; family Saprospiraceae; genus JALZUU01. Next base: position 80,225 of record CAYTVR010000003.1, on the reverse strand, counting down.
CATGGTCGGTGTTAATTCTGCATCTGTGCCATCTGTTTTGGAGGCATCCCAAGTTACATCAAGTAAGACAAATTTTTTGATTTGTTCAATATGACTGAATAATGGGTTGAACTCATTAATGATACGTTGGTATTCAGAAATGACTCTAGGGTCTTGTACTGCTTTACTAAGGGATTCATATTCGCAGGTGTTTTTCAAGCACCAACTTTCTAAAGCCTCTGGTGCTGGAACAATCAAAGCGGAAACAAATTTCTTTTTATCTCCGATGACCATCATTTGCTCAATCAAAAAATCTTCTTTGAATTTATTTTCAATAGGAGCTGGAGCAACGTATTTTCCACCGGATGTTTTCAATAATTCCTTTTTACGATCGGTAATTTTCAAAAAGGGTTTTCCGCCAGGACCATCTACCAATTTTCCAATATCACCTGTGCAAAACCATTTTTCACCATCAATCTCTGTAAAAACTTCCGCGGTTTTATCTGGTTTATTATAATAGCCCATCATGATGTTTGGGCCTTGTGCTAAAATTTCGCCTTCCCCTTCTCGATAATCTCCATCACTACGATCAATCTTTATAACCACGTCTCCTAACATCGGTCCAACGGTTCCTAGCATGGCCCCGTTTTTATCAAATCGATTGATGGTTAATCCCGGTGAAGTTTCAGACAATCCATAGCCTTCTCGAATCGGGATGCCTGCAGCAGAAAAAATCTTAGCCATTTTTACAGGACAAGGTGCTGCTCCAGTTAGGATACCTTTTATATTTCCGCCAAGAGCATCTCGCCATTTACTAAAAATTATTTTGTTAGCAATCCTTCTTTTGAAAGCTGCCCAACCGGTGTATTGTTTTTCATATTCATAATCCTCTGTCAGATCAAGTGCCCAGAAGAAAAGTTTTTTACTTACTCCTGTAAGGTTCAGGCCTTTGTTATAAATTTTCTCGTAAACTTTTTCTAGCAGACGAGGAACAGTGGTGAAGAAGTGAGGTTTTAAAGTAGCCAAATCTCCTTTCTCACCACCTAAATTATCTGTACCTGTAAAGGTGACCGTCGCTCCTTTATAGATGTAAGAGTAAGAGGCACTGCGTTCAAAAATATGGCAAATGGGTAAAAAACTAAGCACATGATCCCCAGGAGAAATCGGTGTCAAGTCATTTACATTTTTAACGTTGGACACAATGTTTTCATGAGAAAGCATCACTCCTTTAGGATTTCCGGTGGTACCGGAAGTATAAATAATGGTTGCTAATTCTTTGGGTTGAATACTATCGGCTATTTTCTTCACGTCTTCCATGCCTGTATTCTCAAAAAGGTCTTCCCAATATTTTCTACCCTCTTTTTTATCAAAAGTATAAATATCAATTAGTGATGGGATTTTGGGTTGTGCATTTTTTACTTTATCATACAAATCTCCTTCCCCTACAAAAGCATATTTTATGGACGAATCATTAAAAATATATTCATATTCGCCAGTGCTAATGCTTGGATATACCGGAACATTGATGGCTCCAACTTGTTGAATACCCAAGTCCATGATAACCCATTCTGGTCGATTTTTATAAGCAATCAAGGCGATCTTATCTCCAGGTTGGACACCCAGTTTTAGTAGACCGCAGCTGATCTGATTTCCTTTATCAATAATCTCTGATGTGCTATAATACTTCCAGGCGCCATCTTTTTTACCTCCAAATGATTTTTCTAGAGGGTTATTTTCCATTTGGTAATGAATAAAATCAAATAATCGTTTTACTTCCATGCTGATTGTTTTGGCTTATAAGTAGATTTTAGCAGTTTAATAGAGCTGCTTGGTGGTTAAGTTTTTTTTAATTTTTTAAAAAGGTAAAGTTCGTATTTTTAGAATTTAAAAATTTCCTTTCATTTAAAGGAGAAAATTACATATTTTTTATAAATTTTTCATACAAAAAGGGAATAAAATATCGTCTACGACAATAGAGTTAATCCTTAAGGTTTTTCCTTTTCAGAATTCAGTTATCCACATATAGATCTTCAATTTCTTTTTGATATTTTTCTTCTAGGATGGCTCTTTTGGGTTTATAAGTAGGAGTCAAAATATCATTTTGAATGGACCAAGGTTCGAACAATACATGAAATTTTTTAATCTGCTCATGATTGCTCAAGCTCATATTAATGGTATCGATAAGCGTAGAAAAAAACTGCTCAACTTTTGGATTGATGACCATAAATTGAGGACCGGTCCAATGGACTTTATTTTCTTCACACCATTTTTTGAGTTGTGGAAAAGAAGGCAAAATTAGGGCAATAACAAAAGGTCGATTGAAGCCCAAAATGATACAGTGCTCGATAAAAGGGGAAGCTAAGAGTTTGGTTTCCAAATTCTGAGGAGCGATGTATTTACCTTTAGAAGTTTTAAAAATGTCTTTTTTGCGATCTGTGATTTGTAGGAATCTTTTATGTACAAAATGTCCGACATCTCCGGTGCGAAACCATCCATCTTTTGACATCACCTTGGCCGTTAATTCTGCTTGATTAAAATATCCCATCATCACATTAGGACCTTTTACGAGGATCTCTCCTTCGCTTATTTTATTTGTATGATCAATTTTCACCTCTACACCGGGAATAGGAATTCCTACCGTTCCAAAGTGTACTCCTCCAGGTTCAAAACGATTGAAGGAAATGACCGGAGACGTTTCTGTTAGTCCATACCCTTCTCGAATTTCGATACCTGCTGCGGAAAATAATCTACCTAATTTAGGTTGTAAAGCTGCTGCTCCAACAATGACTCCTTCTATGCGTCCGCCCATCAATTTTCGCCAATGCGAAAAAATCAATAGATCAGCTATTTTCAATTTCAACCAATATCCAAGAGCCATTCTTTTTTTACCATTATATTGTTCTCCTAACCTGATGGCCCATTGAAATATTCGCTGAAAAAAGGCACTCTTTTCATTCACTTGCTCGTTCATCCCTTCGTACATTTTTTCCAGTAGTCGAGGAACACTCGCAAAATAATGCGGTTTAATTTCTTTTAGAATCTCCCCCATGTTTTCTATTCTTTCGGGGTAATAAACAGAAGCACCAACAGCCATGTAAGTATAAGTAACCATACGCTCAAAGATGTGACTAAGTGGTAAAAAACTAATGGCTTTCTTATCACAATTTACAGGGATTAATGGAATGGTAGACTTTATGTTACTCACAATGTTTTTATGCGAAAGCATCACTCCCTTAGGTTTACCTGTGGTGCCAGAAGTATAAATAATAGTGACTAAATCATCTTCATGAATGGCTGCTTTGAGTCCAGCAATAGTTGCCAAGTGTTGGTCTGTTGCTGGTGTGACCAAGTCATCCCATCCAGGAACATCTGCTATATTCTCAAAAAGAAATACCTTTTTAAGATGGGGGATTTGTGCCTTGATCGAATCTATTTTTTGATATAATTCTTGGTTGGCAATGATGCAATATTGGCAAGCTGTTTCATTAAAAATATAGGCGAGGTTTTCTTCCTGAGTAGTCGCATGGATCGGAACTGAAACCACTCCAACTTGTTGCATACCAAAATCAAGAAAATTCCATTTTGGATTTCCGATGGGAGAAATGATAACTACTTTATCATTTCGTTTTAAGCCCAAATCAAGTAATCCTGCACTGACTCGATTTATTTGATCTAAACATTCTTTGGTTGAATAAGATGTCCATCTCGAAGCTTGTCTGCCAGAGAGTGCTATTTTTTTTGGGTATTTTGCCTCTTGGTAAGGAAATATGTCGAATAATCGCCTAAAATCCATTGGGGGTCTTTGACCAGTTTTTGTTTTTCGTTTTGTTGCATGCTTTAAAGCACTTTTCTAAATTAAACAAAAACTGGCAGATATTAGATTTTATTGCAAAATACTTTTCAAAAGACTTGGATCAAAAGAGGGATTCCTTGAAGTTGATTGCAACTCCAAAAATAATTACGAGATGTGATTTTGGTTGCTTGGAGTTAAATATTTAATTCGCTCTAACTAAAAATTTACCACAGCAATACTTTCATTTGTAAAGAGTTAAAAAGAGGAGCCGTACTAAATATACAGCTCCCTTTTTTTATTAAGGATTAAATCATTTTTGAAATGCAGTCATTGGACGTTTTTCTGAAAAACCACCTAGAAGATCCTTATGATCGTTCGTTTGAAGTAGATTTTTTTCTTTGAATTTTATTTCTTTTAGCTGGGGTTTATCAGATGTTTCTGAATTCCCTGTTAAAGAATGATTATGTTCGGCAATTATTTCATAAAAATCAAAATATAAGTCACAGTCTTCTGCTTTCCATTTTTTTCTATTTTCAGTTCTTATTTTTAAGACTTCTTCGTCTGTTAGTTCTAATTCTTCGCATTTTTGATCTATTATTTTAATGATATTATTTAATGATTCTTGGTATAACTTGTGATTTCTTTCCGCACGATTTGATATTTTTTCTAGGACTTGTTTCTTAATAATTAAATCTTTTCTTTCTGTCAAATTTATTTTTTTAATTCCTGATATTTTCATTACGAGTTCATTTAATTCAATAATGGGAATGCTACTAACAAAAGCATTTAAGTTGCTTATAAGAGCATTTATAAAGCCTTTAGAAAGATGCTTGGTTAAGGTAATTCCAGAAGACGCGTTTTTAACGTGATTCAATTTCATGATTGTAATTTTTATTTTAAAATGATTTTGCACCATAGCTAAAAAACCTCACCACCGAAATATAAGTTCGGATGATGCGGTTTTTGTTATAGAATTTATAAAATTTCTGTTCTGCTAATATGATTTCTAATTTTAATATGAATTTTGGATTTCATATTTTGAAATGTTCGTTTCGTTATACTTAATCGATTTAACATTTCTTCTAAGGGACATTCTAAATAAAGTAAATCCCATAATTGTCTTTCTCTTTTAGTCAAGAAATTTCTTTTCTTGATCAGCGTATTGATGTTTTTCAATTCGTGAAAATTAGCATCTAACGCGGGGGCTGGAATCTCAGGTCTAGGGATTTCAGATGTAGGGCTAAATTTATGTGTTCGTGCAATTAATGAAATCGCAGTATTCTTGACTACTTTTGCTAAGTATTTCTCTCTACTTTGATTTCCTTTTAGAGGAGTATTGCTATTACTTTCTAAAATTTTACAAATTGCTTCTTGCGAAACATCTTTACTATCTATATAGGTCACGTGACCATATATAGATTTTAATCTAGCAACAATATATTGAGCGTGTTTTTGTACAAACCTGATATCTTCTTTTGTAATGCTTAACGTTCTAATCGTTTTTGGAACTTTAAATTCAAAAGTTTGTTTGCCTTCGTCCTTAAACTCGGACTCGAGTATTATCTTTTCATCAAACATAATATTTTGTTTTTAAGAGAATTTAGATAAGGCAATTCTCTCATAGTAATTTTGGAAAAAAAATGATAATGCTAGGGGCTGTAAGAGCCTTGTAAGTAATCGGATCGTCTCGTGAAACCTTTTGTTATTTCATAATCAGTATTTTAGGATAAAAAAATCTTCTCTCAATAATAATAACGCAGCATATCAATATGCTTCACGCTTTTTTGAGATTTTTCAAAAAAAAATTACTAATGGGTCTTAACGATGCGGTCTGAATAGGAATAATGCGAAGGTTATTATACTTAACGATTTGGGATGTTTTATTATTTTATTTAAAGGAAGGGAAGAAAAGATATGTTTTAAAAAAAAGGAAACACAGTGTTTTAAAATATTTTTAATACCATCTTTTTTTGATTAGCAAATTTTCTGCGCCATTTAAATGCGGCTTTGCTCTCTCTTAATAATTGAACGACCATTTTCTGTAATTACTTTACTGGTAATGTCTTAAATGATCAAATACACAAATGAAAAAGCCTCCTAATTTTTTAGGAGGCTTCTTTTTAGATTTAAAAAATCTAAGGTTCATTATTAATGATGACATTACAAATGGCCGACTACTTTGCTGTTGCACTAATATTTAATACCAATGAAATTTCATCATGGATAATTTTATCAGCAGCAGTTCCAATTAAACCAGAACCATATTTGATATTCCATTCTGTTCGGTTAATTTTAAAAGCAGGACTTACGGCAGAAAGTTTATTACCCGCAACTAAAATATTTGCAGGGAAAGTAACACTCTTTGTAATTCCCTTTAAGGTAAGGTCGCCAGTAATTGAAGTATTTGCATCTGCACTTCCAGATAATGGACTTACGCTTGTGATCTTAAATGTACCTGTTGGATGATTAGCTACATCAAAGAAATCAGCATTTTTCAAATGACCTTCTAAGTCTTCTTTTCCTGCTCCTGGTTTCTGATCTGTATTGTTAATGGAATTCATATCAAGGGTAAAAGAACCACTTCCAACTTTTCCATTGGATGCAGTCAATTCTCCTTTTTGAACACTAATAGTACCTGAATGTTGGCCTCCAACTTTAGTTCCAGTCCAAATTACTTGGCTATTTTCAACTACATAAGCGGTAGCATCTGCAGCAGCTTTAGCAGGGTTGTTAGTTGCTTCGCCCGTTTTGGCAGCTTCCCCTTTTGGAGCTTTTTTACATGAAGTAAAAGCTAGACCAAGAACAAGGAGCAAGAACGAAAATTTTAATAAAACTTTCATGAATAATTGTTTTTATTTTTAGATGATAGAATAAGAAGCTTATCACTTTCGCTTCCAAAGTAAAATACAAAACTAAGAAAGAAAATGATTTTAGTTATAAATTTTTTAAGAAAGGTCGAGATTTCAGGATATCCATGAAGTTGATCACTTCTTGTAAGCTACCCAGAATGGTTACATTTTTTTGAGAAGAAATATTTTGTGCAACAACTTGATATCCTGACAAAAGAATTTCACTAGTAGGAAAACTTTCTGAAAGGGAATCAATGTAGGTTTGAACCGGTTGGTTGGCATAAGTCTCTGTGATCATTGTAAAAATGAAATCAGGTTTATGAATATTGTAGGTATCTTTTAAATCTTGGATCGATATATTTTGGCCGAGATAAATGACTCTATTTTTTCTAGTTTTTAGCAAATAATGGAGTAATAGTAAACTGAGTTCCTGATTTTCGCCTTCAGGTAAATACACAATAAACGTTTTTACATTTTTACCAACAGAGAATGGCTCATTATCGATCGCTGTAATGATCTTTTGGCGAATCAAATGGCCGATAAAATTTTCTTGAACAGGATTGATTGATCCAGTGAGCCACAAAACACTTAATTTATCTAGAAATGGATGAATGATTTCGAGCATGGTTTTTTCAAACCCTATTTGCTCTATATTGGAAGAAATAATCTTATCAAATTTATATTCATCCATTTCGATCATAGAAATGGTCAAAGCATCGAGTTGAGTATTATATTCAAAGCTTACTTCCGAGATTTCTGCGACCTTTTTCAGAATTTCTTCTTCTGTCATTTTAGCGATCTTGGAAATTTTGATCCCATTTTTGTTGAGGAGAGCTACATTAAGTAGTCTTTTTAGGTCGGCATCTAGATAATAACGAATATTCGTTTTAGTCCGCTTTGGCACTACGATACCATATCGTTGCTCCCAAATACGGAGAGTATGGGCCTTAATGCCACATAATTTCTCTAAATCTTTAATCGAATATACGGTCACAGATAATTGAATTTACTCTTCCTAATAAAATTTCAGTGGTTAGATCGTAGTGTATTTAATCATTAGCCTAACACAAGTACTTTTAAAAGGTTTAGCTAAAAAAAGATTTTGACTAGTATTTAAGGTCAAATTGCCTAATAGTCTTGTTGAAATCAGTAATTTATTAGGAATTTTCTTAGTTCTTACTGCGGTTATTTTCTTTTTTTACCCTATAAAATGATAGCAAGACGCTAAAGCTTCAAAAAAGGTATTTTATTTAGCTACCTACTATTCTTTTTTCTCTATTTTTAAGCCTTTAAAATAAACCTGAACGGCTCTACTTTACAATTGGCCATGTTTTCTGATCTGACTGATCATTATTTCACCTTGAATGATAAATCAAAAGTTAAACCATTTCTCTGTTTTTTAAATAAATAGTCAATTAAAGAGAAACGTATTTTTATTCTAAACGTATTTTTACTTATTGCTCATTAAAGTTCCGCACACATGTTGAAAATTTTACCTTTATTAAGTAAATTTTATAAAGTTTTTTCTTTTGCAGTATTCTTTTTGCTAAGCTTTACGATTACTTACGGACAAAGTTCTTGCAATTATATCCTCAATCTTAATGATAGTTTCGGTGATGGTTGGAATGGTTCTGTTCTTACTGTTACCATAGATGGGGTAGCGACAGATTATACCTTAGATGATATCAATGATGATGGATTTTCTAACTCTTTTGAAATTTCAATTGTTGATGGAGCTACGATTGTGCTCAGTTATCTTGCTGGAGGTTTTCAGAATGAGGTATCCTATAGTTTTGTTGGTCCTGAGGATTTATTGTTGTTTTTAGATGGTCCTAATCCTCAGGAAGATGAGGTATTCAATACTGTTGCTTCCTGTCCTAGTTGCCCTCGACCGTTTAATATAACGACTGATGTTGGAGGTATTACAACAGAGATCAATTGGAGTTCAGCTACTAATGGAGGCACTTATACCATACAATATGGTCTAGCTGGTATACCTATAGATAGCATGACCACTTTGAGTACAACAGGAAATAGTTTAAATTTAACGGGTTTGACAGAGGATACGGATTATGAATTTTATATTTCTTTAATCTGTGGTATTGGTGATACAAGTAGTGTTCAAGGGCCTTTACCCTTTACTACAATTTGGTTGATTGATGTAGGAATTGCGGAGATTATTTCTCCTGGTAACGAATGCGGTTTGACGAATGAAGGAGTTAAGATTGCTTTGACCAATTATGGTCATTTGCCTCAATCATTAATTACTTTTCGATATAGTGTAAATGGTGTAGATGCTGGTGTTCCCATGTTTACGGATGGTTTTTTTACAAACGTATTGAGTACATCAGATACGGTAGAATATAATTTTGAAACGAATTTTGATTTTTCTGAACCAGGAGTTTATGAGATTATTGCTTGGACAGAATTTGAGGATGATGGTAATATCAATAATGATTCAGCTTATCTGACTATTACCTCTATTCCTACCATTGATACTTATCCATACATTATTGACTTTGAAGAATGGAATGGTGGTTGGACTGTTTCGGGACAAAATTCATCTTGGGAGTTTGGTGAACCATCTGGTACAACTATACCTGATGCTGTAAGTGGTGTCAATGCTTGGGTGACCAATCTTGATGGTATTTACAACGATAATGAGTTGGCATATCTACTATCGCCATGTTTTGATTTTTCGAATGAGACCGATGATCCAAATATTGCTTTTTCCATTAATTATGATTTTGGTTTTGGAGATGGAGCTTGGTTAGAAGGATCTACTGACGGAGGTACGACTTGGCAAAAAATTGGCGCATTCGCATCTGGAGAAAACTGGTACAATGATATTGATTATGATCTTGGAGATGTTTGGACCTCTAGCTCTGATGGTTGGATCAATGCCGAACATCCATTGACAGGCTATGCTGGACAAGGAGATGTGAGATTTAGGTTTGCTGTTTCTACAGAAACTTTTAATTTTGGAGATGAAGGAATTGGTCTAGATAATATTTATGTCTCACCACCACTCCCTAATGATTTAGGAAGTAATACAGCAGCACTAGTCGTTCCCAATGAAGGTTGCGGTGAGATTACTAATAATGTGAGTGTACAACTTGAAAACACTGGTTTTAATCCTCAAACAGGATTTGATGTTTATTATCAAGTAGATGATAATCCTCCGGTAATGGAGAATGTAGGAGCACTCAATATCATGCCTGGCGAAACAGAGGGATATGCTTTCACCACCTTACTCAATTTAACGGAAGTTGGAGAATACACCATTAAAGTTTGGAGCAGTTTAAATGATGATCCTAATTGGCTGAATGATACCACTTTTACCAAGGTCACGATGGTTCCCTTTATTTCTACTTACCCTTATTTCAATAATTTTGAAACCAATAATGGTGGTTGGAGTATTGATGGAGAAAGTGTCAATGCCAGTTGGGCATTTGGTGCACCTGATAACGTTATTATTAATGAAGCGGCTAGTGGAACCAATGCTTGGGTCACTGGGCTAGGTAGTTCTTATAACCCTAACGAAACTTCCTTTTTATTATCTCCATGTTTTGATTTTTCAGGTGAAGCTGAAGACCCATTGATTAACTTCTCTATCAATTTTCAAAATGAAAATAACTGGGATGCGGCTTGGTTAGAAGGATCAAAAGATGGCGGGACTACTTGGGAAAGAATTGGAGTGGTTGGATCAGGAGTTAATTGGTATAACACAGCAATGACCAATACCAACCCCGGCCCTGTCTGGAATGGTAACTCTAACGGTTGGATGAATGCCGAACATCCTTTGGAAGGTTATGGTGGTGAAGCGGATGTTCGTTTCCGTTTTGGATTTAATTCAGATGGTTCTGTTCAGCAAGAAGGAACAGCAATCGATGATGTTTTCATTTCCCCGCCTTTGGCTAATGATCTACTCAGCTTATCTGTTGATCATACCAGTACCGCTGTTTGTGGAAGCATGAATGATTCGATTACGCTAGAAATTAGAAATGCAGGTACCCTTATGCAATCTGATTTTGATGTTTTCTATCAAATTAATAACGAGCCGGTTGTAATGGAGACCACTACTGGACTTATGATCAATGCTGGTGATATTGCAACCTACACTTTTGCGACTCCATTTGAGTCTGATGCTTTTGGAGCAACTTACAATATAACAGCATGGGTAGCTTTGTCTACGGAACAAAATGTGCTCAACGACACTAGTTCATTCTCCTTTACCGGAATTATTCCTGATCAGTTTCCAATGGTAGAAGATTTTGAAGACTTACTACTTCCTGATGGTTGGGTGACTGATGGAAATATCAATTTTGGACATAACTCTCCTTCGGTGGTCATGTTTAAAAATATCTATTTAAGTGAGCCATCTTTTGAAGTAGTTACGTTTCCTATTGGAACGGTTAGCACTGGTCAAAACTTAACTTTTGATTATCGCTACGTTAATTTCTTCGCAGGCACAGAGGCGACTTCATTAGCTGCTGGTGATTCTTTGGAGGTTCAAATCTCTATGGACTGTGGCGAAACCTATTTTACTGAATTAAAAATTGATGCGAGTAACCACGTTGTTTCTAATGAGATGGCCAATATGATGGTTAATTTAGATGCTTATGCTGGCGAATATATTATGGTTCGTTTCTTTGCGGGATGGGTTGCAGGTGATTATTATCTAGACCTTGATAATATCAATATCATAGGATGTCCTGATTTATTTGAAATTGATGCCATGATTACTAATGAAACACCTGGTGCGAATGATGGAAGCATAACTTTGACTGATCTGGGAGGTCAAGGACCTTACGAATATGAATGGAATACAGGCGAAACTTCTATTGGAATTACTGGTGTAGGTGTTGGCGAATATGCGGTAACAGTAACGGATGTTAATGGTTGTGTTGGTGAAAAATCATTCGGAGTCAATATCGTAGATGTTGAAAATGTAGCGTTTTTATCTGAAGTAAGTTTAATACCAAACCCAACTCGAAATACTTCAACATTAGAAGTAGCGTTTACGAATCCAGTGGATGTTGAAGTTCAAATGCTTAATCCGCTAGGACAAATTTTATTAACAAGAAGCGTTCAACAAACTAGTTCTGAGCAATTTGATTTGGACTTAAGTCAATATCCTATAGGTATGTATTTTGTCATCGTCAAAGTAGATGATCAAGTTCATGTTGAAAAATTAATAAGAGCAGAATAAGCATCAACGTATTCTAATTAGCGTTCAAAAAAAATAGAGGTGCTCGTATTGTTGATCAGGTATGCTTAGTGCAAAATAAATAACTTGATTTCAGTACCAGCACCTTTGTCTTTTTTGAGCACAAAAGCTAGTTAAGCTGAAAAGAAATAAAATAGATGACCAGTCTAATTTATTTCTAGGAATATTGAACTTTTTAGCAGCAAAATCATTACATTTTAGAAGTACTAAAAAGTTCTGCTTACTTTAAGATGAGCAGAACGTTTTTTCTTTTAACAGCAGAGATAACCTTTTATGAAAATAGGAATAGTATGTTACCCTACATATGGCGGTAGTGGCGTCGTAGCAACGGAGCTTGGTAAAGGCTTGGCTCAACGAGGTCATCAAGTCCATTTTATTACTTACAAGCAACCTGCTCGATTAAGTAATCATTTCCAAGAAAATCTTTTTTTTCATGAAGTCAGTTCTGCTGATTATCCCTTATTTGAGTATCCACCCTATGATACGGCTTTGGCTAGTAAACTAGTGGATGTTGTAAAATATGAGAACCTCGATTTACTACACGTTCATTATGCTATTCCTCATGCTGCGGTTGCTTACATGGCTAAGAAAATTCTCTTGACAGAAGGTCGATATGTTCCTGTTGTGACTACACTTCACGGTACAGATATCACTTTAGTGGGGAGCAATCCTGCCTTTTCACCAGTCGTTGCATTTTCGATTAATAAATCTGATGGAGTGACTGCCGTGTCCGAAAGTTTAAGACAACAAACTTATGATACTTTTACGGTAACTAAGGAAATTGAGGTCATTTATAATTTCATTGATTTTGCTCGTTTCCGAAAAAGCAATAAAGATCATTTCAAAAAAGCCATTGCTCCAAACGATGAAAAAATATTAGTCCATGTGTCTAATTTCCGTAAGGTAAAAAGAGTAGAAGATGTCATCCGAATTTTTGAAAAAGTATATCCCGAAGTTCCTTCCAAATTATTACTAATTGGTGATGGTCCTGAACGACGAAATATGGAAGATCTCTGTCGACAAATTGGCCTTTGTGAAGAAATTCGATTTTTAGGAAAACAAGATGCTGTAGAAGAATTATTGGCCGTCTCGGATTTATTTTTAATGCCTTCGGAAAGTGAAAGTTTTGGATTGGCTGCTCTTGAAGCGATGGCCTGCGAAGTACCGGTTATCTCTTCTAACACCGGTGGTTTACCTGAAGTGAATATTCATGGCGAAACAGGATTTATGAGCAATGTTGGTGATGTAGCTGACATGGCTGCCAATGCGATTCGATTATTAAAAGATGACCATCTATTAGCTACCTTTCGTGTCAATGCATTGGCTCAAGCCAAACGTTATGACATCAATAATATCGTACCTCAATATGAACGCTATTATGAAAAAGTGATCAAGGAAAGCGTTTATCCTGTTGAAACGGAATTGTAACCACTCTACTTTCGGCAATTCCATAAATTAGAGATAAGTGTTAAAAAGCACGCAAATTATTTGCGTTTTAACTTTTTTGATTACATTTACATGTATATTTAGCAAAAAAGTTAAACATATGTACCCCATTACTAAAACAAAAAACCTACATTTTCCATTTTCTGATCAATCAGGAAGTGATGTATCTACGATCAATTCTCTTTTATTACAACAACTGGCTCAAGATGATACTCCTTTAGAAAAGGAGGAACTCCAACGAATCATAAAAGATCATTTGGTTTTTTTGATGAGTGGTGGAGCCGGAGGTGATTGGACAACCATTTTAATCAAAGGATTGGTTTTGGGTATTTATAAAGGCCCAGAAGGAAAGGATGGCAAGCAAGCTTCTTTCGAAAAAAAGCACCTAAGGTTAGCTACGGAATTGTCTTCTTTAGAATTACCTTTCGCTAATTTTTGTGGTGTCTATGCACCACAAGTTTCTTTTGCTAATTCTGATTTGAGTCATTGTTTGTTTACAGATGCGCAATTAACGGAGGTCAATTTTCAAAAAACGAATCTTCATGGAACTGATTTTTCACGAGCAAATTTAGCCCGAGCTTCTTTTGTGGACTCCGATTGTTCAGGTGCAGATTTTGAGAATTGTAATCTGACTGGAGCAGATTTTCGCGGCGCCCGATTGAACAGTGCCCGTTTTCCTGGAGCGATATTAGATGAAGTGATTTATTAGTGATGGGTAGATTTTTGTCCGTTGGTTGTTATGGATTTTTTGAAATAAATTCAAGTATCGTTTACTTTTTTAAAATCCAATTTGAATATCCAAAAAGATCATTGCCTCCTAAGCAATTATTTTCAATCCAACTCAATAGTCGATATTTTATTTTTTCATGTTTATGTTGAGCAGGGTTGACGCCTCTTTTTTTCCTGGTATAATTCAATTCCTCTTTCCAAAAAATATTTTGGATAAAATTATTCATGACTTTTGGATGTTTCCCATGATAAATGGGGACTCGACCAAGCGGGCCATAATCAAAAGGCTCTATTTTCTGGGAATATACTTTCTCTGCTTTTTCTCTTCCCCAATGCATTCCATCTTGTTCTTTTTTTTTGGATTTCATAATTTGCGGAGGCCGCACCCATCCGTAATGATGTACATGTGCATCTAATTGTTTGACCTTTAACTTTTGGTTATTCTCTTTTCGAAAAGATTGTGCATCTTTAAAGGAATAAATTTTTCGGTTATTTTTGATCAATCGAATTTCTCTACGATACCAACCATGATAGGGTAAGTAATGATCATAATCTCCCCAAAAGTGTCTGTACTTAAATAACAATCCATCAACGGAATCGTCTTTTAAGTTTTGTTGACATGCTGCTGCGATAGTTTCTAATTCATTTTCTAAAATGACTTCATCTGCCTGTAAATAAAAGCACCAGTCGCCAGTACATTTGCTTAGCGCAAAATTAGTTTCCGTTCTAAAAATTTTACCATCGACAAAATCTTTAGGATCCCATTCACGATGATAGATTTTTATTTTAGGTGAATCAATGGCCTGTATCTTTTTCAATGTATGATCATCAGGATCTCCTGGAGCATAAGCAATAATGAATTCATCTACAATGGGTAGGATAGATTCGATGGACTCTTTTATCGGGAAATAAAATTTGTCTGCATTTTTCACGAAAGTAAAGCCGCTAATTTTCATTTTTTCTATTCCTTTTTTGAGTCATCTCTTAAAAATGTTGAAGATTAGCTAAGCCCTCACGAGTTTATTGAAACTCGTGAGGGCTTTCTTTTAAACCGCCACGTTATGCGTTCGCAATGCATCATTCAAGGACACTTTTTTATCGGTACTTTCTTTTCGTTTTCCGATGATTAAAGCACAGGCGACTTGATAATTTCCAGCGGGAAATTTCTTCGTATAAGTTCCTGGAATCACCACGGACCGAGCAGGTACAACACCTTTGTAAGTCTTAGGTTTCTTTTTCGTCACATCAATGATATGAGTCGATTGTGTCAACACTACATTTGCGCCAAGCACTGCTTCCTTTTCTACCTTAACTCCTTCCACAATAATACAGCGAGAACCAATAAAGCAATTGTCTTCAATAATCGTTGGTGTAGCTTGTAAAGGTTCCAATACTCCACCAATACCAACACCGCCACTCAAGTGAACATGCTTGCCAATCTGCGCACAAGAACCTACCGTTGCCCAAGTATCGACCATCGTACCGCTATCAACATAAGCTCCAATATTGACATAACTGGGCATCATGATGACGCCTGGTGCCAAGAAAGCGCCATGTCTAGCAATCGCATGAGGGACGACTCGAACACCTAGTTTTTTATAATTTTTCTTTAATGGAATCTTATCATGGAATTCAAATGGTTTGACTTCAATCGTCTTCATTTGTTGGATAGGGAAATAAAGGACAACTGCTTTTTTTACCCATTGATTCACAATCCAACCTTTTTTAGTATCTGGTTGTGCTACGCGCAATTCTCCTTTATCTAACAAAGCAACTACTTTTCGAATGGCTGCTTTTGTTTTGGCTTGCTTTAATAAGCTTCGATCATCCCAAGCTTTTTCAATAATGTTTTGTAATGATTTCATGTATGTTTTATTAATCTAAGTAATAATTTTTTTAGTTATTGGTTCTTAGTTGCGACGATTCCTTTTTATATAAAACCCGATTTAGTGAATCTAACAACTACTCACCAAAAGTTAGTTACCAGTTACGAATCTCTAGTCTCTAACCATTCCTTAAAAACTGTTTCTACTTCTGGTCCATCCCATTTCTCTTCAATGTTGTTTATTGCTAATATTTTTGCAAAAAGTTGATCTTGAGCTTTTCCTTCTTGTAATGCTTTGTGATAGGGAATATTAGAAAAGGTAACCATCGAATACAAGGGGATAAAATCGTTTGGATACTTTTTATGAAAATGAGCTGCTATCTTTTTACGTAATAAAAATTCTGGATCACCAACTAAATCTCGCATTTCTATAAAATTTCGGATAGCCAATTCTGCAATAGCATCTGCATCCTGAATCCTAGTATCGTTGAATTCTGTCAAAATCGCGGGCCAATTTTCTTCGTGTTTTTCTGTCAATTCATCTAGGATACTACAATCTTCAAAACCGGAATTCATCCCTTGTCCATAAAAAGGAACAATGGCATGTGAAGCATCACCCATCAATAATATTCGATCGCGATACTTCCAAGGATTACAACGAATGGTCACCAAAGAAGAGGTTGGGTTTTCATTGAAATCTTCTAACAAAGTAGGCATCAGTGGAACTGCATCTTTGAAATATTTATTGAAAAAGGCAAGAATTTGTCCATCGTTTTTCAAACGGGTGAAAGATTCTTTTCCCTTAAAGGGTAAAAATAAAGTACAGGTAAAACTTCCATCTGCATTAGGTAGAGCAATCATCATAAATTGACCTCTTGGCCAAATATGTAGCGAATGCTTGTCCATGGCAAAACTTCCATCGGCCTTCGCCGGAATGCTTAGTTCCTTATAACCATGATCCAGATATTGTTGCGAATAATTGAATCGAGATGTTTTTTGAAGGGTATATCTTACGGCCGAAAAGGCTCCATCGGCACCAAATATAAGTGGTGCTTCTACATCAGATTTTTCGTTGGTTATGGTATCCTGAATTCGAAAGGTTGGAGTATTTTTTCCAATTCCTGTACATTTTTTATGAAAATGAAATTGCACATTATCATACTCGTCAGCGAGGTTCATTAACTCCATGTTCAGGCCAGCTCGAGATACGGAATAGATCGCTTCGCCCTCTTTTCCGTAAGGTTGAAAGGTTAAATCTCCTAATTCACTATGCATCATTCTTCCTTTCATGGGAATAGCAACCTTTTCAATTTTATCTTTAATTCCAGCCTTTTCAATCGCTTTCCAACCACGAGTACTCATCGCTAAATTGATCGATCGACCTCCGACAATATTAGCATTTCGCATGTCTCCACGTCGTTCGTAAATATCCACATGATAACCTCGTCTACCTAATAAGATTCCCCAAAGACAACCGACTAAACCAGCACCTGCGACTACAGCTTTTTTTTGTTTGAATTCCATTGTAATAAATTAAGGTCGAATTTACAGTAATTTTTTAAGCTATCCAACAAGGACTTTTTGATTCGCTTTTCGACGATCTTGATTCTTGTACTATATTTTATTTCGCCCAGAATAGCAAGGGGTATTCCCGTTCTAACAAACAAAAAAGAAAATCGTTTTATGAAAGTGAAAAGAAGAGATGTGGAATCGAAAAATAGACTATAACATAAATTGTAGGGCAATAAACTGTGTCGCAAATCCGACTATGATTCCACCATAAATATCTTGTAAATCATGTGCATTAAGGAGCAATCTAGCGGTACAAACTATTCCAGAAAGGAGAATCACCAACATCAATAAAGCCGTCATACTTACTTGAATTGTTCCTAAAAAGGTGGTGCTGATCGTAAAGTAGTCATAACTAAACAGCAACATGGTAATCACCGTCATACCAATTAAACCGCCCATTCCAACGGCATGCATGCTGATTTTTGAAACAAGATTGATGATGAATGCGGTGAATAAAGCAATGGTCGCACCTAATACAAAAACTTTATAGGCTAATGGAATATCTGGATTGTCTAATAAATTACGGAACATCCAAAGGTAGAAAATTCCTGTGCTGATATATGGCCCAATTCTTTCTTTCTTGTCCCTCATTTGAAAACTTTGGATCAGTCCCAAAAAACGCATCATCAATATGGCAACCATCGGAATAAAGAAGGTAGACAGAAAAATCAATAAAATGAGAAAGTGGCCGTCCAGAACATTATTGACGCCAAAAAGATAAGGATTAACCAATAACAGCAAAACCAACATATAAGTCAGCATCATCAAAGGATGAAAAACAATCGAAAATAAATGAGCGATCAATCTTAATGCCGGCATAAAAATATTTGCTTTGGAAGAATTTTTCCGCAAGGTAAACAAAGTAATTCGTTTCGATAGCTAAGCATCTACAATTTTTTACTCTTCTTGATTACTCGCGTTCTCATCAGTGGTATTGACAGATGGATCTTGTTCGGTTGGTTGATGAACATCGATTACAAAAACTTCTACTCTACGATTTTGAATTCGTTTTTGATCCGAGGAATTATCGGTCAAACCTTCGGTGTCTCCTTTTCCTATGGTTTCGATTCGTAAAGGATTGATGCGCTTTTGATAGACTAAATATTTTTTAACAGCTTCCGCTCGCTCTTCAGAAAGTTTTTGTAAAGCATCTTTTTCTCCTTGATTATCCGTATGTCCTTCAATTCTGATCGTGACATTAAAGTTGGCATTTAGAAATTCAGCTAATTTATTTAAAACAGGATGAGAGGATTGTTTGATAACTGCTTTGGATTGGAGAAAATAAATAGGATCTAATTCCAGCTTAGTTCCTTCTTCAATTGGTGTGAGTGAAAGATTAATTTGGTGTTCTTTAAAATAAACATAATCTTTTCTAAAACTTACTTTTTCTTCTTTCCCAATATAACCTGGTTTTTCTGCAAGCAAGGTAAATTCAACACCTTTGGGAACAGAAATTCTAAAGGTTCCATCATTGGCTACGTATACATTTTGATAATTTCGATTCGTTGAAGAGCCGGAGAGTACTTTGGTATTCTTCATTGGCTTATTCGTTTCCCCATCAAGAATAGAACCGGTAATGGTTACAAATCGAGGAATCGCTGGCGCAATTTTAACTCTAAAAATATCACTCGTTCCATCACGTTTACTGGTAAAGTAAAGAAAACCTGTTGCTGAATTAAAATAAGGTTGACTATCGTCTGCAGAAGAGTTGATGGGCTGAATCAAACGACGAGGGCGTTTCCACGATTTCCAGTCATCACCATCGCGTTTGGCCATGTAGATGTCATTATTAGAATTGATTCCACCTCGAGGAGAAGAGAAGAAAAGAGTTTGATTGTCTTCCGACAAAAAAGGGGTGGTTTCTCGAAAATTGGTGTTGATGACTGATCCAATGTTTTCGGGTTTACTCCATTGGTAGGCACCTATTTTATGCGAAATATATAAATCATTTTTTCCTTTTGAATCGTAGCGGTCCATAGACAAAATCAAGACACTACCATCGCTACTCATGGTCATACTCACGTCAGATCCTGTATTATAATAATCCTCGATTCCAATGGGTTCAGGAAAAGACCAATATCCATCACCTGGATCTCGAACTAAGGAAAAACCTTTTTTCATTCCTCCCTCTTTTTCGAATCGATTGATAATGATGAGTTCATTGCCAGCAGGCGTCAAGGCACTGACACTGTTAGGTAATGCATTGTTAAGGGGAAACCCTGGATGCAATACTTGATCGAATTCATTGCTCAAAGATTGCGCGATCCAAATATCTTGATTGAAGGACGAACGAGCAGGATCTACAATCGTCTTGCGAGCTATTTTGGTATAAATCGTTCGAAGATAACTATTGAATTTTTGGCTATCCCAACTCTCTGATAAATCCACTCCATCCTCTATCAATGTTTTTACAAAGTCAGGTGATCCAACTCTAGTAAAATACATTGTTTTCCCATCCAAACTGATCACTGGAGAAATTTCATCATACGAGGAGGTGTTAATTCCTGTATTTAGTTTTTCAATAATGTATTCTTGAGCGGCCATTGAAGGACAAAAGCCAATTAATACTAAAATGACAAGGAATGGGTTCACATTTATCATAGTTGCGATTTTTTTCATAAGAACAAGTGCGTTGAATATCTGAGCTGATATATAGCTTAGATGGATTCTAAGGGGCTTTGAGATTCAATCTGAGGGAAGAAAAATAACATTTGGGTCATCCCCAAAATACTTAGGAAGTTTTTAAATAACTTCTGTATAAACGGTTTACAAAGTTAGAATGTTATTGCAATTTCAACAAAGAATATAAGAAAAAAATGTGACAGTGATGGAGAAAAACTAAGGATATCAACAACTTAGATTAAAAAAATCCCTGTCTTCAATGAAAACAGGGACTCTTCACCCTAAAACTTAGGGATTGATCAAATAAAAAGTTGATCCTATTATCGATTAATAGAGGTGGTAGTAGTCGAGTCAAGGTTCTTTTTGTCTACTTTCACTACTTTAATTTCCACTCTTCGATTCTTTTTTCGTTGTGTTTCTGTTGCATTATTATTTAGAGGAACGCTTGGTCCAAAACCTGCGATTTTAATTCGATTAGGCAGAATTCCTTTTTTTCTTACGAGAAAATTTTTAATCACTTTCGCCCTCTTTTCGGATAAGGTTTTGAGTTCTTTTATTCCACCCTGGTTATCTGTATGCCCTTCGATTGAAATGATCAATTGATTATTTTCTTCTAAGACCTCACCCAAATATTGTAATTCTGGAAATGATTGAGGCAGAATGACGGCTGTAGATTTTTTGAAATAGATGGTATTTAAATCAATTTTTTCACCTGCTTCTAATGGCTTTAGCGCCAAATTAACATGCTGAGCCTTAAAGTATTGATCAGACCGTTTAAAAGAGACCGTCTTTCGTTGACTTTGATAACCTGGCTTTCGAGCCAATAATTGATAAGATTCTCCTTTAGGAACTTGTATTTCGAAAGATCCATCTGTTGCGACATAAGTATCTTGATAAATGCCACTTTGGGTAGAGCGAAGTAAGACTGTAGCACTTTTCTCTAATTTTTTTTCTTCCGCATTCAATATATTTCCAACGACGGTTACTTCATTGGCCTTCGGTGCTGCAATTTTTACTTTATAAATATCACTAGAACCCCCTCGCTTAGACGTAAAAAATAATTCACCTGTGGAGTAGACAAAGAAAGGTTGACTTTCGTCGGATGCTGAATTAATTGGACTAACAAATTTCATCGGCGCCGTCCAGTTTTGCCAACTATCATCTAAACGATATACCATATATATATCACTTCCACCATTACCTCCTCTTCGATTGGAGGAGTAAAACAAAGTGCGACCATCTTCTGAAAGTGAAGGGGTAATTTCTCGATATGCCGAATTAACTGCAGGGCCTAAATGTATGGGAGCACCCCAATGTTTAGCTCCTTTGCGGAAAGAAACATACAGGTCATTTCCTCCATAACCATCTTTTCGATCCATCGACAAAATCAAAACTTCTCCATTATCACTAATCGTCAAACCAACATCTGGTTCAATATCTTCGATATCATCTATCAATATGGGTTCTGGATAGGACCATTGTCCAGAAGGTAATTTATGAGTCATTGAAAACCCTTTTTTGATATTTCCTTTTTTAGGAAATTGATTGATGACAATAGCTGCTTGCTCTTGCTCTAGTAAAGCACATAGACTATTCGGAAAAGCATTGTTGAGCGGATAGTGCGGATGAGTAACGAAATCAAATGTTGACTTTCTAGTTTCTGCTACCCAAATGTCTTGATTGAAGGCAGATCGAGCAGGATTTGTAATATTCCTTCCGGCCATGGAAGAATAAATTTCAGCTAATTTATTTTGATATTTTTCTGCGCTGTAAACTTTGGAAAGGTCCTTTCCTTCCTCTATTAAGGTTTGATTAAAAACAGGATACCCTTCTCGTGTAAAGTAAATGGTTGAACCATCTTTACTAATTACAGGAGAGATTTCATCATGTGATGGCGTGTTGATATGTCCATTGAGTTTTTCAACTTTAAAGAACTGTCCCCAAGCTAAAGAATGTAACATCATTAAAAGAAAAAGGCATATTCCTTTACAAAGATTTCTCATGGTTGTAGTTTTGATCATGTATGAGGGATTAAAATTCTATCTATTAGTACATAGCAAGCCTAAGCACTTAATGGACCATTAAGTGTCGTTCCTTTTTTATTCGTCTTGTGTTCTCGTGATTAATAAAGGAAGCTCTGTTCAGTTGTAATAGTAAAATCTTAACACTCAGACAAAATTAATTGAATATTGAGTATTAAATCTTGTAGGAAATAGGGAGGAAAACGTTTTATGATTATGTTTGTTAATGCAAAACTAATTCAGATGAATTGATTAGCAAAATATATGACCATTTTTTTTTATAAAATATAATAAAAATTAATAGTCTAAATGTAATCTTAAGGCATTACCAAACATTGTTTTAATGGAATTGTAGTGTAAAGATATATGTATTTTTATCATTTGTCAAATATTTTTTTACTCCATGCTTTAATTACCCTTTTTATGGTATTTGCTTTTTTTAACGCTAAAAAAAAACGTTTCAAGTCTTTCAATCGAGTCAAAGACAAGCTTTATTTGATAATTTTATTCCTCTGTCTAGTAAGTTGCTCTTTAGAAACTATAGGACAAACGAATAATGATCTCAACATTCCTTTAAAAGACAATCCATTTCATATTGAAACGGAAGTCATGTTAGGAAAATTGTTGCCAGTATATCCTAAATATCCATCAAGTAGTTTACAAAAAACCTTTTTCTTTAATATTGGGAATTATAATAATTCTCCGAATAATCCCTGGGCTTCCTTTTACAAAAGACCTTTTACAGGCACCTCCATTTCTATTTCTGATTTTGGGAATAAAGATGTTTTTGGTTATGGTATTAGCATCATTCCTTATGTGATTTTTCATACGCCTAAATTAGATCGACCTGCCTGGCATTTCAAATTTGGATTGGGGGCTTCTTTTTTTACCAAAACATTTGACATTAATACGAACCCTGGCAATGAATCTATTAGTTCACCTTATACTTGGGCTTTTAAAATGTTCGTTTATCGAGATATTTTGGTGCGACCCAAAATGCGATTAAAAGTGGGGACTGGTTGGTTACATGGATCGAATGGTCACACGGAGTTGCCTAACTACGGCATCAATTCAGCGATGTTGAGTATTGCTGCGCAATTTTACAAACAGCCTGTAGATTGGAGTTTTGCTCTAGCAAAAGATGAAGCATTAGCTATTCCAGAAAGAAAAGAATTTTTTTTGAAATTTAGAATGGGCTTGGGGATACATGAATTGGGAGGTCCGAGTGGTCCGGTCGGTGGGCCGAAAAAATTCATTCATATTTTTAGTGCCTCTGCGGGCAAAATTGTAAAAAATTTTATCAAATTACGTTTAGGTTTAACTTATCGATATTATGATCATTTTCATGACTTTATTATTGAGAATGCTTTAGCAGAATTTGATGATCAACCCACTTGGAATGCCTCGAATATTAATCTGTTTTTCGGCAGTGAATTTTTAATGGGGCATTTTAGTTTAGATGCTGAATTGGGCATCAATTTATTTAAACCATTTTATCAAGAACAATATCGTCGTTTTGAGAAACAGAGCAACGTGGAGCGTGTTTTAAAAACGATACTCTCACAAAGATTAGGACTCAATTATTATTTTATCAATACCAATAAAAAGCCAACTCACAACGTCAATATTGGTTTTCATATTAATGCTAATTTTGGACAAGCGGATTTCACAGAGTTGAGCGTAGCCTATACTTATCGAATGAATAGAGAATAAAAATCCATTGAACTCCTACGGTCCAATGATAAACTTTATGGTTATCAATAACTTTCGATCGATCTTCTTGCTCTATTCATTCATCAAAAAATAAACTCTAATTTATTTATCTACTTTTTCGTAATATTACTTCTATCAAAGTCTCTATAACCGTTTAGGCGAAGACCTAAAAAGAAAAGAACCATCTCTAAAAGCAAGATCAGATGTATTATATTTTGACCATTTTTAAAAAAGAACTGAAGGAATTACTCAGAGATCGACGGACGCTTTTTGCCATGATTATATTCCCATTATTGTTGGCTCCTTTGATGATTATGGTCATGACAAAAATTTCTAGTTCACAGTCAACAACTGCTCAGTTTAAAAACTTAAAGATAGCCATCAACGACAATGGAAATGGAGCAGAACTGATGAAAAGATTCAATCGTCGAAGAGACCTGACGCTCATTAAAAATATTGATCCAGATGATTATGCGCAATTGATCAAAGAGGATAGTATTGATTTGGCATTGGAGATAGATCCAACATTTGACCAAGCCATCCAAAATGGACAAACGGGTGCCTTAGAAATTCATTATAATGCGACAAGCGATACGATTGTTTTTACTCGTCTAGCGAAAACCATTGAGCGTTATCATAATGAAATCCTTTTGGATCGATTGGACTCTTTAGGTGCGAGTAGATCGACGATAAAACCCACTCAAATTACATCCGCAAATGTTTATAGCAAAAGAGAATCGATTGGTAAAATGGCTGGTGGTATGCTGCCGTATTTTTTCGTTTTATTTGCATTGATAGGAGCCATGTATCCTGCGATTGACTTGTTTACAGGTGAAAAAGAACGAGGAACTATAGAAACGATCTTAACGGTCCCCGCAAGCCGATTGCATATTTTGTTAGGTAAAATGCTAGTGATCATTTTGGCTGGAACCCTTTCTGGATTATTGACAATTGTAGGTTTGTTTTTAGCATTAAAGGTTAACTCAGATATCCCCGCTGTCGTTACCAACATGGTTGCTCAATTTTTGCATCCAATGGCTTTGTTTTTGGTCTTATCCATGATTTTACCAATGACGACCTTTTTTGTAGGCATCTTGATTCCGATTTCGATTTATGCAAGATCGTTTAAAGAAGCACAAAGCTTAATTCAACCTTTGATGATTTTGGTCATTTTGCCCTTGGTTATTGGAACGATGCCAAGTATCAAACTGAATATATTAACCGCAATGATTCCAGTACTCAATGTCGCTTTAGCCAGTCGAGAGATTATTGCAGGAACGATAGATTATGCTTTGCTCGCGGTGGTATTTGTGTCGCTTTTTGCTTTCGCAGGAATGAGTATTTTAGTCTGTATCCGATGGTTCGGAAAAGAAGGCAATATGCTTAGGTAAGAGAGAGATTGAATGTTCCTTTTATCGCAATTTTGCTTAAAAAAAACATTCAATCATACAAAATTCGTATGTTCAATTATTTTTCCGACTTTAATTTCTTCTTTTTTTCTACGGCTTTTAAATAGTAAATTCCGTTCTTATTTTTCACTAAATCGTTTAAAAGTAACTGAGCTTTTTCTTTTTGGTTTAACGCCAAATGAGCCATGACAAGGTACCAAGTAGATTGCTCATAAAGTCGTTCATCATTGAGTCTACTAGAGGTAAGTAAAGGAATGGCTTCTTTTGTTTTTCCCAGTTCAAGTGAAACAACTCCAGAAAAGAAAACCGCAACGGTGTTCTCTGGTTCTTCAGTTAAAGCCAATTGATAATATTCTAAACTTTGTTGATAATCTTTCAAATCATAAGCCGCCATTCCTTTTTGTAGAATAGGGTTTTGGAAATCGATGTCCTCGCTTGCGCGTAAATCTGCGAGTACTGTATTGTTTTGGATTGGTTTAAAGACTTTGGCCAATTGAGGATTATTTCCCGATTGCCAATACATCAATCCTGCAAGCGGTAATAACAACACGATGGCAGCCGCTGCTATTCGGCTAAAAGAAAATCGTCGACTAGGAAGTGTACGAATATTAGTGGTGGAATTGGAAGAGTTTGTATTTGGAATCAATGCTTGAATTTGCTCTAATTCGATATCTTCATCAAAATTATAATGATTAGCCAATCCATCTACGGCATCGGAGCAAAGGGGACATTCAAGTAGATGATTTTCTACTCTAAATCGTTCTTGCTCGTTGAGTTGTGCTTTCAAATATTTTTGGACTTCTTTTTGTCCCAAACATTTGGTTGCGGAAAGAAATTTTTCCATATGTTGTATTTTTAAAAAACTGTAATGATAGTCTTGCTCATCAAAAATTTTATCCCGATTAAACCATCAAAACCCGATTTTGAACATTACTATAATGATGACTTATAAAAAAGCTTGATGAATAAGACAAAAAAACAGGAAGTTGCTATTTTCCATAAAGAGCTTAATGTTGCGTTTCCCATTTTGCAAATAACTTTTGACTTGCTTTTCAGAAAAATGCGTTTGTTTGGCAATTTGCTCATAGCTTTTCTGTTCAAAAAAGAATAAGCGAATGCACTGTTGTTGCTCTTGACGAAGTTGGTTGATGGCCAATCCTAGTCTTTCTTCTGGAGAAATATCTTCCTTCTCCGTACTAAGACGCGGCACCTGCTCAAATTCCATAAAATTTTCACTACTTTTTTCAATAAATTTTAAATTCCCCTTTAACTTAGCTGAAGTTTGACGTTTTCTTAACATACTTTTACATTCATTTTGAATGACCACATAGATCCAGCTATTAAAAGATTGCACGTTTGCAGTAGGTAATTTGACGATCATTCGTTCAAAAATGTTCATAGTGGCATCCTTGCTTTCCTCTCGATTGTTTAATCGTTTTAGGCAAGCACCAAAAATCAAATGATGGTATCTTTGAAATAATTCAGCTACGATTTGTCGGTCGCCATTTTGTTTAAAATGAGCGATTAATTCATCATCAGACAAATCAGCCATTTGAAGAGATGTTAATTCTGGCATGTAAATTTTCTTACGTATGTTTCACTAAAAATAAAAAATGTACTTGAGAACTCAAGTACATTTCCTGTTTTTTGTAAACAAATTACTAGAAAGAGGTGTATTTAAAATACTACAGACCCTTTTTAAGCTATTGATATATGCTAAAGAAGTATCCTAAAATTTAAGCGAACTCACCACATACTCCAACTGTTGAATGTAATTTCGTTTTTTCTTACCAGGAGCATGAATAAAGCAATCGATATAAAGTAACTCGTTGGTTTTTGCATTATGAACTAAGTACCCAAGAAATGGTCCTCCCATAAAATCATTTACGATATCCCAGATACCTCTAGCCTCAATAGCATAATTGCCATCGATTTCTGTTGCTTGAATCATCATCGGTAAATCGACATCATTGATTCGCATGTAAGTATTTTCAATTTCAGTACTGACATATTTTTTACCTAGACGATCTCGAATGGCTTTAAATCCTTCTTTAGTCAACTGAGATTGATCAGTATATGGAATTTTATGTACCATTATATTGCTACTCAAAAATTCTGTTTCTTTTCTCATCCAAATGGTTTCTTCATCTTCAATTGCTAAAAAATAATCTGAAGGAACTCTTAGGTCTGCCTTAAATTTTGCCTTTACTTTTTCCTTCAAGTCATTGTTTTCTCCATTGAAGTAGATAGCCGCTTCATATTGACTTTCATCTGCTTTATTGAATCGTTTGGTGACTACTGGAAAATGTTGTTTGATGGCTTCGACTAAGTCCGTTCGATTTTGAGCAAAAAGATAAATCAGTACCTGTCCATGTGCCCATTTGTCTTTACCAACCGTTATATGGTAGTCACTCTGCTCATTAGCCTTTCTGACTTTTTCTGAACCAATGTCTTTTCGAATCATTTTACAAGCAGGCGAATCTTGATCGGTTAAATTCCCAACCATTAAGTAGGCACGGAGTTCTCTTCGGTAAGGATCTGATTCTAATTCCTCTGGTGTAAAATGAATAAGGTCAAAGAATGGTTCTGGCTGTGGCAAAATAGGATATGCTGATCCAAAATAGTAGCGAATAGTATCTCCAATATTACTTTCCCAAAGGTCTTTGTCTGCGACGACACATAATTTGTTGGCAGGACCAAAAGCGTACTTGGGTGATTCAAACTTGTTTCTGACTTCTTCTCCGACTTCACTAGCGCAACTAGCAAGCATTAAGAACAGGGTGAAAATAAATAATGACTTTACGGACATAATCCAGGTTTGTGGGTTATTTTGGATATTATATTTCATTTCGACGACAATTTTAAATGTTAGTGAGCTTTTCAAGCTTCTAGTAGATTAAACAGGTTCTAAGTTCCAACCAAGCCAATCTACTCTATAAGATGTATTCCTTTTGCTTTTTGGCGTATGTCAAAAGTACCATGATGGAAGTTAAAAAAGAAAAACGGCTTGATAAATTTAATTATCAAGCCGTTTTTACGGGCTAAGCTCTTCAAAGCTATTGGGATATTTGCTTGAATTATCCTTTTAAATTTAGAAGATTATTGTGTGAAATATTTTATTAAAATAATCCTTCAATGATATTTTCTTCTGTAATACCTTCTGCTTCTGCTTTGAAATTACGAACGATCCGGTGTCGCAATACATACTTGGCAATGGCTTGTACATCTTCGATGTCTGGAGAATATTTTCCATGAATCGCAGCATGACATTTTGCGCCAAGCACCAAATATTGCGAAGCACGAGGTCCTGCTCCCCAAGAAATATAATTGTTTACTTCTTGTGTTGCTTTTGCGGTATTCGGTCTAGTTTTAGTGGCTAAACCAACAGCATATTCTAATACATTATCAGCAATAGGAATTTTACGAATCAACTGCTGGAAGTATAAAATTTGATCACCAGTTACGATATTTTTTAAATCATATTTTGCGTTTGCAGTAGTCGCTTTGACGACTTGAATCTCTTCCTCATAAGTTGGATAATCCAAAGGAATATTAAACATAAAACGATCTAACTGCGCTTCTGGCAAAGGATAGGTTCCTTCTTGCTCAATTGGATTTTGCGTAGCCAATACAAAAAACGGAGCAGGCAACATATGACGTTCACCATTTACGGTAACAGATCGTTCCTGCATGGCTTCCAAGAGTGCCGCCTGTGTTTTAGGAGGCGTTCTATTGATCTCATCTGCTAAGACGATATTTGAAAATATAGGACCTTTATTGAATTGAAATTTTCGATTGTCTCCTAATATTTCTGATCCAGTGATATCTGAGGGCATTAAATCCGGGGTAAACTGAATTCGTTTAAATTCCAAATCCAATACTTCGGAAATAGTACTGACCAACAAGGTCTTGGCCAACCCAGGTACCCCAACCAAAAGGCTATGTCCATTACTAAATAAAGAAATAATTACAGCTTGAACTACTGATTCTTGTCCGACAATAACTTTCCCTATTTCTTTAGATAAATTTCGGTAAGCACTGGCTAGTGCATCTACTGCTTCTACATCTGATTTGTAAGCGATTTCTTGCATACTATTTTAAATTAACGATTGATTGAGCTTAAGGGAATAATGGAGTTTTCATATTATTCCAGATTTTTATATAAGCACAAAAGTAAAAAAAAGATGGACTAATTTTGAAATAATCACTTCTTGTGAAAAGATTGTTCCATAATCAACTCAATCCAACGAATAATGTTTTCTAAATTGTCTAATACTAAACATGATTTTAGCACTAAATATCTAACGTATTTATTTAGTTCTTTGTTTCGTGGTCATCACATTTCCAAAGCATATCGGATAGTTCATATTTACCGATGGTGTAGGAATAGTGCCACCATTCTGTCCTAATGTGTAAAAAACCGTGCTTATACATTAGTTCTTTTAGCATTTTTCGATTGGCTAATACCGTTTCCGGCAAATCCGTAAAGGTGTGATGCGCTCGTTTTCCGAAAAAATCATAAGTGGTTCCCATCTCTAATTCTTTTCCAGACTGATCGACAATCGTAACATCAATGGCCAAGCCTCGATTATGCATAGATCCGCGAGAAGGTGGTGTTACATAGCTCGCATTAGGGACCTTATCCCATAATTTTTGTTGAATCGGTCGAGGTCGATAACAATCAAACATTTTCAATCCTAATCCTTGTTCTTGTAGTTCATGGTGAGCAGCTAACATCGCTTTGGCTACCGCAGGACGTAAAAAGCATCGTCCGCAATCATATAATTGTTCTTCAACAAAATTGTTATCCGTCGCATATCGGATGTCAAGTAAAACACTCTGATCTAATAAATGAACATCGGCCCATTTAGAGGTATCATAATCTGGGCTAGGAATAGTTTCTTTTTTCGCTGGAGCGGGAATGATTTTTTCTTTTTTTTCGGTCACCGAAACGGAAGGCACTTCTACGGATTTTTTCACAACAGTATCTGAACCGCAAGCACCCCAGAATAGAGTTCCTGCAAAACAAACTATGGATAAAAAGTAATATCGGTTTTTCAAAAAAAAAAATTATAGTTAGGAGTGATTGAATGCAAAAATAATTGAATTTTGAATGGCCTTCTAGCGTGGACTTCGCAATAAAAAGGCCATTCAAAAATTTCGCATTCAATTATTCAAAATTAAAAAGCCTATCCGCCAAAAAGTTTGCGCAATTGATTTTCCAAGGCTGGTCCTCTTAAGTTACGAGCAATGATTTTTCCTTCGGCATCCACTAAGACCGTGTGAGGAATAGAGGTTACAGAGTAGGCACCAGCCACTTCATTTTTCCAACCGCGCAAATCGCTGACATGATTCCAAATCAAACCATCTTTCTCAATTGCTTTTAACCAACTCCCTTTCTTTTTATCAAGGCTGACCGCCAGAATATCAAAGCCTTTATCTTTATATTTATTGTAAATTTTTAAAACGTTCGGATTCTCTTTCCGACAAGGACCGCACCAACTCGCCCAAAAATCAATCAACACCACTTTTCCTCTCATATCACTCAAACTCATTGGTTTTCCTTCCGGAGTATTTTGTGTAAAATCTGGTGCTAAGGCTCCTTCCGTAAAACTAGTTGCTCGATTAACCGCATTTCTAAAGTTAGCAATCGCTGGTGTCTTTTCTGATTGATATTTTTCTAAATATTTATTTCCATAGAGAACAAAACCAGGATGATTCTTGCTTTGCAAGCCAATAGCCATACCGCCCAAAGCATATTTGTAGGCGCGACTATTGTTGTCAAGTTGATTGAGTGTGCCGTCAAGAAAGCCATATAAGATTTCCTTTGGAATGGGTTGTTGACTAAGCGTAGTAGCGTAGCTTTTTGCGGATTCAAACAAGTAAGGAATATTGGCATAATCAGCATCTTTTAAATCTGCTAATTGAAAATATTTTTCTCCGAAGTAATCGATTTCACTTTTGTAAACTCCAGTATTATTTTGAAAACTAAGATAGGTGTTCAGGGCTAAGACTTTAGCGATAAAAGGCTGAGTGATTTTTAGAGAATCAAGCAACTTTATTTTACGCTGATCCAAAGCTTTCATTTTAGCAACCGTTGCTGGCAACTTACTGGGGTCTCTTTGGTTTCTTTGAAATTCTTGTCCTAATTTTCGTCCTTCGCCATTGAAGACACCTAAGTGTTTAAGTACCTCATTATAACCTTTGTTCAATGGTGAGTTAGCGATTTTTGCATTTCGCATAGACTTACAATTACTATTCAAAGTCACCCCTTCTTCCGTCCCTAAGATGACCGGCATTTTTTGTTGACTTTCTTGACCGACATAATAAAACTTTGGGGAAGCCGTTTTAGCAATTTCTATTCTAAAACTATCTTGACCAATGGTAGTTGAATTTTTTATTTTTTTAAAACCAACACCATCGTATTCATACAAAGCGACCGCTTCACTAGCATTACAACCAGTAATGATACAATCAACAATTCTGGTGTTTTTGGCTGCTGCTGGAGTGTTGGATTGACCTGTTTTGTCAGTCGACTTACAAGCGAAGATCAAAAAAGGAATCAATAATAAAGTAGATCGGAAGTTCATGTTTTTTTATTTTTCGAAAAGAAACACTTTTGGTATTTCAAATGTGATGTCTAGTAGAATGATAAGGAAGAACTCAATTTTTGAGTTTTACTAAAGTGCTCAAAGATAGGTCGTTTTATACAAGAGTGCAAATATTGAAAAGTCCGTGAAATATCGAATAGTAGAAATGAAGACAGTGAGCAGAAAATAGTATTTAGAAACTTAGGCTATTGTTCCGTGATATTTCAGAAACAAAAGATGAATTTTTCCGAATTTTGAAAATAGAATTAAAACATTTTAGATTGACAAAGTCGTGGCCAAAAATAGAACGCAGATCGCACAGATTTTCTCACGATCGAAGGGCGCATTAGCAGAGAAAATCAGCGCGATCTGCGAAATCTGTTGAATCAGTGTTCCATTACAATTTTTGATTACTTACTCCCCATTCACGATCTTCATAAAAGCCTCTTCTGTCAGTATTTCCACGGTACCTAAAGCTTGTGCTTTTTTCAATTTAGAACCCGCTTTTTCACCTGCCACCAAGATGTTCAATTTGGAACTTACAGCGCTGATATTTTTAGCACCAGCACGTTCGGCGATCGTTTGTGCTTCTTTTCGACCAATCGATAGCGAACCAGTAAACAAAATTGTTTTGCCAACCAAAGGAGCATTCTCATCAGCCACTTTAGGAACGTCAGCTTCAGTTTGTTTCATGTTGACTCCATACTCGGCCATTTGATCAAGGAGAGCAATGTTATCAGCTTCTTTAAAAAAGCTAATGACGTTTTCAGCAACGACTGGCCCAACGTCTTTGATGTTAGTGAAGGTTTCTAAATCCCAATCTTTTAAATCTTTAACTTGACTGATTTCTGCTGCTAACAATTTGGATACTTTTCTACCTAAATGGTGAATGGACAAACTGTATAACAATCGATGAATTGGGTTCGACTTTGCTTTTTCAATCGCAGTTTTTAGTTTTTCAACGGATCGTTCTCCAAAGCCATCGAGGCGAGATATTTTACCATAATTCAAATTATAAATATCAGCGACACTTTTAAGCCAACCATTTTCATGGAAACGTTCCACGTAGGACGGACCAAAGCCATCGATGTCCATGGCATCTTTGGAAACATGGTGAAACATTCTTTGCAAAAATTGTGCTTCACAATGATAGTTTTCACATCGCCAAGCCGCTTCTTTTTCTTGTCGAACCAAAACGCTTTCACAGCTTGGACAATTGCTTGGAAATTTGATATCTGCTTCTGATCCATCTCTCAGTTCATCCATTGCCTTGACAATATACGGAATTACATCCCCAGCTCTTTCGACTAAAACGGTATCGCCCATTTTGATATTTCGACTTTTGATAAAATCTTCATTGTGTAAAGAAACCGAAGAAACCGTAACGCCTGCCAACTGCACAGGATCTAATTTAGCCACAGGAGTAACCGAACCAATTTTTCCAACTTGAAATTCAATATCGATCAATTTAGTCGTTGCTTGTTTGGCTTTAAATTTAAAAGCGATGGCCCAACGTGGATGATGACTGGTATACCCACATCTTTCTTGTAAAATAAGATCATTGACTTTGACTACCATACCATCAATTTCATAAGGATAGCCTTCGCGCTTTGTTTCCCAGCCTAAACAAAAGTCGATGACTTCTTGGATGTTTTTACAAACTTTTTTTTCTTTGGTCGGAATTTTAAAACCTAATTCTCCTAATAAATCAATGGTCTCTCCATGTGTTTTAAATTTGCCAAAGGCATCATTATTATCAGCATCTACCGCATAGCCCAATTGATAAACGAATGCTTCAATATTTCGTTTTGCAGTTTCTTTAGGATCCTTGGTACGAAGTCCACCGGTCGCGGTGTTTCGAGGGTTTGCGTAAAGCGATTCTCCTTTTTTAGCGCGGTCTTCATTCATTTTTTCAAAACGATCTTTTCGAATAACGGCCTCACCACGCAGCTCTACTTTTTGCATACCTGCTTTGGAAAATGCAGCCCTCATTGGGATAGATCGCATTGCTTTGGAATTGGCAGTAATATCCTCTCCTGCGGTTCCATTTCCACGAGTTGCGCCACGTACCAATAAGTCATTTTCAAAAACAAGTGCAATACTGCCTCCATCAAATTTGGGTTCAACACAATAACTGACTTCTGCATCTTCCTCCATGTTCGTTAATTTTTTGATTTGGGTATCAAAATCTTTTAAATCTTCAGCATTGTAAGAATTGGCTAAAGACAACATAGGAATAAGATGTTCAACAGGAGGGAAATCACTACTGATATCATTGGAAACTCTTTGCGTCGGAGAATCAGGAACAATTAAATCTGGAAATTTAGCTTCCAGTGCTTCGAGTTTTTTGTACAATTGATCGTATTCAAAATCACTGATCACGGGATCGTTCTCCACATAATATCGCCATTCGTGATAAACGATGACTTGATGCAATTGATTAGCCATATTAGTGGCATCAGGATGAGCCGTTGGAATATCTTGTTGTAATAGTTCTTTGGAAAGGTCGACGAGTTGACGTTGTTTGGCTTTAGTGTACATGTGTGATTATATTTTTTTGCAAATATACAATTCTTGGATTGGAAAAAGACATAAAAAAAACCAGAAAGAATAAAGCACTTTCTGGTTTTATGGCCAAGTAAAATGACCATTGATTTTTCAGGATTCTAGTTTTATAGTTTTACTATATTTTGGCTGATTGTCTCCGTTCCATTTGTCAATTGAATGATGTAGACACCTGAAGTTGATTCATTAAAATCAATCATTTTTTTGTTTTGACCTTCGGTCAAATCCCATTGAGTCGTTTGGACGAGTTGTCCTAAGTTATTGATTAAACGCATGGAATAGGTATCTGTTTTTTCTACTTGAATATCAAGATTAATGACATCAATAACAGGGTTAGGAAAAGCATTCAATTGTAAGGCTGCTCTGTTTAGATCATTATTAGAAGTAGAGGTGTTTTTATTGATTGTAAGGGTTTTACAAACAGGGCTATCTCCGTCTGGTCCGCCATCATTATTAGAGGCATTACTGCAAATGTAGAAAGTAACCTCTCCATCAAGGTTTTCGGGAGTGGTCCAAGTCATCTCGAATTGATTGTTTCCCACACTTGGTCCCTTGTGTTCTGCATAAGTTCTTCCAGTATTGCTTCCTAAAGCGATTTGTACATTAGGAGAAATGGCTTCCCAATTAGAAACTTCGTCACCATTGACATCTTTAGGCGCATTGAGGGCTAAAATTTGAAAGGCAAAAGCAGCTGCGCTACCACTAGTGACTTCTACTGACAATCTAGCATTGTATACAGTACCTGGGATATAACCACTTTCAATGATTGAATTCCCTGCGGGATCTCTTAAATCAAGCATGGGCTCAGATTCAATAGTACTCGAAGTACCTGCACCATGGCATGAACTAAAAGCACAAGTCACCGCCATACCATTCATCATTTGATCACCAGGAGCACCGGTACTACCCCAATTAGTTGATGTTGCTCTTCCAACACTACTATTCATGAATAAGAAAGCCAAAAACAACATTCCGAATAAAGAGTAAATAAATCTAAATTTCATAAGTGGAAAGTTTTTGTAGTAAATAAGAGTTTCCATTAGGGAAAATATCATTGTACTAACTATAAAAAGGAAGGAAGGTTTATAGAATGGCTTTATTTCTATTTTTAGGAACAAAAAAAGAGCTAGTGAAATCCATCACTAGCCCTTTTCAGAGTATCCTACTTTTAAGGTAGCAACCTTATAGTTTCACTACATTTTGACTGATGGTTTCTGTTCCATTCGTCAATTGAATGATATAGACACCAGAAGTTGATTCATTGAAATCAATCATTTTTCTGTTTTGACCTTCGGTCAAATCCCATTGAGTCGTTTGAACGAGTTGTCCTAAGTTGTTGATTAAACGCATGGAATAGGTATCCGTTTTTTCTACTTGAATATCAAGATTAATGACGTCGATAACCGGATTAGGAAAAGCATTCAATTGTAATGCTGCTCTGTTGAGATCATTGTTAGAAGTAGAGGCGTTTTTGGCAATAGTCAATGTACTGCAACCTGCACCATCTCCTGAAGTAGAGTTGTTTCCATTAACAGCATTTCCACAAAAATAGAATGTAACATCTCCATCAAGATCAGCAGGCGCCATCCAAGTAAGTTCGAATTCATTACTAGCGCTAGTTCCGTTCTGTTCACCATAAGTTCTTCCATTGGCACTCGCAGTAGAAACTTTGGTATTATTGGATCCTGCTGTCCAGTCGGAAACTTCATCTCCAGTGACGCCCATTGCAGCGTTCAATGCAAGTATTTGGAATCCAAAGCCACTAGCATTTCCACTGGTAACATTGACGGTTACTTTTGCATTATAAAGAGTTCCAGGAATATATCCAGTCTCGGTAATTGAAAGTCCACCATCATCAGTTAATTCTAAAGTTGGATTAGATTCAAGAGTTGCAGCACTTCCGCTGCTGTGACAGAAATCATTGGCACAAGTAACAAAATTTCCACCTGTTTCTTGATCACCAGGTGCTCCGGTAGCCCCTTGGCCAGCTGCAGCTCTACCACCACTATTACTACTAAACATAAAAGCAAAGAATAAAAGACTAAAAAGAGTGTAAATAAATTTGAATTTCATAAGCGAATTGTTTTTAATGATATGAGGAAATTATTTTATGTATTCAATATGGTAAAATACCATGGATTTATCAAAATGACTTGAAATTAATTTTAAATAAGGACTTATGTACGACGAAAACAGTCCTTTAAAACAGCACTGAAAGGCCAAAATACATAGACTTAACCATAAGAATAAATGGAGTAGATTAACTTAAATATAAAATATTTTTTATTTGTTTGCAAAACCAACAACTTATCCTTGTGGTGACCGTAAACATTTAAGATCTTTCATACAGAAATGAGCACTCCTGCAAGGATACTCAAAGCTTAACTGTCAGATAGCGAATATTTTATAAAAATGGCTTAGGTCCTAATTAACTTAGATTTTTTTAAGGGGAAGCCCATTTTTATAAATCGATCGCTTTTTTATTCATAGAAAAAAGACTAAATTGTATCTCTTTTGTAACAGAGTATTTGAACACTTTAGATTTTAAAGCAGTCTATTTCAAGAGAAAACAGCAAATTGAAAAAAATCACTTTCATATTATCGGTCCTTTTTTTGGCTAATTCACTAGCTTTTGCTCAACAAAAGCCAGCTAAGGCTAAGCAGAAAAAGAAAGAATTGGAAATTGAATTTTCAGTTCAAGGTGGATTCTATGATGAAAGACAAGTGGTTGAATTGACTTCTCCAGGTGCAAAAATCTATTATACAATCGATGGCAGCGAGCCTACTCGCCGATCTAAAGTCTATAAAAGGCCGTTAAAAATTAAAAAAACAATGGTTTTGCAAGCCATTGCCCGAAAGGGAAAAATCAAAAGCGATATTGTTGGACAAACCTATTTTATCGATGAACCGACATCGACCTTTCCTGTCGTATCTATTGGAATCAATCCTGAAGTGTTGTTTGACTCAGAGACAGGGCTATATATGCAAGGACCGGATGCTGTAGATAGTCTGTGGACCAAAGATGGTGCGAACTTCTGGAGCAAGAGAGAGGTGATGATTAATGCAGAAATGTATGAAGCAGATGGAAAATGTGAGTACAACAGCCGTTCGGGATTTCGATTGTTTGGAGGAATGAGTCGATTGTTTCCACAAAAATCAATGACCATTGTCGCCAGAGATCGATATGGAAAGAAGCATTTTAAGCATAGAATTTTTGGAAAAGAAGGACTGAAAAAATTCAAATTTTTGGTCTTACGTAACTCAGGTAGTGACTGGGGGAAATCACATTTTCGAGATGCTTTAATGACGGGTTTGGTCGAAGACTGGGATATTGAAAAACAAGATTACCGTCCTGCTCATGTTTATATCAATGGAAAATATTGGGGAATTTATAATATTCGAGAAAAAGTCAATCGACATTTTCTATCAGGACATTATGAATTGGATAAAGATAGTATCGATTTAATCGAACATCGTAGAAGTTTGAAAAGAGGAAATCGAGCACATTATCTTCATATGTTGGCTTACATGGAAGAGAATGACTTAAGTGATCCTTCCCGATATGCTTACTTGAATAGCCTGATGGATATTGAGAATTTTATGCAATATCAGGTGGCTCAGATTTATTTTGATAATCAAGATGCTGGTGGAAATATAAAATTTTGGAGACCACAAACCGTAAGTGGCCGCTGGAGATGGATTTTGTATGATACGGATTGGGGATTTGGTTTACACAATCCTAAAGCTTATAAAACCAACAGTATCGATTTTCATACAGAACCTGATGGACCAGCTTGGCCGAATCCAGCTTGGAGTACATTTATCCTGAGAAAATTATTAGAGAATCCGAAATTTGAAAAAGAATTCATTAACTGCATGGCAGATCATCTGAATACGACTTTTACATCTGATCGAGTCTTAGCCAAGTTAGAAGAATTGTACGCGAATCTTGCTCCTGAAATGCCACGGCAATTAGATCGTTGGAGCCTCAGTAAAAGACGTTGGGAAAACCATGTAGACAGAATGAGGGCATTTGCTAAAAAGCGACCAGCTTACATGCGAAAGCACATGAAAAAAACATTCAACACTGGTGGAACCGCAGAATTAAAATTGGAAGTAGCAGGAGGAGGAGAAGTGATCTTAAACAATAATTTGGTCATTAAAAAGGAAGCTTTTTCTGGCTTATATTTTGAAAACATTCCAATTAGCTTAAAAGCTATTCCAAACTTTGGCTATCGATTTTCTCATTGGGAAGGCATGAAAAGTGATCCCAACATGGATGATTTAAGATTGTCATTGACCGCAGGAAAAGAATATAAATTGAAAGCTGTTTTTGAACGATATGTGCATCCCCTTGCGGGAAAATTGATGATCAATGAGGTCAGTGCTAATAATAAAAAATCACAAGATTGGGTTGAACTATACAACAGTTCTGAAGAAACCATACAATTAGAAGATTGGTTTTTTACAGATAAAAAACGCTATTATACTTTTCCTCAAGTAAAAATCAAACCTAAATCTTATCTGATCGTCTGTGAAGACACCACTGCTTTTCGAGAAGAATTTCCTGATGTGTATAATATTGTTGGAAACCTAGGTTTTGGCTTAAGCAAAAGGAAAGAAATCATTGGCCTATTTACCAATGAAGGAGCTTCTGTAGATAGTATGGGCTATGTTTTACCGCCAACAGATTCTACATTTACCTTAGGTTTGCTACTACCTTTCTTAGATAATGGCGATATCGAAAATTGGGAAATCAATGAAGGAAATGGAACGCCTAATGGTCCGAATCCTTATTACTTAGAAAGTCATATCAAAGCAGAACAAGAACAATGGATTCGAGTAGGAGTAGGTGTCGGTATATTTCTTTGCTGTATCTTATTGTTACACATGAGACGACGACGAACCAGCCGATTGAAAACACAATTCATTGTCCAGCCACCAACGCCACCTGTTCCCCCTATAACCGGTCAAGTCAACAATGGCCTTGGAGAAAATGGATTACCGCCAACACCTCCTAACACACCTCTTTCTTAAAAAAGATTTACTTTTGGAGTAATGAGTCATAGTCATTTAGTCATTTAAGATAATGCTTTCATTCCGATAGCAAATTTTAGATCAATTAGATTTTGTTACTACTCATTCCTGTCTTTTAAATCCTCAAATCTTTTCTTTTCCCACAAAATCCATCAAATTGTTTGTTTTTTCTTTCTAAAAAAGACGTTAATCTCTCCATTTGCAGAAAAGGGCAATTTTTGTCCAGAACTCCATTTACTAACAAATTTGTACCCATAAATGGAATTTTACTACCATTTTCTATGTTTTTGTGAGTTATCCACATAGGTTACCAACATATTGTGGATAACTATGTAAACAAATAGTTTATAAAATATTTGACAAATTGAAACAATTTGTATTAAATTTGCATTGTGTAATTATTCATGCTATGGAGGAGAATGTTTTTTTTCGTTCTCCTCCGTTCTTTAAAACAATGCTATACAATAAAGTCCTTCCGGCGCCAAAAGGATTTCATTTTAAAGCAAACATTAAACAAATACTATAATGAGAAAAACAATTTTTATCGTCGGCCAAAAAGCAAAAAACATTCGTAACATGAAATGGAATCAAACACAAGATTGGATCATTCAACATTGGTTCAAAATCGGACTTACGCTCCTCGTTGTATTTATGTTGAATAAGAAGGATCTTAATTTAGAACTGAATTTGAGTGCCACACCAACGTCACCTACTGCTAATTTTGCTTCTTATGAAGTACCTGTTGAGCAGGAAGAAGGTTGGATTAAAAAATTAGGTAAAGCTAAAATTGCTACGAGTTTGAGTAATATCATTCAAAAAGAAGAAAAAGTGATTATTGTAGATGAACCGGAAATTAAGCCACCTTTAAAAAAATCTAAAAATGAAAAAAAGGTGGATGAAGAGATGAGTTTATTAGCAGCTAAAAATAATCTATCCAATACTTATTCTAACATGACCTATCATGCAGAAGATAAAAAGACGACCAAGAAGGTTAGTGCAAGGAAAGCTTTAAAAATTAAAAAGCAAAAAAAGTATGTTGATCGATTTGCTGCTGTTGCACAATCTGAAATGCGAAAGTATGGTATTCCCGCAAGTATCAAATTAGCACAAGGCTTGATTGAAAGTAATGCTGGTGCAAGTCGATTGACTAGAAAAAACAGCAATCATTTTGGAATGAAATGCTTTTCTAAAAATTGTAAAAAAGGGCATTGTAGCAATTTTACAGATGATAGCCATAAAGACTTTTTCCGAATTTATAAAAGTGCTTGGGCGAGTTATCGAGCGCATAGTATCATGCTTCAAAACAAACGTTATCGACCTTTATATAAATTGAAAAAAACGGACTATAAAGCATGGGCTCATGGCTTAAAAAAAGCAGGCTATGCAACAGATAAAAGATATGCAGAAAAATTGATCAATATCATTGAAGAATTAGAATTAGATCAGTACGATCGTAATTGAATTATTAATTCAAAAAGGTAATTGCTTGAACCCTAAGATGGGTTTTCAAACATTACTTATGAGAATGACGAGGTAATTAATAGTAGACATTGGTTACCTACCACATTTCTTTAATGGAGGTGGATTTCTGTTAAACCAGGGGCTGCGGGGATAGTGACCGTAGCCTCTTTTTTGATTTAAAATAGTTTTTCTAAGCATGGAATTTTTCCTTATTGTTATGCCTTTAGGCAAATATTTGATATGGCAGGATTGAATCCATTTTAATTGGTTAACCTTTAAAAAAACGTTAATTTACAATGAAATAGACCACATTGGCATTGTATATGTGCGTAAAAGGTAGGAAACATATTAAAAAGTTGTTTAAAGCAAAATACAATCATGAAACTGACAAAACTATTCATTTTATTATTTGTCTTCGGAGCTTTTTCCGTAGTTGCCTCTCCTATTGATTCTTTGAAGAATCTTGATGATTATCTAAGCCATCATGAGATACAAGCAAAAGAAAGTAATGGTCTTTACTATTCGATTGAGAAGGAAGGAAACGGAGCTTATCCAAAAGCTGGTGATTATGTCAAATTGAATTATAAAGGACAATTGCTCAATGGAAAAGTCTTTGACCAATCGGAAGAAGATCGACCATTTGTTTTTCAATTAGGTTATAGAATTGTGATTCAAGGCTGGGAAAAAGGAATTCCACTTTTTCAAGTAGGAAGTAAAGGGAAATTATTTGTCCCCGCAGACTTGGCTTATGGTCGATCTGGACTAGGGGCCATTCCATCAAATTCACCTTTGATTTTTGATATTGAAGTCTTGGAAATTTTAGATGCCAAGTCATATGATAAATATATGATGGAGCAAGAGCGAAGAGAACGAGCAGCATATGAAAAACATGTTCAAGATCAATTTAAAAAAGATAAAAAGTTGATACATGAATATGCCGCTGAAAATAAATTGCGAACCAAAAGAACCGATACAGGAGTCAGTTATTCCTTGAAGAAAAAAGGAAAAGGTGATTTGGCTAAACCAGGTGATGTATTGACCGTTCATTACGAAGGCTACTTATTAGATGGGACTAAATTTGATTCCTCTTACGATAGAAAAGAACCGTACGAATTTGTATTAGGTAGAAGAAAGGTGATCAAAGGTTGGGAAGATGGATTGCAGTTTTTTAAAAAGGGAAGTACCGGTTGGTTGTTGATTCCATCAAAATTGGCTTATGGTGGATTGGCTATCAATGAAAAAGGCATCTCTATACCAGGAGACTCTGCTTTAGCATTTAAAATAAAAGTATTGGATATAAAACGGCCAACAGCAAAAAAATAATCATTAGTCTCTATCAATTAGAACGAATGATTTACGAAAATATGGGCTAGCTTGACCAAAATAAAAAGGTGGAAATTGATTTCAATTTCCACCTTTTTATTTTTGAAACGAATGGACAAGAGCAGCCATGCTTTTCAATTCAAGAAAATAATCGGATTGAATTATTCTCCATTATTACCTTTTATTTCTTTTCGATCTGCTTCTTTAATCCCTTCTTTAATTTCAGTCTCAATAGTCGCTTTGGCATTATTGAATTCTCTAATACCTTTTCCTAGACCTCTCATTAATTCAGGGATTTTCTTTCCACCAAAAAGCAATAAAACCACAAAAAGGATGACAAAAACCTCTGTTCCACCGGGAAGAAATGCTAACATTAACATATTCATATTGATAAATTTTTATTAAAAACCTTAGAAACTGCTACAGTATTTAGGGACAACTTCTATATAAAGGTACTATTTT
Source organism: uncultured Saprospiraceae bacterium (assembly GCA_964441245.1). GTDB lineage: Bacteria > Bacteroidota > Bacteroidia > Chitinophagales > Saprospiraceae > JALZUU01. The sequence continues at coordinate 37,599 of CAYTVR010000003.1, read as the reverse complement.
TTTAAATTTTACTCCTTATTTAACTTCTATTTAGACAACTTCGGAGCAAATTAGTTTAACGCTTAGATAGAATAAAAGATTGTCATTCATCACTTTTCGAAATCCCAATTATAAGTATCCAGTTTACTAACGCCTTCTTTTAGTAAAGCAATACTGGCTTCAATATCTGTCTTATGAACCATTTCAATCGTTTGATGGATATGACGAAGTGGGATAGAAATGGCTCCAGCTATGGCTCCATTTTTCCCGTATCGTTGTATGGCGGCAGTATCAGTACCTCCACTAGGCAATACTTCGTTTTGCCACTTTATTTTTTTCTTTTTAGCTAATTTTTTAAGATAATCCACCATACGATAATCGCAAATCGTCATACTATCCATAATTTTAATAGCGGTACCATGACCCAACCGAGTCACCATTTCATGTGCTTGTGCTCCCGGAACATCAAAAGCAATCGTTACATCTAAGCCAAATCCAAAATCAGGATTGATCCGATGAGCTGCTGAAATCGCTCCTCTAATACCTATTTCTTCTTGAACTGTAAACACGGCATAAAAATCATACGGAATTTTGATTTTTTTCAGTTGTCGAAGCGTTTCTATTAATATAAAAACAGAGACTCGATTATCTAAGGACTTGGAATTAAGGCATTCCCCCATTTCAATCAATTGTCGATCTCTTGTGATGGGATCACCAACAGCAACAATTTTGTCTACTTCCTTTTTAGGCAGTCCGGTATCAATAAAATATTCAGAAATGGGAACAGACTTGCTTCGTTCTTCTGGTCGCATTAGATGAATCGGTTTGGAACCCATTACTCCAATGATATCTTTTTTCCCATGAATAATAACTCTTTGAGACGTTAAGGTTTTTGGATCAAATCCACCTAAAGGATGAAAACGAATGAAGCCTTCATCATCAATATGAGAAACAATAAAACCAATCTCATCCATATGAGCAGCGACCATGACTTTTTTACGAGACTTCCCTTTTTTAAGCGCAGTTACATTACCCATCGCATCCGTTGTGACTTCATCAACTAAAGGGGTGACTTCTTTAATAATCAAAGATCGAATTTTCTTTTCAAAACCTGGTGCACCTGGAGTCAAACAGATTTCTTTCAATAGTTTTATATTGAGCATAGATTGTTGTTTTTCTGTATCGAAGTTCTTTTTTATATAACTTCCGTATAAAATTTGCACAAAGATATTAAATCATAAGTAGATTTTTACAAATCTCCAATGAGAAGAAGTAGATCTATTGTTTTATAAAGATGTTTTCTGGTCAAATATCAAGATAAAAAGAAAGTTCTGAAAGAATGAAACACTTATATTTAAATAGAATCAATCTTGTAAGGAATTGGAGATTCCGCCGTCAGGGGAACCGAAGGTCGGAAAATCAGTGAGCCCATCCACAAAATACATATCAATTTCGCCCTTGTTCTTAGCCGTAATCTTTCCACGATAAGTACAATGGAAATGATCTTTTACCAACTCATAAGTTGATTGAGAAATATTGACTTTCCCCACCTGACTTTTATCTTCCATTCGTGCAGCAATATTGACCGTATCTCCCCAAATATCGAAAGCAAATTTTTTGATGCCGACAATTCCTGCTACGACAGGTCCCGTATGAATTCCAATTCGCGACTCGAAAAAAGGTTCACCAGATTTGGATTTATCTCTTTCTAGCTGACGCATAAATTGTTGAACTTCCAAAGCAGCCTTTACGACCATGACGGCGTTTGCTTTATTCTCTGTTGGAATACCACCAGCACACATATAAGCATCTCCAACCGTTTTAATTTTTTCAATGCCATATTTGTCCATGATTTCATCATAAGCCCTAAAGCAATAATCAATATCTGCGACTAATTTTTCAGGTTCTAATTGTTGAGAGATTAAAGTGAAATCTTTAAAATCTGAGAAAAAAACGGTTGCGGTATCGTATCGTTTAGCTTTGGCTTTTCCAAAAGCTTTTAACTCATCCGCTGTTTCTGCTGGAAGAATGTTGAGCAATAAGTCGTCAGATTTTTTCTTTTCGCGAGACAATTCTTGCGTTCTTGTCACGACTTCTTCTTCGAGTTGTTTTCTTCTTTTACGCAACTGAAAAGTTCGTAAAGAGATCACACCATAAACGCATAAAATCCCCAATAAAGTCATCAAACTTAAAAACCACCAAGTTTTATAATAAGCACGTTCGACATGAATTTTCATGGCTAATTCTTGCTGATTCCAAAAGCCTTTTCCCGTTTTGGCGCGGACACGAAAAACATAATCTCCCGGAGGAATAATTCCATAACGGGCCTCAGTTGATTTTGATTCTGGCGACCATTTAGAATCGTATGGATCTAATCGATAACTATATAAGTTGTCAACTGGATTTTGATAATTGGCCAAGCCAAATTCAAATTTGAAAAATTTATCGTAAGCGGTTAGGTGAATTTTTTCTTTCCCATTCAATCCGTTTTGGATATTGATTAGGCTATCATATTTGCCATCTAATTTGGAGAAACCTGTAAATAAAATTTTTCCTTCTTTTTGTTCTCGTTCTTTTAAGAATTGCAAGCTAGGATTAAACATGGTCGCTCCATGTAAACCGCCAAAAAACAAACGACCATCTGGTGATTTGTAGTAAGACATGCGATTAAACTCGTTAGCAGCCAATCCATCTTTTTTGAAAAAATTGGTAAATCGTTGATCAGAAATACTAAAACGCGAAAGTCCATTGTCAGTTGTTAACCACAAGACTGAATCTCCTTCAGAAAGAAATGCATTGATAAAGTCATTGGGTAATCCGTTTTTAGTGGTATATACTTTTAAGGAGGCTTCCGCCAAATTTATTTGGTGTAAACCCGCTCCTGAAGCCAACCAAAGATTCCCATTTTTATCTTCATAGCCTTGATTGATTTTATTATGTTGGAGCGGAATGGAGCTTTTTTCTGAAGCATTGAAATGAGATTGAATACCTTTGGACGGATCTATTTTAAAAACACCATTTTCCATCGTTGACATCCAAATATCTCCGGCCTTGTTTTGATGTAAATGAGCAATATTCAAATTGCTGGTGTCGATACTAGGAGTTGGGTAGAAATTTATTTCATCTGAGAGCGGATTGTATCGAAAAATTTTGTTTTTATAAGCCAGCCAAATCTGTTTTTGCTGATCAAGCAACAAAGCACCTAGGTCTGTAGTTTGATCTCCTAATAAAGAAGTGATTTCTAAATTTTCTAAATTAATTTTTTTCCCGTTTCCCGTGTATAGATGGCCTTGGTGGTATAAAAGACCAAATGGAGGATTATAAAATTTGGACTCAGTAAAAACTGGCCGCAATAGATTGGATTCCTTTTCCAATACATGAATGGAGTTATAATAGCTAAAGTAAATATTCCCTTTTTCATCTCCGGTGATTCCTCTCAAACTACAAGCTCCGCCACAATATTCATTTCCTTCACTCAAATAGGTTTTAAAGAGTTGGTCAGATTGTAATAACTTGATGACACCATAATCTGTAGCCAACCAAATGACACCCGTTGCATCTTGAAAAATTTGCCGAATGGTGCAAGTATGTTTAAGTAAATCTTGAATGGGAGAATTGTAATCGTATAGTTTTTGACTTAGTTGATCGTAGTACCAAAGTATGCCCATACCACCGACCCAGATACTTCCATCGTCTTCTACCAAAAGAGCATTATAAATACTATTTCCCAATAACCTTTCGCTAATAGGATGCAATTTAAAATCACTTTCTCCTTCTCCTCGAGAATAAACCAAACCATTGTTTTGCAATACCCAAAGACGTCCGTCTGAGGTGATTTGCATTTGGGTAACCCATCCAACGGAATAATTAAATTGAGGAGGAGGAAGTACATGTTCCTTTATCAACTTTCCACTTTCGTTGATTTCCAATAATCTATTTTCTCGATTACTTACAAAATAGTGATCAGACAATTGAATAATCGGTCGCTTAGCAAAAGTTCCATCACAAGAAATGATATCTGTGATTGTTCCATCTTTATTTGTTTTTTGTAAAAAAGAAGTGCCTGATTCATCGAGGTAAGTAGCCGTCCATAATTGATTTTTCTTATCCGTAAATAAATTATGAAAGGATCTCTTTTTATCATAAACTACACTTGCATCACTAACTTTTATCTTGTGACTTTTATTGGTTTTTGGATCTAGTTGAACAATATAGTCGTCAATCGATAACCAGATGAGCGCATCGTCGGATATAGCAATGTCAGAAATAAATTGGTTAGAGATTGGGAATTGTTCTTCTAAGGAGTTGGTATAATGTGTAAATGATTTTCCATCGAACCGATTTAAACCATTGATGGTTGCGACCCAAATAAAGCCCCAAGGATCTTGAGCTATTTTATAAACATTTCGATGACTTAGATTGTCTTCAAAGCTATAGATTTTGATTTGGAGATCTTCTGGATCTGTTTGGGCGAAAGCCGAAAGTTGGATGAAAAACAAACAAAAGGAAAGGAAGCCCAAAGTGAACAGATGCCTCTTGAGTATCTGTTGCAAAACATTCCTTTTTAAATTTTTGTTATTCATTATTTATTGGTTTTCTGTACCAAGTGTAGAGCAGAGTGCTAAGTTATTTTAAACAAATCTTTATTTATACCCTGACTTATACTCGAAGGTACTAAATTGCGACTCATTATAAAAAAGCTTCAAAAATTAAAAAATATGGATGCACAAATCATTACGATTGGCGACGAAATTTTAATTGGACAAATAATAGATACCAACTCGGCATGGATGGCCCAACAATTGAATCATCAAGGGATTCGGATCGCTAGAATCAACTCTATAAGCGATACCCAGAAAGCAATTGTCGAAGCGGTGGATCAAGCCTTTAAAGAAACGGATATCATTTTGGTAACAGGAGGTTTGGGACCAACAAAAGATGATATTACCAAAAAGGCATTAGCGGATTATTTTGGTACGGGAATGTATTTTCATGAAGCGACTTATAACCGGTTACAAAGGATGTTTGCAAAATGGGGACGAAGTATGACTGAAGCTCATAGAGAACAATGTTATATGCCTGAAAATGCCACCATCCTCACGAATAAAATGGGATCTGCTCCAGGTATGTGGTTTGAAAAAAATGGAAAGGTTTTGGTGTCCATGCCAGGAGTTCCTTTTGAAATGAAGTATTTGATGGAATATGAAGTTTTACCAAAAATCAAAATAAACTTCCCCGGACAACCTATCGCTCACCGAACAATCTTGACTGTTGGAGAAGGCGAATCTCGAATAGCCAAAACTTTAGAAGACATTGAAACTAACTTACCACAAAATATTAAACTGGCCTATTTACCAAATTTAGGTTCTGTTCGTCTTCGATTGACTGCAACAGGCTCAGATCAATCAGAAATTGAAGCGCTTTTGGATGAAAAAGTAAAACCGATACAAGAAAAATTATCAAAATTCATTTTTGGATATGGTACTCAAAAATTAGAGGAAGTAGTTGGTACGATGTTAAAGGAAAGAGGAAAAAGCCTTTCTACAGCGGAAAGTTGTAGCGGAGGTTATCTGGCTCATCGAATTACGGCGGTACCAGGAGCCTCAAGCTATTTTATGGGAAGTGTAATTGCTTATTCTAATGAAGTGAAAATGAATCAACTTCAAGTAGCATCACAAACACTTGAAAAACATGGAGCTGTTAGCGAACAAACAGTAATAGAAATGGCTAAAGGAGCGTTAAATCTTTTGAAAACAGATATAAGTATATCTATTTCTGGAATAGCTGGACCTGATGGAGGGACTCCTGAAAAACCAGTAGGAACCATTTGGTTAGCGATTGCGAGTGAAGATAAGGTAGATACTTTGAAACTCCAGCTAGGAAAATCCCGTTTAAAAAACATCGAATACACTTCAACTGCAGCTTTGAATATGATCCGAAAATTTTTATTACAGTGATAAAACACGTAATTTTGTGAGCCTTTAAAAATAGCCTTAACCAAATAATAATTACAGTATAATGGCGCAAGTAGAACTCGTTATGCCCAAAATGGGTGAAAGTATCATGGAAGCCACCATCCTTAAGTGGGTGAAAAATGTGGGTGACTCCGTCGAAATGGATGAAACAATTTTAGAAATTGCAACAGACAAAGTCGATTCTGAGATCCCATCTCCAGTGAGTGGAACTATCGCTCAGATTCTGTTCAAAGAGGAAGATGTCGTAGAAATAGGGAAAGTAATCGCCATTATTGCAACAGAAGGAGAATCAGTCACCCCAGTTGCTACACCCGCCGCTGTTGCTCCTTCTAAGGATAAAGCATCGATACCTACTCCAAAAGCGGAACCGGTTCTTGAAATGGTTACAGCAATTGCGCCAGCACCTGTCCTGGAACGATCAAATGGAAGTGGACCTTTTTATTCTCCTTTGGTTAAAAATATCGCTCAAAAAGAAAATATCTCTGTTCAAGAATTAAATACTATTGCTGGAAGTGGAATGAATGGAAGAGTGACGAAGAAAGATATTTTAGCTTATGTCTCAAATCGATCTACTGCAACTCCGCAAGTAAGTGCCCCTTCTACTCAGTTGGCTGCTAGTAAAAGCACTGCGGTGAGTAGTGTTAGTGGAGAAGTGGAGATTGTGGAAATGGGGCGAATGCGGAAATTGATTGCTGAGCACATGGTGAAATCCAAACATACCTCTCCGCACGTTACTTCTTTTGTAGAAGTGGATGTAACGAATTTGGTCAATTGGAGAAATCGAATCAAAGTAGATTTTCAGAAAAAATATGGAGAGAAAATTACTTTTACGCCGCTCTTCATTGAAGCCGTAGCTAAAGCAATTCGTGATTTTCCGATGATTAATATTTCTGTTGACGGGAATAATCTCCTTGTTAAAAAAGACATTAATATTGGAATGGCAGCAGCACTTCCTTCTGGAAACCTAATCGTTCCAGTGATTAAAAATGCCAATCATTTAAATTTGGTCGGTTTGACACAACAGGTCAATGATTTGGCAGGTCGAGCAAGAGCAAATAAATTGAAGCCTCAAGAAATACAAGGTGGAACTTTTACCTTGACAAATGTTGGTACATTTGGAAATGTAATGGGAACACCGATTATTAACCAACCTCAAGTAGCGATTTTGGCTACTGGAGCGATTCGTAAAAAGCCAGCGGTTTTAGAAACGGAATACGGAGATGTGATTGCCATTCGGCAAATGATGTTTTTATCTCTTTCTTATGATCATCGAGTAGTAGATGGAGCATTAGGAGGTTCCTTCCTTCGAAAAGTAGGTGATTATTTGGAAGCATTTGATGATAAGCAGGCCATTTAATTCTAAAAGAATAAATTCTAGACTGCTCTATTTTGAGCTAAAGTCTAAAAGAATTTTTCTGTCTTTTATGGTAGTAATGTTTATACTCATTTCCTGAAAGGATCAAGTACCGCTATAATTATTTTTTGTATGCAAAAATTGAAATTTTCTTTTTTAGCGATCTTGTTTTTATGTTGCTGGAGCCAATCTTATGGACAAGATAATGCGAAGCAGCTAAAGGCTAATGCGGAAAAATATTTTCAAAACGCAAAATATTGGGAAGCACTTAACCTCTTTCAAAAATACCATAGACTTAAAAATATTGATACCGATGCTCGGTTCAAAATGGGCCATTGTTTTTATGAAACAGGCAACCTCATTAATGCAAAAAAATACTTGCTATCAATCATTGAGGATGAAAAAAAGCCGGACGCAGAAGTATTTTATTTGCTAGCTCAAACCTTTCAAGCCAACCACGAATACAAAAAAGCAATCGCTTTTTATAAAAATTATCTGAGTAGGACAAAGTTTAAAGATGACCGACGAGAAGGAATCAAAGACAAGATCAAACGTTGTGCAAATGGTCTGGATTTGAAGTATAAGGAAGAATTAGCTTTGGTCGAAAATTTAGGAGAAAAAGTAAATTCAAGAGAAGATGATTTTGGTCCAGTATTAAGTCCTAATTATAAAGGTAAACTGTATTTTTCGTCTACTCGCGATGGAAATGTTGGAGGGAAACGGGATAAAAATGGATACAAGGATGAATTATATGGAAACAATGGGAGTGATATTTTTTCAACGGTAGTGATCAATGGAGAATGGACCGCAACCACTCCTTTAGTATCCTTATTGAATAGTCCACGTTATGATGCAGTTCTTGGTTTTAATGAAGAAGGCACCGTTATGTATTATTTCAAAGGACCTAGTTTATATAGTGGTCAGATGTTGTTGGATTCTTTTTCTGCAGTCTCAAAACCCTTGTATCCTCAAAACCTAGAAACGCCGATCAATCCAGCTCAAGGAGATCGCTCCCCTTATTTTTATAATGACTCCACTTTACTTTTTGTCAGCAATCGATCAGGTGGTTTTGGTGGCTTTGATGTTTATATCAGCACACGCAAAAATGGACGATGGACTACAGCAAAAAATTTAGGCCCGGTCATTAATTCCCCTTATGATGAAGAAACACCATTTTTATCGAAAGATGGTCGAACGCTCTATTTTAGTTCTAACAATTTAAAAAGTATGGGTGGTTTTGATATTTTCAAAACTAGGTATGATGATGTCAAACAGAGCTGGGGCTCACCAGAAAATTTAGGTCGTCCAATTAATTCCGCAGGAGATGACCTTTCTTTCACCTTCTCACCAAACGGTTTGGAAGCCTTTTTTGTTTCTTCTCGAAAAGATGGTTTTGGAGGAAAAGATCTATTGGTCGCTTACTATAAAAATAAACTGTACGAACAAAGCATCACATCTGTTCCGTCTCTTTTTTTAGAGGTACCTGCTTTTCGCAGAATGCAACAGCAAGAAGGAAGTATCGTTTTTGAAAATCAAGGAATAGATCCTCCACAGACGCAGAGTTATCCCGTCACAGAAAATTTTCCGAAAGAAGAAATCATCACCTACAAAATCAATAACATTTACTACAAAGATGATAATGTATTGACGGTTAAAAATATCAAAGAGTTAAATAGTGTGGCGACTTTGATGATGGAATACCCTCAGATAAAAGTGATGCTATCCTCACATAGTGATGGTACAGATCCAAAAGCATTTGATACTTTCTTTTCTGCAAAAAATGGAGAAAAAGTAGCTACTTATCTAGTTGAAAATGGTGTAAATGCATCTAATATTTATATCAAAGGATTGGGATCAATTTATCCAATGGCCAAAATAGAAACAGAGAGTGGATTCAACACTGCGGGAAAAGATTTTAATCGCCGAATTAATATCCAAATGTATAATACGGCTGGATTACCAATACGAGTGATCAGCACAGAGAAAAGAATCAATTCTTTTATGGTTGATGAGCGTGGAAAATTATATAAAACAGCCATTAAAGGCTTATCCTATAAAGTGCAAGTAGCTGCCTTAAAACAAAGATACCAAAGCTCTATTTTTACAAATTATCCAGATGCGATGGTAGAAACGACTTTCACAGGAGATATTTATCGTTACACCTTAGGATTATATCAAACTTTTTCATCAGCTGCAGAATTGAAAAATGATTTGGAGCAGAATGGTGTAAAAGATGCTTATGTTGTTCCTTACATTAATGGCGTAAGAGCATCAAGAAGTGATTCAAAAATTTATGCAGCTGCTTATCCTGATCTATTGAATTTTTTGTCAGAGACAAGTGACAGATAATGGTGTATTATTCGTAATAATCATTTAGCAAAAATTCGCTAAAAAAAGCCTTAAAAAGTTAATTATTGTTTTTTTAATATAATATCATGAATATTAAAAAACAGCTGACTACCTTTGGCATTTTTATATCCCGAAAAATTCTTACATGAAGAAGATAAAGTTTTTAAAAGAAAGCCTTAAGAATCTGAAAACGGTAGGAACAGTAGTTCGTAGTTCGAAGTACGTTTGTAAAGAAATGGTCAGCCATGTTGACTTTAGTAAAGCAAAAACAATTGTTGAACTAGGAGCTGGTGATGGAGTGATTACGAAGCACATTTTGGAAAAAATGGAACCAGGAAGTAAACTTTTATCCTTTGAGGTTAATGAAAATTTTTGTAAAATCTTACGGAAAATAAAAGATGATCGCTTGGAGGTAATTGAAGACTCAGCAGCGAAATTAGAAGAGTATGTGGCCAAATTCAATTTGAGTCAACCAGATTTTATCATTTCAGCTATTCCTTTTGTTTCTCTTCCTGATGAATTGGGATACGAAATTGTTGGAGAATGTAAAAAAAGTCTTCAACCAGGAGGTCTTTTCATTCAAATTCACTATTCGCTTTTAGCGAAAAAACTCTATCAAAATATTTTTGGTAATGTAGATGTCTCTTTTGTTCCACTCAATATTCCTCCTGCCTTTGTTTTGGTAAGTGAAAAAAGATAATTTGATCGATTTGTCATTTGAGAAAAAGTCGATCAAATTTTACAGACTTCTTTAATTTGAAATAGATTTAAATGCTCTTTCGTTGCGGCCATATCTTCCGTAAATCCTAACATAAAGCCTCCTCCTCCCGCGCCGCAAAGTTTTAGTTTAAAAAGAGAATCACTCAAACCATCCAACCAAATTGATTTGATACTTTTGGGAATCATTTGATCGAAGTATTTGTATTGGAAATAAGATATTTCATGTGCAGTGTCAAATAAGTTTTTCCAATTTCCTTGTAAAAAGGAATCAATCGCATCATCATTCATCGGAGATAATTCGCTTTGACAACGGAGTTGATAATATTCGTCTTTGCATTTTTGCAAAAATATTTCCACCAAAGGTTCTGTCTTTCTAGCTATCCCTGTATTTAATAGAAATATAGATCCAACTGGTTTTTGGGGTTTCAGTAGTTCAACTGTCCTAATGGTCGTTTTTGATTCCATTAAAACCGCTTGATCAAGATAACAGATCAGCGGATCAATTCCCGAACTAGCCCCATGAAAAAAACTTTCAATGAATGCCAATCGATTTTTGAGTTTTTCCAAGCTTAGATCACCTGTGGATCGGACATATCTATCGTAAATTCCTGCAGTTAATGCTCCGGAACTTCCTACGCCATATCCTATTGGAATATTGGACTCAAAATATAAATTTTGGGCTAAATCATCTTTAAAAGCACCAATTTCGATGTCAAAATCAATTTTTTCACTCAATTTCTCCAGATAATTAGCCAAATTCAGCAAAAAATTTCGTTTATTTATATCCTGCTCAAAAACTGGCTTGTAAACCCAATTTGCACGAAAGTGATCCAAAGGCATCGCTAAAGCCTGAGAACCTTGAATAATAGTATACTCCCCAAAAAGTAACAATTTAGCCTTGTAGACACGATGCTGCATAAAAGTATAAGCGATTTATACTGATTATTTTAATAAAAACGCACACCTCACACTAATTACCCAAAAATTCGATTAGACATATTTAAAATAAAAGTCATCTCAAAGACATTTTAACAAATGGTACAACTTTTGGATTAAAAACCCAATAGAACTACACAAAATTGATAGAAATGACCACCAGATATTTAAACATACTAATCGTTTTAAGCATGATCTTGGTTTTATCCGCTTGTTCTAAAGATGAAGCGGACCCGACCGATGGGATTGACTTAGAATTGACCATAGCACTTCAAGAAGCGTCGAATGGTAAAGGACTTGCTCATTTTCAGTTGCCTAAAAGTAATGAATTTAACGCGATTCCACAGGATCCAAGAAATAAGTTAACACCAGTAAAAGTAGCACTTGGACAACTATTGTATCATGAAACGGGGCTTGCGATGTCAGCTAGATTAGATGAAGGTGCAGGTACTTTTTCTTGTGCTTCTTGTCATTTTGCAAGTGCAGGATTTCAAGCTGGGCGTTTTCAAGGTCTTTCAGATGGTGGAATTGGCTTTGGTGTCAATGGAGAAGGACGGATTCGAAATCCAAACTATCCAGAAGATTCCTTAGATGTACAACCGATTCGAACACCTACGGTTTTGAATACCGCTTATCAAGAAGCAATGTTATGGAGTGGTCAGTTTGCAGGAACGGGAATCAATGCTGGAACAGAAGCTTATTGGACCGAAGGAACACCAAAAGAAACCAATGCTTTAGGATATGAAGGTTTAGAGACTCAGGCGATCGCAGGCTTAACCGTACATCGATTAAGAATTGATGATAATGAATTGTGTGAGCAAATTTATGAAGAATTATTTGATGCTGCCTTTCCAGAATTTCCAAGAGAAGGTCGAGTGACTCGAGTCACTGCTGGTTTGGCCATTGCGGCTTATGAACGTACAGTATTGGCTACAGAAGCGCCCTTTCAAGATTGGTTGAGAGGAGTTCAGAATGCTTTGACAGAAGCCGTAAAACGAGGTGCGCTCGTGTTTTTTAAAGATGCTAATTGTAATAGTTGTCATAGTGGACCTGCTTTGAGTACCATGGAATTTCATGGCTATGGTATGAAAGATTTACATGATATTGAAGACGAGACTTTTAAGTTGAAAGAGACTGATGTTGAGAGACTAGGTCGAGGTGGTTTTACACGAAATGAAGAAGACAATTATAAGTTTAAGGTGCCACCATTATACAATTTATCGGATTCTCCTTTTTATGGACATGGAAGTAGTTTCCGTTCTATTCGAGAAGTTATTGAGTATAAAAACAATGGCATCCCTGAAAATATAAATGTTCCTAACAGTCAATTATCAGATGCATTTGTTCCTTTGAATTTGACAGATCAACAAATTGATGATTTAGTAGCTTTTATTACAACGGGTTTGTATGATCCCAATCTAAAAAGATTTGAACCAGCTTTCTTATCTTCTGGACAATGTTTTCCAAATAATGATACCCAATCAAAAGATGATTTAGGGTGTAATTAGAAAAGTTGAATTTTGAATAATTGAATGGCCCTCTATCACGAATTTCATGGTAGAGGGCCATTCAATTATTCATTCACTCAACATTCAATCATTGACCTCGATCCAGAATTAAATCACTGTAAGACCGATCAATTAAATGGCCTTCCTGAATGCCAAATAAAGCCATGTAATGTTGGCACTGGCTTAACAATTCTTCTTTAGTAAACTTGTCTTCTTCATCAATCGCTTCGATTTCCATAAAACTACCCAATTCTTGTACTTCATCAATATGGAATTTTACGTTTTCAATAAAGTAGATTTCTCTTTTTTTATCGACAACAGTTAGCACACCAAGCGCACTCGTGAGCACCGCTTTTAAAGCCGGATCTGCTTTAGGTTTGTATAGACTTACTTCTGACAATTTAGGCCCAGATTGATTAGGACGATGGTAATGAATTAAAGTCAATTCAATATTTCCTTCTCGTAATTTTAAACGACCTTTCGGTACATTAAAATAGGTATCAATTTGATGATCGATTCCTTTAGAATCAGCTCCCTTTTCTTTTAATATATTTCGGATGTGATTAGGATTAGCGCATTGCGCTTTAATTTCAACAATGTTAATCATAGTGATAATTTATTTTTCATAAATGGAATTAATATTTCTGTAATTTGCTCAGGACCAAACCCAGGCAAATCGATAGCAATGACTCGATTATTTTTAGACAAGGCTGGCATGATGTTTCTCCACAAATAAGCAGAGGTTGGCCAACCATGTAACTACAAAATCACTTCACCTTCGCCAGCTGACAAGTAATGAATATTCAGATGATCGACTTTGGTGAATTGATTGGAGATGATTGAATCCATAGCTTGATATTCTTAATCGAGTATTATTTTACGAAAGTAAAAAAGAGAAAGCCAATGTAAGTATAAGTTTGTTGAAAGGCGTGTTTTTCCGATAAGGAAAATATATTCATAATTTACACAGCTTAGATTTTAAATAAGGTCGCCCCATTTGAAGAAGGATTTAAACTTTTTGATATTCCTAAGACGAAATTAATCGCTTATTAAAAACAATCCCCGTATATTTGTGCCGTGAAGAATTTGGAGCGATTGCTGGACGTATACCAGCAAGATGAGCGTACTAAACGAATCGTTAAAGCGCTTGAATCTTCCACACCAAAACGATTACAATTGGTTGGGATGGTGGGAGCACAGGATTCCTTTGTCATGTCGGCAACTTACCTCGCCTCAGAAGGAAGCCATTTAATCATTTCGAATAGTAAAGAAGAAGCGGCCTATCTGCAAAATAATTTGTCTAATTTATTAGGAAAAAAGCCCGTACACTTTTTCCCCGATTCCTTTAAACGACCCATGTTTTTTGAGGTGTTGAATACCAATAACGTACTTCAGCGAACAGAAATTATTAGTAAAATTTCTCGCCCAGAGTCTAAAGGAAATATCATAGTGACTTATCCGGCAGCTTTATTTGAAAAAGTGGTTGCTCCTAATGTCTTGGATGAAACGCGCCTAGACATTATCAAGGGCGAAAACATGGATGTAGATTTCATTATTGAAGTTTTGATCGAATATGGATTCGAAAGAGTAGATTTCGTTTATGAACCAGGTCAATTTTCCATTCGTGGAGGGATCGTAGATATTTTTTCTTACGGAAATGAATGGCCATATCGAGTAGAATTATTTGATGAAGAAATCGAAAGCATTCGAACCTTTCATCCGACCACCCAACTGTCTCAACAAAATATTGCTAGGATTTCCATTATTCCAAACATCAATACCAAATTTAGTAGAGAGCAAAAAGTTTCTTTATTTTCGGTCCTTTCGGAAAATACAAGTGTGTGGATTCAGAACTTTGAATTATTGATTGATCGTTTGCAGTTGTCATTTGAAAAGGCGGAAGAATTTGCGAAAACGATTTCCTCTACTAATGAATCAGAACTCGCAGAAGTATTTCGTGATCGGGCATTTATCTTACCCAAAGATGTTATTCAAGATGTAGATGGCTTATCATTAGTCGTGCTCAATAGTGCGAAGCAAATGTTTTCTATTGATGAAAAAATCACCTACGCTTCTAAACCACAGCCAAGTTTTAATAAAAATTTCGACCTTCTAATCAGAAATATTCAACAGGCGAATAAAGATGGAATAGAAACCTTTCTGTTCACGGATAATCCTAGGCAGATCGAACGATTTTATAATATTTTTGAAGACCTCAAAGCGGATATTATCATTCATCCAGTAGACAAAGCGATTAATGAAGGCTTTATCGATCCAGATAAAAAAATTGCTTGCTATACTGATCATCAAATTTTTGAAAGATTTCATAAGTACAAACTCCGAAAAGGATTTACTAAGGATCAAGCGCTTAATCTAAAAATGCTTAGAGAGTTGCATGTGGGGGATTTTGTGACTCATATCGATCATGGAGTTGGACGTTATTCTGGTTTAGAAAAAATCACCGTTAGTGGACATACCCAAGAATCTGTTCGATTGATTTATAAAAACAATGATGTATTATATGTGAGCATCAATATGCTGCATAAGATTTCTAAGTTTGTTGGAAAAGAAGGGATTGCGCCTAAGCTCAGTAAAATAGGATCAGAATCTTGGAAGAACCTCAAGCGTAGAACGAAGAAAAAAGTCAAAGATATTGCCAAAGAGTTGATCAAATTATATGCTCAACGAAAAGCGTCGAAAGGTCATGCTTTTCCTGAAGATGGTTATTTGCAAAATGAGTTGGAAGCTTCTTTTATCTATGAAGATACGCCCGATCAATTGACGGCGACCAAAGATGTAAAAGAAGATATGCAAAAACCTTATCCAATGGATCGATTGATTTGTGGTGATGTAGGATTTGGGAAAACAGAGATTGCAATACGCGCAGCTTTTAAAGCTGTGGTAGATGGAAAACAAGTAGCGATTTTAGTGCCGACTACGATTTTAGCACTTCAACATTTTAAAACTTTTGGTGGTCGTCTAGAAGAATTTGGTGTTACTGTTGATTATGTTAATCGATTTAAAACGGCGAAAGAGAAGCGATTGATTTTTGAAAAACTGAAAGAAGGAAAAATCGATATCGTAATCGGAACACATGGTTTATTGAACAAAGATGTTGGGTTTAAAAATCTAGGTTTGTTGGTCATTGATGAAGAACAAAAGTTTGGAGTAGCTGCGAAAGAAAAATTAAGGAACCTTCAGGTAAATGTCGATACTTTGACTTTGACAGCAACGCCAATTCCTCGTACTTTACAATTCTCTTTAATGGCAGCGAGAGATTTGTCGATCATCAGAACTGCACCACCAAATCGACAGCCGATTCATACCGAAACGCGCGTGTTTAATGAAGAGGTCATTAAGGATGCTATTTATTATGAAATAACTAGAGGTGGACAAGTTTTCTTTGTGCATAATCGGGTGAAATCTTTACCAGACATTACTGGAATGATTAATCGGATGTGCCCTGATTTGGATATTGCGATGGCGCACGGACAAATGGAATCTAAAAATTTAGAGAAGACTTTGATCAACTTTATAGATCGGAAATATGATGTATTGGTTTGTACCAACATTATTGAAACGGGGCTGGATATTCCAAACGCGAATACGATTATTATCAATAATGCCCATCAATTTGGGATGAGTGATTTACATCAATTGCGTGGTCGAGTAGGACGTTCCAATAAAAAAGCATTTTGTTATTTGTTCTCTCCCCCGATTTCGACTTTGACGACTGAAGCTCGAAAACGTTTGCAAACGATTGAAGAATTTTCTGATTTAGGAAGTGGTTTTGAAATTGCAATGAGAGATTTGGATCTGAGAGGTGCCGGAAATATGCTGGGAGGAGAACAAAGTGGATTTATTTCTGATATTGGATATGAGACCTATCAAAAAATTCTCGAAGAAGCCATTCAAGAATTGAAGGAAACAGAATTTAAAGATTTATTTAAAGAAGATTTAGAAAAAAATCGGAAGTTCGTTCGTGATGTACAAGTGGAAACCGACATTGAAATGTTGATCCCGGATGACTACATTACGAACATACAAGAACGATTGAATTTATATACAGAGTTGGATCAGATTCAAACAGAAGAAGTTTTAGAAGAATTTGCGAAGCAATTAGAAGATCGTTTTGGTGCTTTACCTCGGCCTGTTAAAGAATTATTTCATGGACTTCGCTTGCGATGGGTCTGTAAAGAACTTGGTTTTGAACGATTGATTCTGAAAAAGAAAAAACTCCGTTGTTATTTTATTAGTAATCCACAATCGCCGTTTTTTGAAACAGATTTGTTCAATAATTTATTGAAGTATGTGACTGTTTCCGGTAAGGAAGAGGGCTTGTCTTTTAAAAAATCATTGCAACATTTTTTACTCGTAAAAGATGGTGTTCCATCTTTGCAAAAAGCAAAAAATGTATTAGAAAGTTTACAAAAAGAAATTGAATTAGAAGTGATATAGAAAAGACGGAAAGAAGATTTTATAAAAGAAGGATTGAAGAATACTCAAATGCGCATCGCAATCGAATGTTTTTCAATCCTTCTTCTTTTTTTGCCTTAAGGCATAAGCCCACCGCTACCAGCCGCAACTGGAATCATTAAATAATGAGCAGTAATATAAAGGGATAAAAATAAGCCAAGAAGCAACAACCAGAGTCGACCACTTTTGTAGGAATCTTTTTTTTGTTCCAAAATGATATAACTGATGGATGCTAAGAAGACAAAGTTGGTGAAACCTAATGCAAGCATTGTTTTAAGAATTCGTATTTCTAGTCTCTGTTTACTTTGGTATAAAGTCGCTGGTTAAAACAACTTTTATAAGTGATTTGAAACTTTGAGGTTATGTAATGTTTATTAGACGCAAAATTTAGATTAAGAGTTGCGTGTTGATATTACTTTCTGAATTCTTTTAAATTGGTGGAAATACTTAAATGATTCAAGGCGCCAGCTAAATGATAAAACCTTCTACCATATTCAATACGAAATCGACTAATTTTTAGGCCTAAGCCAAAAGAAAAACCTGATAAACTTCGAAAATTAGCAACCGATAATTCTTTACGTTGAAAATGACTATAACCGAATCGCAATCGAAAATTTTCTTTTTTTCCAAATAAAAATTCTCCTCCAAAAACTAAGTGTCGGAAAAAATTATCAACATTAATAGAAAGTTTACTGCGTTCTTTAGGTGCAGAATCACCAAGCAATAAAGTCTCATCTACTTGATTTGGATCATCGTATAAAATATTCCAACGATTCAATTTTTGATAGGTGACAGAGAGTCGGAAAGGAAGATGTTTTAATCTTTGAGAGACCCCTAGTTGAACATCCAAAGGAATGCTTTCTCGGTTATTGTCTCGATAAGTGGTCAGTTGTGCTCCTGCATTTCGGACCACCAAACTTGCGGAAAAACGTCCACTCGTATCTCGATAAAAAGCAGCTAAATCTGCAACTAAACCTAGAGAATTATAAGTTTCAAATTGTGAGGTCACCACTTTTATGTTGGCACCAAGCGAAAGCTTTTCATATAATTGACGAGAAGCACCGAGGGTAATGGCATATTCCGAAGCCTTAAATGTTCCATTGATTTGACCGAATTCATCCGTCGCATCAAAAGTGCCATAATTGATAAATTGGATACCTCCATGAAAAGTCATATCCCAAGGCTGAACATGATGTCCGTAAGCAGCGTATCCATTATTGATACCTGCGAGATGAAAGTTATAATTGAAGGAAAGTTGTTGATGCATTTCTGGATTCAAAACAGCAGGGTTGCCATAAGCGAGCGCAACGTCATCATCTTTTACAGCAATCAAAGTTCCTCCTAATCCGGTGATTCTTGCTGAGGGTGAAAGATTTAAAAATTCATAAATGTGATCCCCTCCAACTTGTGCAATCAAGCAACTATTGAAAAATACACAGATTAAAATAATGGGTAAAAATTGGTTCATACTTTTTTGCTATTGTTCTAAACTGGATGGTCAATCCATTTATATTTTTTTGGAGTTGTTGTTGTCTTCTTTTTTCCATGTGGTTCGACAAACCCCTTTTTCGCATTGCATTTTTTTGATCAAGGTTCCTTTTTCGTCAAAGATCTCTAAAAGGCCATGTTCATTATCACCGTTAAGATAAGTACCTTTTGCTTTTATTTTTCCATTTGGATGATATTCTTCAAAAGGACCATTTTCTTCATTTTTATCAAAAGCTACGATTTCTTTCAATTGTCCATCGTCATAGAACCCTTTCGTTTTACCTTCTAATATTCCATTATTATAATTTCCTTCAAATTTTATTTGTCCATTTTTATAATAAATTTTATAAGGACCAGAGAAAGCACCTTTATTATAAGTTTCCGTGATTTGTAATTCACCCGTTTCGAAATAATATAGCCGGCGTTCGCCATGTAAGGTATCATTGAGATATTGAGCATCTTCTATTTTTATACCATTTGCATCTTTTTTGGTGAAAGCACCTTGCTTGGCAAAGTTGGTCTTCAAACGAGTATATCTGATCACGGCACCGTCGTCTTCGGTCTTCTCGACCGTTTCTAGACCATTGCTGCAAGCAAAGAAAAAAAATAGGTAGGAGATATAAAAGCTAATTCTTAACATAACTAAAATTTAACGTTGAATAATAAGTTAGATTGTAATGATTTATATTAGAATGACTCAAGCCTGACAAAAAATAGCGGATTGGTACATTCTCTTTGAAGTGGATTATTGTTTTATCAGTTTGGTTCTTCGACAAATTCTGGGTGTATAGACATTCAAAATTGAAATTCAACGCTTCCTCTGGTCGCTTTTTTATCTCACTTTATGAATATCCATACATGTGTACCTACAGGATTTGTCGAAGAAGGATCAGTTTTAAATAAGTGTCTCGTTCCTAGCAAAAAAATTCTCCATAGGCTTTATTATGGATGGCGCTAGGTTAAAAAACGTCAATATAAGTATAACGAAATAAACGGATTTAGGTACATTAAATGATAGGAAAATATACTTTCGGTTGAAATGATAAGAGAAAAGATAAAAAAGCATGCCCAGCTGGATCTTGCGGTTGCAAATCCCAGCTCGAGCATCTTAAGAAAGAAGGTAATTTATATTTTGAATTAGTTACCAGAGAAATGGCAAATTGTAGGTAACTAAAAGAATTCAAGATCTGTTTTCATAATTCCAAGCAACACAAAAATTGCTTCTTCTACAAAAGTCTGTAAAAACTAAATTTTGAACAACACCGGAAAAGGTGATTTTCTTGTAAATTCTACTACTTTTCTCACCAATATTGGTGAGAATTTAGGAAAAAAGAGTGCTTTTTATAAAAAAGAATAGATTAAGTTAATCATGCTTGTTAGACTTTCGTCCAATTTTTTGCAAGAGCTACCAATTAAAACCGAGTGAAGATCAGTCGATGCGTCCTATCGATAGTCAGGATTACTAAAACACTACGATATCACTAAGAATCTAATAAGATTTATTCAATTAGCTTTACTTCTCCAAACAAACCTGCATCGATCCAAGCTCTATTTTTGTCTTCTCCCGCTATCGGGACTGAACCAATAAAATGAGCTCTTTTGGAGGATCTATCATTGTCGCAATAAGCGATAGCAAAGCCAACTGTTTTTTGGGTAGTTAAAATAACGGGAGTGTTTATAGCATGATCTTGATAGTTGTCATCATAAAGCGACAGCGCCATTTCCCAAGTCGAAGATTTGCCTTGAATTGTTCGAAAAGATTGAATGTGATCATTATAATAATGAGGTAGACTATCTGGACCGGTATCTACGACTTTAAGATCAAGGCCAATATGATAAGCAAATGCATTATAATTGTATTGATGGTTTCCTTTCGATCGATCTTCATCAATGAAAATTTCCAAACAATCATCTTCCCAATAATGGGTCAATCCATCGGGATGTGCGTCATATATAATATCATCAGTGATTTCCGCTAAGATATAAAGATGCTCTTCAGACCAAGCTAACTTATATCTTCCTGAAAAATCCGTTGAAGAAAAAGGCTTGCCTTCCCAAAGTTGATTGATGGGATGCCACTCCGTTTCTTTCCAACAGAAATCATTTCCAATGCCATTGATGACTGGTTTCATACGAACTTTTTTAGCTTCTAAACTGGAAAGAGGCGTATCTTTTACGATGTTATTAGATTCATTTTTAGTGGGTACCTTAGTAGGTGTGGAGTCCGATTGGCATTGTACGAACAAAAAAAATAGACAGGCACTCCAAAGGAAATAGGATCTCATATATTTGTGTTTATCTAAGCTCGACTTTAGCCATTTTAGTTGTTTATTATTAGTCATTTGTTTCTGGTTCCTTTTAGCATATAGAAAAGCGTGTATATTTTAATTACTCTTGTTTGTTGTATACGACTGTAATCAAAATTGATCTAGTTTTTACGTATGAAGGGATACTAAGAACGAGCAACCAATAACAGATGGCCAAAGTCGTACTAAGAAATTGTAATCTAAAATTGATAGTCTTTCGCCGAAAGATAAGTCTTTTAGGAATATGCAATTAATAAATTGTAACAAAGGTGAGAATTTGTTTTTTCTTTAATCAAGGCAAAAAACATAGACGATGCAGGGCATCGGCGAGGCTTTTTAACGCTGAGTAAAGGAAAAAGAAACCTCAAACTGTTATAAGTTATTATTTTCATGTTCCTTAGAAAATTTTATTCATTTTTTTGCTTCTTGATAAATCATTTTAGCTGCAGCTAAATCTTCTAAAGCATGACCAACAGATTTAAAAAGAGTGATTTCCTTTTCAGAGGAACGTCCGTTTTTTTTATTTCTGCAAAGATCAAATAAATTAGCTTTGATCATGGAGCGATCTAAAATTCCTTTTTGAATCGGAATACATAAGTCCCCTGATTCATGATGGGCACTTTCCGTATCTACAAAAACATGAGCTCTACGAATCACCTCGTCATCGGCTTCTCGCATATCTGGCAAATAAGAACCAACTAGATCTAGATGTTGTCCATCCCGTAGCCATTGACCTTGTACCAATGGCGTTTTACTTAAGGTCGCACAAGAAATAATATCTGCTTGTTGAATGACCATCTCAATATTACTGATCGCTTGAACCTCAAACGAAGTAGTTTGAATGGATTGTGCTACTTTTTTCGCTTTTGCAAAATTTCGTCCCCAGACGAAAACGGTTTCGATTGGTCGAACGCTGGCATGTGCTTGAATGAGTTCAGGAGCTAAAACTCCAGTGCCGATCATTAATAAGGAACGACTGTTTTTGGGAGCCAAATAATCAGCTGCTAATGCAGAAGCTGCCGCTGTTCGTCGAGCCGTTAAAACTTTTGCATCCATGAATGCGAGTGGATTTCCTTTGTGCGCATCAAAAAGAATATACATACCTTGGATAGCTGGCATTTGATAGTTCGCATTGTTAGGAGATACGGTGACCATTTTTACCCCTAAAAAATGATTCGTTTCCCATGCAGGCATGAGTAAGAGCGTAGAATCAATTCCTGCTTTTGGATTTTTATAATTGTGATGATGTCTTTGTGGGACAATATAGTCTTCTTGAAATGCTTGGCGCAAATGATTAATCAGTCTTGGATAATCAAGTAAGCTTTCTATTTCTTCTTTTGAAAATTGGCGCATTTTGATTGATTTTAAAAATAACTAATCTTAGTTCCATTCGTACAAAAAACAAGAAGCGTTTTTTCCTTTTTTTTGATGGATTGGTGTGGCATGTTGATCAATGAATTGAAGATAAATTAAGTCATGTGCTGGTCCTGATGCTTGATCATGATGAGTAAAAAGTAACCAGAATCGCTGTCCTTTTTTTAGCTGTTCGAAAGACCCTTGCCAATGCTTTGAAGGCATGTCCAATTGGATTGGATTTACATTTTCTAAGCCACATTTATTTTGATAATATTTAAATGCGGGCAAAGTGAGTTTATAAACAAAAAACAAATCCTTGTCTTGATATTTTTCTTGAATAGCATGTAATGGGACTTTAACTTCTTGGACTTTAATACCCAGCATATAATGAATACCTGTGTTCAAGAAGGGTTGTAGTAATAGTAAGAAACCTATTCCCAGTATCCCGTATTTTAGTTTTTCTCCTTGCGGAAAATATTGAATGCGATGATACAATACTTCGATTCCTTTGGCCACGAAAATAAGTAGAAAAGGGACTAAGAAAAGGATGAGTCGATAGAGCGTTGAATACAAATGTAAACCAGATGCGATAAAGGTAAAGACGATAGGTAGGAGCAAAAAAAGTAAGATGCCTTTTTGTTTTTTGAATCCAAATAGTATTCCTATCAAAGCAACAGGCCCTGCGATATATTTGAATAAAATACCTCCAGGATTGGCGAAAATTCCAACGCTTTTTTTGAAGTACCATTCCCAGCTTTCTATTTGCCAAAAGGCAAAGGGCATGAAGTGATCTTTGTGATAATTATGCAGATGGTCCGCGAAAATGGTCAGTTTTAAAAACATAAAATAATAAATTCCAAAACTAATGAACCATGCAGCAGCCATGGAAAGGAGCATGGGCCATTGGAGTCGTTTTTCATTTATTTGTTGTACAAAAATAGTTATGCCAAGTGCAGCCAGAATAAAAATTATGGGTTGTGAAAACCAAATTAAAATGGCCCCAACGATGGTAACTAAAAGGAGGTTTTTTTTAGAATTAGAAGGCCTCAATATTGGAAGCGATAAATTCATGATGATTAAAGTCGCTAATACATCACAACCATATTGTTTGACTTCCGAAGCATAATAAACAAGACTTGGGCAAAAAGCAAAAAACGCAAGTGCTAAGCCAATGAAATTGTTTTGGAATAGTTTTTTTGCGAAAGCATAAAAAAGAAAGAGAGCAGCAATACTAGACAATAAGGGAACTAAACGTAAACTAAATTCGGAATCTCCGAAAGCATAAAAAACTATTTTTTCTAACCATAGAAAACCAATTGGGGCAGCTTGGGCATAAGGTAATACTCCCATTAATTGAGTAAAGGATGACTCGATAATAGCGTTGGCTAAGTTGGCTTCGTCTAACCAAAGTGATCGATTGTGTAGGTAGGGAACGATTCGTGCAACAATACCATAAAATAAGATCGCGTAGAGCCATTTGGGATGACTTTGGTTATCGTTTTGCATGAAAAAAAGTCGCCTAAAATTTGACTCGGACAAGTCGTAAGTTATTTCGTCGTTCACTAGGAATTAATAATTCTCTACTTCCTGTTTGTACCGAATCCATGAACCGTAGTCGGATGTTTTGGTCTTCTGTACTCATGACGCTATTGCGATCGTATTTTCCATTTCCTTTAAGAACGTATTCACTGACGGTGTTTTCAAAACGAATATCATCATTGAATAAAAGTCTAAGGCTAGAAGGCGTTTTTAGTAAAAAATAAGAAGAGTAAATGGCATTGTCATCTTGAGAATATTGTTTTTTGTGCAGCATCGTTTTCCAATGTTCTTCTCCATTAGGATGAATAGAAATAACAAATAAATCATCATGATAATAATCAATGATTTGGCGCAAGCCATCATTACCTACAAAGCCTCTACTGGCTGTGGTCATCCTTCGTTCATATTCTTTGACTCGTTCGAAAATAACGAGAATACCTCCATCCTGACGAAGTACGAGTTCGCTGACTTGTACATTTTCAAGTCCTTTGTCCTTTTCAATATTTTTACCTTCTAATTCGGATAAAAATTCAATTTCGAAAGGAGTGAATTGTAAAAGGTATTGAGTCGGATTATTGGATGGAATACGAAGGACAAAATAGCCATTGGAGCGAAGCCCACTTTTGTGGGTGTAGAGCCCACCAGCGACTAACTTTTTATTCAAGTTGTCAAATTCAAAACGGATATCAAAGGTGAGATGATTTTCCATAGAAATGGTGAAAAATTCTGGTTTTTCACTTATTTGAGAACAACGAATGATTTTGTAATGATGTTGGTCTTTTTTTATTTTTTTATTATGCTTTCCAATGATATAATACATTTCTCCTCGATTGTCAACGAGAATTTCTTGATGATCTTGGTAGTAATTAAAATCATCAAGTTTGAATTTACTTTCCCATAGGAGTTTCATATTATTCAAGTCAAAAGCATAGGACCTAAATTTTGTTCGGTCTTCAATACTGTATAAAACAATTTTGCTTTTATCTTCAGAGTGAACAAGCGAAGGTGTAGGACGAGTAAAAACGTGAGGATAGCTTATAATCGTCACCGAGTCGATCAGGTTGGCGCCGGGATCATATTTTTGAAGTTTGATATAGACTTTGCCTTTCTTTTTGTAGCGATAAATCAAACTGAATTCATCTTTTTTGTTTCGCACAAGGTCAATGACTTGATATTTTTTATGATCCGTTTTTAGTTCTTTTTTCCAAATTTTGCGCAGCTTTTGGTTGAATGCCTGTATTTCAAGTTTGCTTTGTTTTTCATGATAAACCAATATTCGATCTTTCATCTTTCCAATGATATCATATGCTTTGTCATTGCGAACACTGATTTCTTCTGAGACACTTACGGTCTGACTGAAAATAGCCAAAGGCAGGAAAAGAATTAAAAAAGTCAATAAGTTTTTCATAAACTTCAATTTTAAAGAAATACCAAGTGCACTTCAAGTTACAACGTGGGCAGTTGCAATAAGTTTACGTCCTTTGATGAGTTAGTTTTTGATTAGAAGTTAAGGTCAATATTTTTTGTTATCATTTTATCAAAGGATCAATATGTTTATCACTCCTTATAAAACTACGAAAATAAAAGCAAATTGTTTTTATACTTTTAAAATAAACGAGATTATGTAATCTACCTTGTGTTATAAGGCAGTAGAGCATTATTTATTCGCATTTTTTAGAACGGCATTCAAGTCGATTCTTTCAGATTGGATGTGGACACTTTCGGCTATTTTTTTGAGTAATTGTAGATTTTGAGTGGGCGTATCTTTTTTAGTGGTCATAGTATAAAGATTGAGAATTTCTTGATTACAAATCATCGTAATATAATGTTCTTCTTGAACGGTT
This sequence comes from uncultured Saprospiraceae bacterium, assembly GCA_964441245.1. GTDB lineage: Bacteria > Bacteroidota > Bacteroidia > Chitinophagales > Saprospiraceae > JALZUU01. Next base: position 11,769 of record CAYTVR010000003.1, on the reverse strand, counting down.
CGATCCGTTTGTTTTTCATCTTGACTGGAAGGAGAAACAAAGTGCCAATAAAGATATTTTTTACCATTGGCAGTGGTCAATAATTCTTTTTCCGCCTTTATGTCGAATGCTGTTTTTTCGCGAATGTATTGGCTTTCTTTTTCAAAATAGAAATTTAGAATGGCTTCTTCTTCTGCTTCAGGAAAATCTCGTTCGAAATATTTTTTAATCGGATAATTCAACAATTGCAAATATTTATCATCCACCACATAAATAATGTCACTTGAGTTCATGTGGATGACTTTATCGCCCGAAACATTAACTTGGAAAAAACTTTCAGGTGTATTGTAAACTTGTGCGTATCCATCTTTAACACGAATATTGCCACTTCGATAATTATAATCTTCTTTTAGTATCCCTTGATCAAAAACTTGTTTGCCGAGTAGTAAACCACTTTTGGACCAAGACAAAAAAGTCCCATCTTCTTTTCCCAAATTATAATGGCCTTCTAATATTTTCTGCCCATTGGCATGCCATTCCGCAGACGAACCGTGTTGAAGGCCATCTTTATAATCATTTTGTAATTTGAGTTGTCCTTTTTGATCCCAATGTTTAACGGTTCCATTGGCTTTGCCTCCCTTGTAAGGAATAATTTGATCTTTTGCTCCATTGCTATACCACCAATGATGATCCCCTTCTTCCAAACCATTGTCAAAATAGCCTTCCGATTTTTTGGTTTCAGTTTTGAACCATTCGGTGCAAACACCATTAGCTTCGCCGTTGGTATATTGAATTTCTAATTTTTTCTTTCCATTGGCATACCACTGTTTTTCCTTGCCATGACTTAAGCCATTAGTGTATTCCCCTTCGAATATTTTTTGGCCATTTTTAGCCCATTCTTTAATTGTTCCATTAATTTTTCCTTCTTTGATAGGAATGACCATTTTTTTCTTTCCTCCTGGAAATTTTTCACCAGCGTTTCCGCTAAATGGTTTCATCGTATTCGGTACGAAATATAGACCGTGATTGATATCCAAAGTTCTGAAACTGACATTTATTTTTTGTCCAAAAACTGGAGTAAAAAGTAGATTAAGAACAAGTAATAGAATTCCAACTCTCATGTTTATTATTTACGGCTTGTTTGTAATGTGGATCATTTGCATGCAAATGCTGATCAATGAAGTTGTTTTAAAACATCCTCGATCATTGAAAGTGCAAAAATAGGGGTTTCTGATGATTTGTTAAAAAATGAACGTCTTGTGCAACGGAATTCTTATTTAAATATGGAATCTATTTAAAATTTAGGATTTTCGTAAGACTATTTGCTTACTCTTTTGTTTTAAATGTCATTAAGGTTCGATGCTAATGCGCTGTTCATATAAAGGCTATGAATTGACCGATTCAATATAATCAAGTAGTGCTTTGATTTCCATATTTTCTAAATTTGGAAAACTAGTCATCTGTACTTGATTCCAATCCTTATATAAACGAAGCGCATAAGGATCGCCAGATTCAAGTACTTTAGCAGGGTTTCGAATCCATTCATAAAGCAGATTTTCTCTACCTTCCCAACGTTCCAAGACATTGGCCAATGCAGGACCAGTCAAGTCATCCCGCATATTTTTATTGTGACAAGAAGCGCAATTGTTTTTGAATAACTTTTTGCCAATAGCAACATTTGGATTCACCTCACTTGTGCGGATAGATTTTTTAGGAATTGTAGTAGAAATCTTTGCTGGAAATAATAAGTCAGGCGTTTGATAATGGTGTTTAAAGGCAAACACAATCGCAAAGAATAAACCAATAGAATAGACAAGGAATTTGAAAATATTCATAGTATTGGATTTTATTATGTTTAGTAGTACTCAAAAGTTAAGTCCCTTTTTTGATTTCGATTCCTTTCTTTTAAATTACGATGGAAAAGACTTGAATTCAATGGAAAAGACAGCGATTCTTTATCTATATTTGTTCTAAATTAATGAGCAGTAAAACTGATTTATTTAACAAGCACAAAAGCATTAAAAATTGGACTAAAATCAATTATCAACATGGCAAAGCAATTAATAGAATGTGTTCCTAATTTTAGCGAGGGGCGAGACTTAAGTATCATCAAACAGATCACCGATGAAATCGAAAAGGTAGATGGTGTTAAATTATTGGATGTTGATCCTGGTATGGCTACCAATAGAACGGTAGTAACTTTTGTTGGAGAACCTGAACCTGTAATTGAAGCGGCTTATAGAGCCATTAAAAAAGCGAGCGAGGTGATAGATATGAGTCAACAAAAAGGAGAGCATCCTCGAATGGGAGCCACCGATGTTTGTCCCTTGATCCCGATTGCAAATATCACGATGGAAGAGGTAGCTAAATATGCGCACAAATTAGCGGAGCGAGCCGGAAAAAGTTTAAATATTCCTTTTTATATGTATGAAGCTGCGGCTACCAAACCGGCATGGCAAAATCTAGCCGTAATCAGAGCTGGAGAATATGAGGCCTTACCTGAAAAATTAAAAAAGCCAGAATGGAAACCCGATTATGGTCCCGCTCGGTTCAATCCAAGAGCAGGAGCAACGGTGATTGGAGCGCGCGATTTCTTGATTGCTTACAATGTTAATCTAAATACCACTTCTGTTCGTCGAGCTAATTCCGTTGCATTCGATATTCGAGAAAAAGGACGGCTCAAGCGAAAAGGAAATAAACTAACTGGAGCAGTGGTCAAAAATAAAAAAGGCGAGCCACAAAGAGTAGCCGGGATGTGTAAAGGAGTCAAAGCCATTGGTTGGTTTATTGAGGAATACGGGATTGCACAGATATCTATGAACCTGACCAATATTCGAGAAACACCTTTACACAAGGCTTTTGAAGCTTGTACGAAAAGTGCGTCGAAAAGAGGATTGCGTGTAAGTGGTTCGGAGTTGGTAGGCTTGGTTCCTTTGAGCGTGATGTTGGAGACGGGGCGATATTTTTTGAAAAAACAGAATAGATCCTTAGGTGTTTCTGATGGAGAGATCATTAAAATTGCAGTGAAGTCACTAGGTTTAGATGAACTTGGCCCTTTTGATCCAGCCAAAAAAATTATTGAATATCAAATGGAAGACGAAAGTGCGAATCCATTGATAAAAATGTCTTTGCGAGATTTTGCAAATGAAACGGCATCCGAAAGTCCAGCTCCGGGAGGAGGTTCTATCTCTGCTTATGTTGGTTCATTAGGTATTTCATTAGCAACGATGGTCGCGAATTTATCTTCACATAAACGAGGTTGGGATGATCGCTGGGAGGAGTTTTCAGAATGGGCAGAACAAGGGCAAGTATTGAAAGATCGTTTGCTAAAGTTAGTGGATGAAGATACAGCCTCTTTTAATGGCATTATGGACGCTTTTCGTTTGCCGAAAGGCACTGCAGAAGAAAAAAAAGCTAGAAAAGAGGCGATCCAACAAGCAACTAAATATGCGATTGAAGTACCATTGAAAGTGATGGAAGAAAGTTTAGCCTCTTTTGAAATCATTCAACAAATGGCTGAAATAGGAAACCCTAATTCGGTAACGGATGCTGGAGTGGGCGCTTTATGTGCAAGAGCTGCCGTTCATGGGGCATTTTTGAATGTGCAGATCAATGCAGGTGGAATGGAAGATAAAAAATATGTCACCAAAGTCCTCAGAGAAGGTAAAAGAATGATTAAAAAAGCGGATCAGCTGGAGAAGAAAATTATGACTTTAGTCAACAAGAAAATTTAATGATGAAGGCCAAGCCAATTTATTTGATTTTTCTTTTTCCTAATTAAATTGACTTGGTCATTTAGCCTCATCAGTTAAAGAAATATTAAATCTTTAGTGTACCGATACTTTGTCGAACAATAAGGCGTCATAACTAGGAGTTTATTGAATTTGAGCTTTACTTAATGGCTAATAAGGTGAAGTTTTAATCAATAAGATTTATAGAGTTCGCAAAACTATTTACAATCATTCGTCTCCCCTGATAAAACACGCACTTTCGGCAAGCCTTTTGCCAATGTTTTAAGGTGAAAACTTAATACAGAGTGTTAGCATGAGAAATGTTAAAATAAAATCTTCCCCATTTTTTGAGAGGTATTAACATGATTTTATTTTGAAAGGTAGAAGGATGATTGGAGGAAAAAAAGACTAGAAAATTACTTGTACACAATTACTTATTTTGAAGTTAGGATACTACTTCTTTTATTTAAAAATAGATATGATGAAAATCAGACTTTTATTATTGTTTTTTCTGATGAATGTGACTTTTGCTTTACAAGCACAAGAGCACTACAGTTATATTTCTGATCGAAAATTTAAAGATCCGACTGATTTGGTTGGATATGACTTTCGTCCAAATGAAATGGATTTACGAGCAGATGGCAAGAAATCACTCAAGCCAGGTGAATATTCTTTTGGCGTCACGACCAATAACCTTTACGTAAATGGGAAAGGAATCAAAGGAGTATATAGCATCAACAACATTAACTCGACTGATTATGGCTATAAATTATTATTGATGAATGCTCGAGATCCCACCATTCAAGGACATTTAAAAATGGTCCTTAATAATCGAGATCAGGTAGATGCATTGGTTTTTAAAAGATCTGTAAAAGAAAAAGAAATTCTTTTCTTTCAAGCTCAAATTTCTGAATCTTTACGAGCAAAAGAGGACAATTACTTTACAGGAAAATGGGAAAATGTTGTGGAGGCAAAGGATAGCATTTGGGGAAAAACAATTCGACCTTTTATGCAAATCCATCTAGAGCAAAATGTTCAAGAACGGGTACAACCTTCAGATAGTATAAGCATTGAGTTTATAGAGAGGGTGACGATAATCGATAAGTCGAAAAAGAAAAATAAAAAAGACAAAAAGGAAAAGAAAGAAGAGGAACTTGTCGTGACGAAAGTGATTACTAAACCAGTAGAAAAGAAAGAAGAAGTAGCTGTGGTTGAAGAGAAAGAAGAGGCTGCTCCGCAAGGAGAAGTTTCGGCTTATGAAAAACGATTCAAAAGATATAGTCGTAAGCCTAAGAAAAAAGAGCCTAAAAAAGAGGAACCGAAAAAAGAAGTAGTGGTCGAGAAAGTAGAAGAGGTTGTTGCTGAAGTGGTCACTGACATTCCTGATGAATATGATGCGGTGATCGATGGCCCTAAAACGGAGGATCAAGCGGAGAAGAAAAAAAATAAAAAAATAAAAATTGTCAAAGAATATTTTGTCAAAGTTAGATCTATTTTGACTTATGATGATGGTACCTCTGAAGACAAAGTTTGGATGCATCCGGTTAAAAAAATTATTGAAAAAGAGAGAAAAGAAGAGCATGCAGATCCAAAAATCAATGAGGCAAGGTATCGGATTGAATTTGTCTTGAAGAAAGGTGGTTCTTTTTATTTATACTTGACGGAAAAGCGAACGGTTTGCTTTTTTGAAAGCCATGACAAAGAATATCTGATGAAAGGGTATTAGGGAATAATTGAATGCTAGAATAAATGAATTTTGAATGGCCTTCTTTCGTGTAAATCGTGAAAGAAGGCCATTCCATTATTATTCTGTCATTCAAAGTTTAATCATTTGCCTTTAGGTAGTAAAAATGATAGAAAGAATCTGGAGGATTTAGAATGAAAGAATTAAGATATGGGAAGTTATCAGGGAATAATTGAATGGCCCTCAAATGCGTAATACACGTTTGAGGGCCATTCAATTATTCAAAATTCAATCATTCAGTCATTAACCTCAGAAACTAAAGCCGATAGAAGCTCGAAGTGACAAGTTAGTATCTTTGTCAGATCGAGAAATTGGTGTTAAACCGTCGGATTCTTTTTTAGAAATATCATAAAAATCATTAGTTGTATCAAGTAAACCATAGTTGACCATGACCCCTACAAAAAGTCCTTTACTTAAGTAAAAAGAAGCGCCTCCGATCAATCCTACATCAACGGTATTATAAAATTTCCCATCTTTGGTGGCAAAAGTATCATAAGCTCTCAAGGTAGTAGGAAGAGAAACGCTTTGTCCGTCCACCATAAAGTCCGCCAGTTTTTCTAATTCAGGATTTTGTAAATCTTCTAAACTTAATTTTCCGTTTTTGAGATAATTATGATCTAAACTGATTGCATAAGGCTCAATAATACCTCCATCCATATCTGATGTTCCTTCATAACGCAAAGTCCCTACACCATTAGAATTGACTAAAAACCCAAGACTGGCACCCAATTGAAATTCAAATTTCCCTAATTTTGCATAACCAGTTATAGGAAGCTCGATATAAGAATTAGTGATCCTTAAAGTTGTTGTTCTTTTTCCAGTTGATCTAACCGGTTCTGCTGTAAAAGGAGCTTGATAAATTTGAAAAGATTCTCCTTCATATCGATATCTTCCACCGTTTTGTGAAAACATAATCTCGGCTTTCAGCCCATAATTTTCGAGCAGTTTGAAAACGACTCCACCTGCAACATGAAAACCAGTATAAGTACTAAAATCTTCAAGATCACCATTGGCGCCAGTTTCTGATGGTGCTTTAAATTTAGAAAAATTCAGTCCTACACGAAAAGCGGTCCCATATTCCTGAGCCATTGTTTCGTTGACAAATAAGCCAATAAAGATGATCGTTAATAGTGTCAATCGATTCATATTCTTAGTTTTTGATATTGAACAGTTATTTACAATTATAGTGTGTGCAAAATTTGAATAGGCTGCAAAGATAGTTACTTCAATTGCTTTTGCAATAAAATTCGATTTTCTTCGGTTTTCTCTTTCGTTTTGAATCCAATGATATCGAATCCATTCTTTAACGCAAAAAGAAGCATTCCCTTATGTTGATTGCGCGTTTTAAAGGTTAAGGTGGAAATTCCAAGACCTTTTACCCACTTTTCTTGAGCTTGCGCTAATTTTTTAGCGACTCCTTTTCGACGATAATCAGGAAGAATAGCGCCCATCCAAGAATAAAAATCATGTTCTCGTTGATAGCCCACTTTAAATCCAATAGGAAGATCTCCATCATATGCGACCAAGATTAAATGGGCGACTCCGTCTAATCGTTCATGATATTTTGAGGCCAATGGAGGACCACTAAATTCAGGGATTTGTTGTGAAATTCGCACAACTGTCTCTATCTTGTCTTCTTTAATTTGAAATTGAAAAGCTTGTTCTTGCATTTCCTAAAAGTAAAAAATATCATTAGTTTATTCCTACTTATTCCTCTAAGTTATCTGCTTTTAATCTTGGGGTTATACTTTTTTCATACGCATCTTATTTTTCAACCAGTCAAGTTGAAAATGGATTACTCCTTTTCTTTTGATCATCCTTTTGAAGAATTATTTTTAAAAAGTGACAATGGTCATTCAATCAATGCTATTTTTTTTAAAACGAATCAAAAGGCAAAAGGTGTCGTCCTTTATTTGCATGGAAATGCCGATAATCTGCAAAGATGGGCTTCCTATCATACAGACTTTACAAAACGAGCTTATGATATTTTGTTTATCGATTATGAAGGATATGGAAAAAGTGGAGGAGCCCCAACAGAAAAAAATATGTATTCCAACGCCGCGATGGCTTACAAATGGTTGAGCCAAATTTACGACCCAGGAGAAATCGTTATTCTGGGGCGATCTTTAGGTACAGCTGCTGCAACGGACTTAGCGTCAAAAATGCCTTGTCGGTTTTTAATTTTAGAAACACCTTTTAACCATCTACGAGGAGCCATAGAAGCCAATTTGCCTTTCCAATATCTGCCATTTGAGATCGATATAAAAATGGAAAATGATCGAAAAATTCCCTTGATTGACTGTCCAATTTATATTTTTCATGGTACGCAAGATTTGATCGTTCCTTATCGCTGTGGATCCAAATTAAAGCCATTGCTCAAAGCTAAAGATGAATTTATTACCATCCCGAATGGAGGGCATAAAAACCTAAGTGAATTTGATTTGTATCAACAGAAAATGGATCAAATTTTTGAGAATAAATACTAAGTCCTTAAATTTATGGCATCAAAATAAAATGATACAATGAGTCGCAAAAACAAACTTCAACGTTTTGCAGAAATTGGAAGCTTTCCTAATGTCTATGAAAATTTCAATATGCAACAGCCAGAGCTTTCCGGAGCTAACGGAAAAGTAGTAGATTTAAAAGGAAAATGGAATGAACTTCATTTTAAAAATGATCATCGGATTGTATTAGAATTAGCTTGTGGCCGTGGAGAATATACGCTTGATTTAGCGGAAGCTTACCCCGATCAAAACATCATTGGAGTCGATATCAAAGGCGCAAGAATATGGCGAGGAGCGACCAATGCATTGGAGAGAAATTTAACGAATGCGGCCTTTTTACGAACTCGTATTGAACAAATTAGTTTGTTTTTTGCGCCTGATGAAGTCAGCGAAATATGGATAACTTTTCCAGATCCTTTTCTTAGAGAAAGCAAAGCCAACCGAAGATTGACTTCTGATTATTTTATAGAACAATATCGAAAAATTCTAAAAAAAGATGGTTTAGTACATTTAAAAACAGATGAAACGAATCTATATAATTTCTCTTTAGAAGTGCTCCATGCCGATCCTAAATGTCAGATTTTTTATCAAGATGATGATATCTATTCTAAGGATTTACCTTATCCAGAACTGGCGACTTCAACCTATTATGAAGAAATGCATCGAAAGAAAGGAAAGACCATCAAGTATATAAGATTTGGAATTTGAAATAATAGCATGAGTCAGGCCTAACTATCGGACTTATCTATTAAAGGCAAAAAATCAAACTTCTTAAATTTTCTAGTTTAGCAATCGTATTCGAACACTGATTAAGCGGATTACTCAGATTGCGCTGATTTTCTCGATTAATGCGCCCTTCGATCCTTGGGGAATTAGTCCGATTTGCGTAATCTGCAAGATCTGTGTGCCATTTTCGGTATCGAAATGATCAATCTAAAATACACTAATACTAAGTTCAAATTTGAGGATGACTCCTGACTTGCTGACCTCCTGTTTTTAAAAATGTTTCCACCCCTGAGCTTTCAATGGATGAATATTTCCACCTTTGGTATGTAGTTTGATGCCTTCAGAAATATCTGTGATTTCACCTGCAATATAAATGTCTGGTAAGTATTTTACTTTTTCCAAATCATTTTGATCAATGGTGAATAACAATTCGTAGTCTTCTCCGCCACTCAAGGCACAAGTAATCGGATCCAATTTAAATTTAAGCGCCATCAATTCCGTATCCGGATGAATAGGTACACCACTTTCTTCGATAATTGCACCGACTCTCGATTGTTTGCAAATATGAAAAATTTCAGAAGCAAGGCCATCTGAAATATCAATCATCGCCGTAGGCACCAATTCTTTTTTGTTGAAAAATTCGATCATGTCAAAACGAGCTTCAGGTTTCAATTGTCGACCGATCAAAAAATCTTGTCCTTCTAAATCAGGTTTTACATCAGGACTAGAAAGGAATATTTGTTTTTCTCGTTCTAAGATTTGGAGACCTAAATAAGCTGCACCCAAATTTCCGCTTACGCAAATTAAGTCACCAACTTTAGCCGTGTTGCGGTAAACGATTTTTTCTTTTTTCTCTTCTCCAATAGCAGTGACACTAATATATAATCCTTTTGGAGATGAAGTGGTATCACCGCCGATTAAATCTACTTTGTATTTTTCACAAGCCAATTCAATACCAGCATAGAACTCTTCCAAGGCTTCTACCGAAAAACGGTTCGAGATGGCAATGGAAACAGTTACTTGCTTAGGCTGTGCATTCATCGCATAGATATCAGATAAGTTAACGACCACCGCTTTGTAACCTAAATGTTTGAGTGGTGTATAAGCCAAATCAAAATGAATACCTTCTACCAGCATGTCTGTAGAAACAACTGTTTGTAAACCGCCACTGTCAATAACAGCTGCATCATCCCCCACTCCTTTGATGGATGACTTATTTCTAAGTGGAAATTTTTTGGTTAAATGTTCAATTAAACCAAATTCTCCCAGTTCATTTACATTTGTTCTTTTATCGTTTTCGTTTGTCATATTTTTTTCAAATTTTTAAGAAACCTCAAAAGCATTCCATACCACTTCATCTGGTAATGGAGCAATGACTTCTTCATCAATTTTGGTAACTGGATGTTTAAAAGAAAGTTTCCAAGCATGAAGATGAATTGATCGATCTCTGTTCCCGCGCTTAAAACCATATTTTACATCACCTTTGATTGGAGAACCAATGGCTCCTAACTGAGCACGCACTTGGTGATGACGTCCTGTGACTAAATTGATTTTTAACAAGTGATAATTGTCAATACTTCCGATCAATTCATAATATAAAATTGCCTCTTTTGCTCCTTTCGAATCTTTTTCTAGGGCGACAGTTTTATTATTGGACTGTTTGTATAAATAATGGATCAATTCTCCCTTGTCCGCCTCTGGTCGATTTTTGACAACAGCGAGATAAGTTTTTTTAATGACTCGATCTTTGAACTGTTGATTCAAAGTAGCTAAGGCTGTTTTTCCTTTGGCAAATACGACTACTCCGCTCGCTGGACGATCCAAACGATGAATAACATGTACATTGGATTTACAATAAATTTCAGCAAGGTTGACTAAGGCTTTATCTCCTGTTTTGTCTTCTTGAACAGCAATGCCCGAAGGTTTATTGAAAGCAATAAGTTGATTGTTTTTGTAAAGAATGTTTTCGCTTATCTGCATGTTTAGTATTTTAAAACGTTTTCGGAGATACATACAATGGTTGAATGTGAAAATAATTGAATTTTGAATAACCCTTTATCGCAAATTCCACGAAAGAAGGCCATTCAAAATTCAATTATTCGGCTATTCAATCATTCCACCTCTTCATAATCGGTAAATTCACCATCATCTTCATCTGCTTTCTCAATGTTTATCGCTTCGTCTCCAGCTTTTAGAGAAGTATTTTTGTAAAAAAAATGATAATACCCATATAAGATGACACCGAGAACAAGGAATTTCATGATGATTTTTTTAATAATTTGAATTGATTTGCTTGCAAAGGTAAGGTTTTGTATAAAAAACGGGCTATTTAAGTTAAAAGAGCTGATTTAATAACCTTTTTTCCTGATTTTCGTAGAAATGAAGCCATATAAACTGAAGATTCGAAGAACCCATCCAACAAAATCTGGCTTCAATTGACCTTAACTGCTCTAAGCCACGATCATAGGACGATTCTTGGTAATATTTTATTACTTTTGCAGGTAAATTTTGAAGCAAGATTAAACGAAATCAAAGAATTGGTGTATAGATGAACAAGCTTTATCTACAAAAGCTAAAATAATCAATGTATCAATTCAACTTAATCAAAGATAAATGGACTTTAAAAAACTAAATAATATTGTTGGCTGGGTAGTCTTTTTTATAGCCTTTGCCGTTTACTTCATGTCTGCTGAACGAACGGGAAGTTTGTGGGATTGTGGAGAGTTTATTACTGGAGCGTATAAGCTACAAGTGGTTCACCCACCAGGAGCACCTGTATTTTTGATTGTCGGTCGATTTTTCACCTTCTTAGCAGAAATATTATCCAATAATCCTGAAGATATTGCTTTTGCAGTCAACTTGATGTCTGGATTGTGTGCGGCATTCACCGCAATGTTTGTATGTTGGGTAACAACGATTTTAGGAAAATTAAGTTTGGTTGGAAGAAAATTTGATGAAAATGAATTAGTTGGTCCTGAACGAATTGCGATTATGGGAGCTGGAGCCGTTGCGGGTTTAGCGACCGCCTTTAGTACTTCGATTTGGTTTTCGGCAGTAGAAGGTGAGGTATATGCCATGTCAACCT